>CADBKS010000074.1 GCA_902795255.1 uncultured Chloroflexota bacterium
CCGCTGTCAGCGGTCTCTTTTAGTATCTTTTTCCTGATTACCATGGAGAAAATCAAATGAAAAAGAAAACAGTTTTATTCTATCTGATCATATCTGCAATGATGCTTGTATTCACAGCCCGTAGTTACGCTTCAAATGCAGGGGATACTATCCCGGTGGAAGGATTCGTTGATTCTGCCGGAAAGAATTCTCTGTATGTAGCAGGAAAGATACTTGTTGCCGACGAATACAGTTCCATTAATGCGGCCGGGACAAACATATTTATCGGTGATTACGTCATGGGATTTGTCTATCTCAATAGTGATATGCAGTCTTATACGATTGTATCTCTTACAAAGATTCCGGAAAAATCCATCGGAACCCCTACCCCGCTTCCCTCAATCACCCCCACGCCGCTTTGGGCCGATCTGTTCACACCTGCTCCTTCCTCACAGGATAACGGATTGCACCTGCTGACAGGAGATCAGATGGAAAACACAACGGACACAAACTGGAACTGGGACGTATCCGGAGAGTTGCTTCAGATACATACACCGGCACCTTCAGCAACACCTTCATCCGTCTCCTTCGAAGGAGTTGTAACACAGATAAGCGGTAACAGGATCATTATCGACGGGAAGGAATATCTTACCGATAACGCAACCGGCTATAAAAATAATCGGAGCGGGATCAATACAGATGACTATGTCAGAGGGCGTGCTGCTCCGTATCCCGGTGCGCTTATTATCAGGTATATCGAGGTTCTTCCGGATTATGAGCGTCCGGATCTCAAATCAGAAACAGTATGGGGATTATACCAGGCTCAGGATTCTTCAAAAATGATCGTTTCCCTCCCGGAGGGAGATATCGAAGCTCTGTTTTTCCCCGGAACGAAAATGTCGAAAACATTTTATACAAAAGGTACACTCATAAGCATGGAAATGAGCGGGAAATTTGTGAAAACTTCTATCGACTATCCTCTGGTTCAGTCAGGAGAAACGATTACTCCTGTCAACGGTATCATTGATGAAATCGTTACCTTCTCTGATAATGAGATCTATTTCACTTCATCCAATCTAGCATATTTTGTGAACAGCGACGTAAAGTTCATACCGGATGCGAAATACTTTGTAAAGGGATCTCCTTTTGTCGGTCTCATGCGCAACGGCCGTGTTATGACTTTGTATTTCACAGAAAATAATCGTGTAAAAACGATAAACGGGCCTGCTTCTTCAGTAAAAAAAGGTCCGGATGGTAAAAATATTGATGTAATGGTTGGAGGCGTTGAATATCATATTACTCAGGATACGGTTGTCGGAGGAACAAATCTGATTCGTCACAGCGAAATCACGGGTTATGCAGACTCCTCGAACAATGTATTCTATATGACTTTCAAAACACCGTGGTATTCTCAATTCAAGGACTGGAACTGGACAGTTATCATTCCGGCATCTGTTTCATCTCTTGCGCTTATTTTTTTCCTGCTGCTTCACAAGACAAAAACGAAAGGTTATCTGCAGGAAGTGTCAGGTAACATCATAACATTGACAGATTCCAGAGGCGAAAACAGAAGACACTTCAAATGTACGGATGAAATTGCAGGATATGTGTCGTCATTTATCACGATGGAAGTTGAATTGACCATTTACCACGGGAATGTTATTCATATCCGGAATGACTTCTGATCCGTTTTTTACTTTAGAAAATCCTCTCATACTGAAGGGGATTTTCCTTGTTTTATGAAGGGTATTTTTATTCATCCCAAAATCCGCCGGAGCCATGATTCAGCTCAGTTTGTATTTTTATTCAGAAGTGAGGATCTTCTGCATGAAAAATAAACTGATCGATTTTCTTCTAAGAATTCCATGGTCGAGCCGTGAACTGCTTGAAAAATATTTTGGAATCGATGATCTTGAAAAGGATCTTCTCCTGTATTCCCCTAAAATAACTTCAATAACGCGTGCTGCAGATAATCAGAAATATTATTCGGCAAAACCTGCTAATTACCACCTTCTTCCCGGACTGGCCCGGAGAGAGATGGTCCGGAAGTTTATGTCAGAAAAGTATGGTTATTCTGTTTTCGATATGGCCGAAAGTCCCTGCAGCAATGCCGATTTCAGGACTTTTCTTGAGAACAGCGGAACATGGATCCGCGTTTGGGGTGATATGGGACATATTGCTCCTGAATGCCTTCTTATGTTCAGGAATCCTCCCGTTTTTGGTGATAATGTCCATGATATAGTTCTTACATGCCAGGTTCCTGAACGCATATTCTCAACTTCTGACAGGGAGTATGCGTATGAAGGCGGTGTGTATGGAACGGGATGATCCAGAAGTTTTGTCTGCCACAGCAGTGAACTGCATAATTTGTCTTTTGTGTCGGATTCTCCGGCCATGGATTCGCCGAAAACGTACCGGCTTTCAGTTCCGGACATGAAGGGACAGCCGGCAAGGTAGGCGATCTCGCCGTCTCCCGTAGCGTCAATATAACGGTCCGCTTCTATTTCGATCCGTTTTCCGCTGGAAAGCTGCGTGCCGCTGACTGAAGTGATGACATGCGAGTTGTCCGTCTTTATTTCCGTGATGGGAAGGTTCAGGTAGAGCGTGAGATTTTTTTCGTTCAGTGCGCTGTCAAGCAGTATTTCGTCCCAGTACAGCACATTGCCGTCCGGATTCTCCGCAAGGTTTCTGAGTTTCAGCCTGCCGAAGGTGCCCATTTCTTCAGAAAAGAGATTGCCGCCTCCGGTGGCGCCGCGTGTCCATACCCGAATCTCGCTGGATGAATTGCCGCCCAGAACGGGACGGTCAGTACATAAAACAGTCCGCGATCCGTTTCTGGCACTTGACAATGCTGCGGAAATTCCCGCAGGTCCTGCTCCGATTACAGCTACATCAAATTTCATGAAATCTCCTTGATCTCAACGAACAATTAATGCTTGAATTTGTTTATTTTGTGATTTCAGTCTAACATTCAGACGTGTGATTGAAAGGGATTTTTCTGCAAAAACTTAGGATAATACTGCAATCACCTGTATGATATGCAGAAATATGCTAAAATATGCAGAAATATCCTAATTTCAAGGCTGAGTGTAAAAATGGAACATGCACAATTAACCAGTTTTCTCAAAAATATGGAACAGACATGGAAATTATCGATATGCGTAAAAGATTTTGTCGGATTCATTCCTATTGATAAAGCCCTCTATGAAGCGCTGACTCCGTATCTCGGTCACAACAATCCATACTGCATCCATGTGAAAAGCGATAAGGAACGATATCATCACTGTCTCAGCATGATGAAAAAGATATTTACAAAATCGATGTATCTGAACGGGAAGAGTTTTTACGGCATCTGTTATGCAGGTGTCGGCGAGTATGTATTTCCCATAACGGGCAATGACCAGCTGCTCGGAGCCATCACGGTGGGCTGCGCAGCTGTACCGCCGGATCTTTACCGGCCGAGAATCGAAAGAGCGATGGTGAATGCATCTGAGGAGGAGAGGCGGCGTGCATTCGAACTCTATGAAAACAACATAATACCCATGACTGCGACTTCGGAACAGATCGTCCCCGCGTTTGAGTTTGTCGCGAGCTACCTGGCTCAGTCATATCATGCGATGACGAGTTCGGGAAACAGTCTCATTATTGCGAAAAAACGGACAAATAATGAAGAAGTTTTCAAACACTTTCTGAATTTTGTGCATGAGCATTATTCAGAGGATCTGAATGTGAAAAAAATCTGCAACGAGCTGTACTGCTCAGAATCATACCTGAACCATCTTGTCAAAAAACGTTTGGGAGTTACGATCAGTACATATATCAATAAATTGCGTGTAGAACATGCAAAAGAGTTTCTGCTTAACACGGATGATTCTATTCTCAACGTTGCTGTGAAGGTCGGATTTTCCGATCAAAGCTATTTTTCGCGAGTTTTTATGCAGCTTATGGATATTACGCCTTCTGAATTTCGCAGAAGGTATAAGTAAAATGATGAAAACGAACAGAACTGTAATAGTTGGGCTGGATTTCGCTTGACAGCGGGCCTTTTCAAAAATAATATCAAAGCCTGCCTGCTTTTTTATATGGCCTGACGCATCATGCGAAACATCTGGAATGCGAGGGCAGGTTTTGTTTATATGTGCGACAAATGTTGATGGTGATGATGTTAAAAATAATTATGGAGCATGTGTTCATTCGATTGCACTTTCGGAAATAAAAAAAACGGGGATACTGAACTTTTGGCATGTCCAGAATAGATGACTGCCGGATTCTTTATCCGTTCATTCACTTGAAACGAATAAAAAATAAGAGGCGAACGTAATGTTACGATTCGCCTTTTTATATATTGAATAACTCATGTTTCTGGAATTAAATCGCATGTGCAAAAAAATCTTGATCTATCAAGATCTAATTATAAAAAATATATAAATTTGCTATTGAACTCTCATTAAATGCTAAATGTATCCATATAATTCAATAGTTACGTAAAAATTACGTTAATTATTACGTAATATTAATCTTGACAATTACGTAAACATAACGTAATATAGAAGTTAATGTGAGGATTGCATGGCAAGAGGAAAGATTTTTATGGAAAATATGAAATCGCGAATATTAGGTGCGTTATACGGAATGGCCTGCGGTGATGCAATGGGAGTTCCGACTTCCTTTATGTCCCAGGAATATATCGCAAAACGCTGGGGATGGATTGATACGTTTCTGCCGCCTGAACCAGGGCATATTTTCCATGATGGACTGACCGCGGGTGAATATACCGACGATAGTGAACAGGCCGTAGCGTTGATGAACTCATATATCAGAAACGGGAAAGTCGTTCCGCATGACGTCGTCAACGAGATCCTTCTGTGGGCAGAACGTGTAAAAGATAAATATGTCAGTCCGCTCGGGCCCAGCACTGCAAAAGCGCTGAAGGCAATAAAAGAAGGTGCGGATATTACCGTAAGCGGCAGATATGCCGATTCGAACGGTTCCGCAATGCGGATCAGTCCGATGGGAATTATCCACGGCCTTCGCGGATCTTCCATGGATGAGCTTGTCCGCGATGTTTATATGACATGCATGCCTACCCATAATACTGCAGTATGCGTTTCAGGCGCGTGCGCAGTGGCAATGGGGGTAAAGCTCTGCATCGAAGGTGAGAGAAACCTGGACGAGATCGTACGGCAGACGATGGCAGCTGCAGATCGGGGACGGGAATACGGATATGATACGGCAGCTCCGATGATCTCAAAGCGTATCGCCTTTGCCTGCGATATTGCAGACAGCAGTGCGGATATCCACGAAGGGATGAAAAAGCTGTACTGGTATTTCGGCGGAGGTGACCTGATCGCCGATTCTGTTCCTGCATCCATCGCTTTGTTTGTCCTCGGAAGAGGCGATCCGAAAAAGGTGATTGAGATATGCGTGAATTTTGGCGGCGACTGCGATACGAATGCCGCTATGGCAGGCGCGATGGCAGGCGCGTACAGCGGCCTGGAGGCAATACCCGGTGAATGGGTCGAAACAATTAAAACCGTAAATAAAATCGATATGGAGCCTTATGCGGACCGCCTGATCGGGCTTGCTCCGGATTGGGAACCAGCTGCCGAATCTGACTGCAAGGCGTCCTTTTACCGTTTGAACTGAGGAACAGATGAAAACGATCAATAAAAGAAAAATCATGAAATACGTGGAGCCGATGCTCTATATTCTTCCGGCTCTGTTATTCTTCGGCCTTTTTACATATTATCCGTTTATAAAAACCATTGTTTCAAGTTTTTTCAAATGCAACTCATACGGTGTGATGCGTTCTTTTGTCGGATTTGCGAATTACGCCAAAGTGCTTCGCGATAAGGAATTCTGGAGCGCGGTAAAGAATACCTTGGTTTTCACCGGCATCACGGTTCCTGCTTCAACCATCATTGCGCTGTTCTTTGCCATCATATCCAGCAGGCCGAGAAAATATTCAGCCGTATATGAAACAATGTACGCCCTTCCGATGGCTATCTCCGCATCGGTATGCTGCATGATCTTCCAGCTGATGTACAATCCCTCGCTCGGTATTCTGAACGAGATCCTCCATACAAAAATCAACTGGCTGGGGGATTCGCACTGGACAATGATATCCATCAGTTTTATCGCTACCTGGATGAACATCGGCTACAACTACATTTTTCTCCTGGCTGCCGTGCGGTCCATACCCGATGAGATCATTGAAAGTGCGGAACTGGACGGGGCGCGCGGGCTCTTGAAAGTCGTCAGGATCTATATTCCGCTGATTTCGCCCACGCTGTTTTTCGTTATCTGCAACGGAATCGCAAGGGAAATGATGATGTCGACGCTGATCATGGTCTTGTCAGATTATGCACACAACGCGGATGTCTCGACGATCGTATCGTATATGTATAAGCAGTGCATTCTTTCACAGAACTACAACCGCGGATATCCTGCAGCAGTTCTTGCATTTCTGCTGACCTTCATCTTCCTGCTGATCGGATTCAAAATGGAAAATAAGAGTGTGCAATATGAATAAATCCTCCCACAGAAAAATGTCAAGACGCCAGCTGATGGATTTTTCCTATCAGGCAATGGCCATGTTTTTCGGTCTCATCCTGATGTTTCCCATCATTTACTGCGTGCTTATATCGTTCATGAAACCGTCTCAGATCCTTACCCTGCCGCCTTCTTTCTGGCCGAAGACCTGGACACTTCAGAGCTATCAGCTTGTCAATCAGATCGTTCCGATCCGCACATACATGATCAATTCGCTGATAATGGCGCTCGTTTCCAGTATTATGCGTGTGATTCTCGGAAGTCTTGCGGCGTACGGCTTTTCTTTCTTCGAATTCAAGGGCAGGGATTTTCTTTTCCTCGTATGTCTTGGGACGATCATGGTCCCGGGCGATGTGGTCATCATTACAAACTACAAAACGATCGCTGCGCTGAAATGGACGAACACCTACGCGGGACTGATCTGTGTGTTCTGTATATCGGCTATGAACATCTTCGTGATGCGGCAGAACTTCCTGACATTCTCAAGAAGCCTCAGGGATGCCGCCTATGTGGACGGCTGCGGGAGTTTCCGTTTCTATCTTTCTATCCTTCTCCCGACGTCGGTTTCCGTGCTGACATCGGTATTCATTTCATCCTTTATTTCCGTATGGAACACCTATCTGTGGCCGCTGCTGGTCGCCCACACGGAGGCCATGCAGACGGTCCAGATCGGGGTCGCCAAACTGAACTTTGCGGACGGCGATTCATACGGCGGAATTATGGCGGCTTCCGTCCTGATCATGATTCCAACGGTTATTGTTTTCCTGATCTTCCGGAAAAAGATCGTCCGGGGCATGATGACAGGCGCAGTCAAGGAATAACGCGGATAACTCACTTTAAGCGGTGAGAATAAAAAAGAAAGGATAAATCATGAAAAAAACTGTAGTGCTCTTTTTTGTCCTGTTGCTCACAGCAGCGCTTTTCGGTGCTGTTTCGGCAACAAATCTCGATCCGGCTAACCCTGTAACGATTTCCTTCTGGAACAGCGCTGAGGGCGGATGGGCTGCAACCCTTCAGAATCTCGTCGATCAGTTCAACGCGACCGTCGGGGCGGAACATGGCGTTGTGGTGGAGTCTACCTATGTCGGTAGCGATGTCACAGCAAAATGCAAGGAACTGGCGCAGGCCAATGACTGGGCAAACTTCCCGGATACGGCACAGATCTATTCTGCCGGCGTTCCCTCCGTTGTTGTATGGGACAACCTGCTGAAGCTGGATGATATGTTTGACCGCGGTTATGACGTGATCGTCTCCAAGGAAGACATTCTTCCCAGCATGATCCGCACATACCAGTATGAAGGCGAAATGGTGGCAATGCCCCTGAACTCATCTACGCTTCTGCTGTATTATAATAAGACGCTTGCCGATGCCGCAGGACTTGATACCGAGAAAGGTCCTCAGACGATCGCCGAACTGGCAGAGTGGACCAAAGCGCTGACCGCTTACAACGATGACGGCAGCGTGGCGCGCTACGGTCTGAACATTCAGGTGGACCGCTACGAACTGGTCAACTTCCTCAGCGGCATCAGCGAAACCGGATGCAACTATTTCGGTAACAACGGCGGCGGCCGCGACGGTCTGATGACCCGTCTGACCATCGGCGATGATGGCTCCCTGGATAAATTCCTGACTGAATGGCAGAAGGTCATTGATACCGGCGGTTTCAAACCGGTCAATGATGATGAACGCGGTGAATTCGGTTCCCAGCTTTCCGCAATGAACTTCCAGTCCTCCGCTCAGATGAAGACCATGATGACCAAGGCCGCGGATGCGGGTTTTGAACTCGGTATCGCTAAGATCCAGAAATGCACGGCTGATGACTATTTCGGCTCCTGCGTAGGCGGTGGTTCCATTCTCATGTTCGACAATGGGAACGAAGCGAAGATCGAAGCATCCTGGCTTTTCCTCCAGTATATGGCTTCTGCTGAAGTCCAGCTCCAGATCTGTGCCGATACCGGATATCTGCCGGTCAACCGCAAGACCTACGAACTCCCCGGCTGGGCTGACCTGACCGTTGAAAAACCGGGTCTGCTGGTTGCCATGGATGCACTGAACAGCGCTGATCCCGGCATGCAGGAACCGTTCGAGATCCTCAACACCGACCTGAACCAGCTGGTTCAGAAGTCCCTTATCGCTTTCGCCAACGGTGAAATGAGCAAGGATGAAACGATCAGCAATATCTGCGATAACTTCAACGAGAAGCTGGAAGAATATATCGACGCCAACTATTAATACTCAACTTTAGAATGTATCCTCCGGAGCAATATCCGGAGGATACAGGCGGAAATAACAGAGTAAGATGATTCAACTTATTGTAAGCGACTTCGACGGTACACTGGCAGGCAATGATTTCCGTATGCCTGAATATGCCCGTAATTTTGCCGAATCACTTAGCGACAGGGGAATCCTGTTTACGATTTCTACCGGACGATCATTTTCGTTTATTGAGGATTTTATTGGTTTTTTGGGAATAGAAGCTCCTGTAATTGTTTCAAACGGGGCTTTGATACGACAGAAGGACCGCTGTTTTGTGAAAAAACAGTTCGATCCGAATAGATTTGCCGCTGTGCTGGAAGCCGGATCCCGGCTGGACCTGGCAGTTTCAGTAACCGCAGAGGGACTGGATTATATTAATCAAAGAAATGAATGGTTCAGACGTGAGGAGAACCTTACCGGAAAAGAGTACATTCTGCTGTCGGACTGTGAAGGGCTGCATGCAGCTGAAAAGATCAGCATCGTCGATCCATCCTTTTCCGGGAAAATAGATGAAATTGAAAGAATATGTGCGGGGATCCCTGGGTATTCCTATGTGCGCTACGGGAATCAGGGCTTCGATATAATATCTGAAAACGTGAATAAAGCCAACGCGGTCAAGGAACTTGCCGCGGTATTCGGAATTGAAAAGAAAAATATACTCGCCATCGGAGATTCTGAAAACGATGTGGAAATGCTTTCGTATGCGGGAATCGGTGCAACTGTCGGGAACGCGGCTGCTGCTGCAAGAAAGCATGCGGATTATGTTGCTGAAAAGGATCTGTTTGACGGCGTAATGGAAATCATCAATCGTTTTTGCTGACGGAGAAATCATTGGAACTGTCCACTTCAACAAATATCTATTTCAGAAGGCCATCCGGCAGGATGGCATCTATCGAGGAAAGCATTGAAAAATGTGCCGCGGCCGGGTTCAGGCATATGGATCTGAACTTTCTGGACTGCACAACATTCAAGCTGCCCTTCGTCGGGGATAACTGGCAGGACTGGCTTGCCTCTGTCGAAAGAACCGCAGAGGATAAAGGCGTGACTTTCACACAGGCCCATGCCCCGTTCTACAATTTCTGCGACCCGCAGTTTGAAAAAAGAGAATATGTCGACAGACTGATCCTTCGTTCGATCGACTGTTCTGCTGAACTTCATGTTCCCTGGCTCGTGATCCACGCCGGAACGGATTACGGGAGCGCGGGAATGGCCGAGTCCTCTAAAAGGAAAAACCGGGAATATTTTCTTCCCGTTGTCGAATACGCCGCAAAAAGGGGTGTTGGCATCGCTTTTGAGAACCTCTGGGATTACAATATTGCGCCCAGGCGCAGATATACGGTCGATATCGGTGAACTCGTCGATCTGATCGACTCGTTTGAAAGCGATACGGTGGGAGCCTGCTACGATACAGACCACGTGATCCTGAGTGAACTCAGCCATGCCGGAAGCCTGGAGTGCATCGGAAGCAGGCTGAAAGCCACGCATATTTCGGACTGCATCAATATCGACAGCGATCACTATATCCCGTTTTTCGGCAGAGGAAACTGGAATGAGATTATCTCTGCGCTGAGCAGGATACGCTATCATGGAGATCTCACCTATGAAATGCACAGGCTCAATCAAAATGTCCCCGATGAACTGGTGAATGCGACATTGAAATACAGTGTAACAGTCGGAGAGTATTTATTGGATTTGTTTGATCAATTCAGCAAGGAGTTTGAAAATGGAAATTGACAATGCGATGCACAGACAGGCACTCAGTATCCCTGAACTTCTGGAACAGCAGTATGCGGATCTTGAACCGAAAACCAGATCTGTCTGTACCTTTGAGGAGATTTTTTCTTTTCAGAATATCATAATCGTAGGCTGTGGTGATTCACGCTTCGCAGGAATGGCGGTAAAGCGGACCTTTGAAAAGCTCACCGGAATGAGGACGGAAGTAATGTCGGCGATAGATTTCAGCCGGTTTTACCCTGCCGGAAAACTCGGAACGGCTCCGAACAATCCGCTGGTAATCATCGTAAGCAAATCCGGTACGGTTGCACGGATCTCCGAAAGCGCTCAGCGTGCCCGAAAGCACGGAGCCTTTGTGCTGGGCGTCACGGGAAATCCTGAATCTCCGCTGGGGTTGAACTCCTCCAGGATCCTGAAGTTGGATATCCCGAAATTTGAAAGTGCTCCCGGAGTGCGGTCTTATCTCGTGAGCCTTGTTGCGCTAACACTTTTCGCGATTCGGCTTGGCGAGGTCC
The DNA here is from genome assembly GCA_902795255.1 of uncultured Chloroflexota bacterium. The sequence continues at coordinate 11,037 of CADBKS010000074.1, forward strand.
GCGGGAAATACACGATGGATGAGGCAAAAGCGATGCGGAAGGATATGAAGTCGCTTGCAGGATCCCTTAATGACGCGCTTTCCGGGATTGACAACAGAATGATGGAGCTCGCAAAGGCCTGGAAAGATATGGAAGCTTTCGATTTCATCGGGGCAGGCCCGGATGAGGCCGCAGCGCAGTATGGTCAGGCGAAAGCCTTTGAGGCAGCCGGGAAATATGCTTCGGTCGTGAATACAGAGGAATTCATGCATCTGAACTGTTTTATGAGGCGGGTCGATAAAATCGGGACGGTCCTGATCTGTGGAAGCGAAAGCCCCGCTCTGAGCAGAGCGAAGGAAGTGGCGAAAGTTATGGTGAATGATCTGAAGCGTCCTTCTCTGATCATTACAGATAAGGAAGGTTTTTTTGATGTGCCGGCTGAAAATCTCATGATCGTTCCGAAACCTGCCTGTGAGATCAATTCCCCGATATCTTTGTTCCTGCCTGTAGCGTTTCTGATGGCGGGTATCATGGCACTTACGGGAGAGGAAAGCGGCCGCGGACTCAAAGACAACTGGGCATTCTGTCAGAACGCGGCAGGATTGAAGAACAGCGAAATCGTCATATTGTGAATGGGAGCGGAATATGTTGAAGAAAATAAAAATCGAAACCACGCATCGGGACGTATTTGATGTCACCCCGGAAGTGAAAAAAGCCATTGAAGAAAGCGGGGTGCAGGAAGGAACATGCATCGTTTTTACACCGCATACGACCGCCGGTCTTACGATCACGTCATTCTGGGATCCGAACGGTTTTATCGATCTGCAGGATGAGATCTGCCGTCTGATTCCGACCCGCATCGATTTCAAGCATCAGCATGATACGCCGCAGGATGCAGCCGGACATGTGAAGTCGGCGATCGTTGGATGTTCCATTCCCTTTATCGTTCACGAAGGAAAGCTGCTGCTGGGTTCATCCCAGGGCATTTATTTCCTTGAATTTGACGGCCCGCGAAAGCGGCAGTATTACATCAAGGTTCAGTCTGACTGATTTATGCTTCGGTTCGGGTAAAATGGATAGAGTCATCTGAAAATCGCATAGATAAGGAAAAGCTGAAGCTTTTAATTTGAAGGAATCGCTTTATGGGAAATAAGAAGGTCACTGTCAAAGATCTGGCACAGGAATCCGGGTTTTCGGTTGCTACTGTTTCAAGATATCTGAACGGAGATTACGGCTCAATGAGCCTGGAAACAAGGAATATCCTTGAAGGTATCGTCCGTGACAGCGGATATATTTCGAAAAAGGAAAAAACAGCCGGCAATGTTATCGGGCTCG
>CADBKS010000075.1 GCA_902795255.1 uncultured Chloroflexota bacterium
ACAGCAAAGCGTTCACAGACATGCGCTTACAAGCGCACGCGGGTACCAGCGCCTTACAGGCGCAGAGCAAACCACCGGCTCAGCCGGTGGTCCTGATTAGATTATTGTCATTTTTTTTGATAACCCGGAACGCAGACGGATCCTGCCGATACGGGGTTCTCTTTTGACGGCGTGATATAATTTTGATGGAGTGATCCAATTTCATCTGTTCTCACCGAAAAGGCGGGAACACAACATCGGCAGCCGGACCGGGAACCGCGGTGAAGCGGTTCCGGCGGAACCTTTTGTCCGGAGAAGGAATTTCTATCATGATAAAATCCCGCAGACTGATCTTTGCTTTCCTGGTCTTAGCAGTCCTGCAGACCGTATTATTTTTTCTCCTGTTTTTTCACGTTTCGCTCGGTTCTAAAGTGAAAACGCAGCAGCGCGAAGGGCGGACGCTTGCCGGCATTACGCAAAAGCTCCGGGAGTTCGACCGCGACATCACGTCGACCGGTGAAAAGTGGATGGAGAAAAATCGGACTGCCGCAAAACTGACGGCAGCCGCATTGAAAAGCCTGGTCTCTGAAGAAGGGTACAGCGGGCCGGCAGTTTTTTCTGACGGTTTTGTGGTCCGGTTCGCTGACGGGCAGGCTGTGTATCCTGACGGGTTCCCCGGATATGTTGACGGGCTGGAAACAATTTTCGGCGACAGTCTTGAACAGACGAGACAGGGGATCTATCATCAGAATGCCGAAGATGCAGAGGGCACCCAGGTGATCCTTTCCGCGGAACCGATGGGGAATGACTATTATTATATTGACCGGACGCTGTACAGCGAATATCTTCAGGATACCGAAGATTACAGCATGCAGGCCGGCAGCGCACTGCAGGATATGGAACAGTCATACGGCAGCTTTTTTGTTGTCATGAGTAAAAAAGACAGTTCCATGCTTTACTGCTCGAATCTGTTATGCCCCAATGGGAGCGATACAAAACTTGAAGATCTGCAGATCACCCGGGATATGATCGATGCGGAGGAAGCCGCGCTTTCGATCGGCAATAATGTGTATTTTGCCTCTTATCGGTCGATGCGCTTTCTGGGAGAAGCCGCGAAGGTCATTATTCTGAATCCGGTCATCGACCGGAGATCCGGCGATTTCGGGCTCATCTGGGTGACGGTCATCATTGAGTCGCTGATCATTACCGGATTTATCCTGTGGCTGTTCTGGGTGCGGCGTTACGTTCAGTCGCACAGCCTTTCCGTAACAGAGGCCACGCGCTATCAGCCGTCCGGGGTCCGCAAAAAAATGGCAGCGGCTGTTGCGAGCGGGGCTCTGGTGGTCTTTCTTGCCTCCCTTTTCTATCAGTCCATTAACAATCTCAAACAGGAATCCGATTCCGACAACACCAGTTTGTGGATTGCGGCGGATTATATTATCGGTGTTCAGAGCGGGAAAACCAAGGCCCAGCAGGATCAGGAAGAATGGTCGGTCTATTATTCCGAACGGATCGCCGAGCTGTTGTCAAAATCTTCCGAACTGAGAACGCGGGCCGTTCTGGCGGCGATGAACGATGTCATCGGCAGTGAATATATCATGCTTTATGATGAGGCGGGAAGCGAGATCGTCAGCAGCAATGCTTATGAGGGCTTCCAGCTCGGAACAAAAGACGATGACCTGACAACGGACTTCCGCAGACTTCTGCTGGGGGTGGATACGATCGTTCATCCGCCGGCCCGGGATGTGACGACGGAAAAGTATTCACAGATGACCGGTTCCCCGGTGCGCTTGTCCGGCGAAGGCCGAAAGTACGGGGCCGTGATCCTTGCCTTCAATTCGCAGCAGTCCTGGGAGGCAGAGAATGAAAAGAGCATCCGGGATTTCATCAACAGGATCACACAGGAAGGCCATTTGTGTGCCGTCGCGGACGCGGAGAGCGGAAAGATCCTCTACACCAGTAAATCGGATCTGCAGAATACGGACATCAATGGGGTCGGACTGGGCATCAATGAACGCTGGACTTCGGATATGGAGCACTTTATGGTAGACGGCGTCTCCTATTACGGGCCTTTTGCGGCGATCGGGGATAAACGCTATTATTACCTTACGGAAGCCACGTTTATCCGGAGTGATTCTGTCTCGGTGGCACTTCTCTCGGTGGCAGGGTTCATCGTCAGCGCGGTCCTCACGAGCCTGATCATGCTGCTGTTCTACCGGAACAAACAATATAAAGAAATGGTGAGAATCTCGGAATCATCCCAGCTGGATGCCGTTCTTGAAGCTGAGGACCTGCCCGATGATGAGAAGAAGATGGAGCAGGAATCCCCGGGGATCCGGTCCTGGTGGAACCGGCTGCTGCCGGAAATGAAGATCCGGCTCTTTCTGCAGATCATTACCGGTTTGCTCCTGATCTTTGCCGCATATCAGATCTTTTCTTCGTCCGGCTTTATGGCACAAACCGTATTCGGATTTGTTTTCCGCGGGAACTGGACGCGCGGGGTGAATCTTCTCGCCTTTTCGGCCATCATTCTGGTCATTCTGGGATACATCGTCTTCCTCTTTTTCAAGAGCCTCGTGGTGGATATCCTGAAAACCATTCTGGATCCGAAAGGCGAAACCATTCTCCGGCTGGTCGCCAGTCTGGTCCAGTACGGGGCATTTATCGGGCTGGTGTTCATCTGCCTGAATTACCTGGGGATCAACACGGCCGTTATGGTGGCGGGGTTCAGCGCCTTTTCCCTCGCGATCTCGCTCGGCGGTCAGGGTCTGGTCTCGGATATCCTCGCGGGGATCTTCATCATCTTTGAAGACGATTTCCATGTGGGCGATATGATCGAAATCGGCGGCTTTCAGGGGATCGTGCAGGATATCGGGGTCCGCTCAACGAAGATCCTGGGGCTCGGGGACAATATCAAGATCATCGGCAACCGCGACGTCAAGAATGTGCTGAACATGAGCAAGATGAACACCTGGTACACCATGGAGTTTAATGTCCAGGTGAGCCAGCCGCTGGAGGAGATCGAGGAAATGCTGCGGAATGAACTGCCCGCGGTCGGTGAAAGCATCCCCGAGATCATCAGCGGACCTACGTATAAAGGCATCTGGACGATCGGGCCGAATGCTTATACCCTTGCCGTCAATTCCGAGTGCAAGGAGATCGATCTGCGCAAGGTCCGCCGCAAGCTGAACCATGCCATCCTCGATCTGTTCGATAAACACGGTTACAAGATGGGCTGACCGCTCCGGGTAAAAAAACAGGTGCCCGCCTGCATCGGGCACTTGTTTTTTATTCGTGGCAGAGAAAAACACCTGCCAGGCAGGTGGATCCGAAGAGCTTTGGCTGAAAGCCAGCTGCATTACAGCATGTTGGTTTGACAGAGAATCATACCGGTAAAACAAATCTGTTGACCCTGACAAAAAAGGTGTGCCGGGTGTCCCGTCACCCGGTCACTTTTTCAAAGTAAAGTTCCAGCTTCTCCGGGGATATTTTCAGGCCGCTGCCGAACCACCACTTTACCGCTTCGATGAAGACGCTGCAGTAGTAATTCAGGTAAAAATCGTCCGGTATGGAAAGCTTCTCCGCCCGGTGGTCCGCGCCGTATCGCCGGCACAGGTCCGTAAACTGTGTTTTGAAATATCCCCAAAAGAGGTCGGCGCTCTCGCAGGTGAAGATCTTTTCATACCATTTCCGGTCATCCTGAAGATGATAGAGAATGTGGGTCAGACGGGCTTTCAGGGAATCGGGCCCCGCGGAAAAATCGTGACTGCTCTCGGAGGACGGGTGATCTTCAAAAATATGATCGAACATATTCCGGCAGGTGCTTTTCAGCAGGTCATCTTTGGTCTCAAAGTGGGCGTAAAAAGTGCTGCGGCCGATATCGGCCCGGTCAATGATATCCTGCACGGTGATCTGCTCATACCGTTTTTCCGTCAGTAATGTTTCAAATGCGGCGTAGATCGCCCTGCGTGTTTTGCCGATCCTTCTGTCCAATCTCCCCCTCCGTTTCCGCACAATTTTCAATTATTGTTTCATAACTGACAATTGCCGTCAGCTGTGTGTTGATTTCCCTTTCAGAAAATTGTATCATACAAAATATAAGTAATTGAACATATTGTACGGAATTAGTCTTATGAAAGCAAAAACAGCGATCTTATATGCAATTCTCGCCGCTATCCTATACGCGCTGATGGCACCTGTCTCCAAACTGCTGCAGGTGAGCGTTCCTCCTGTCGCGGAAGCCGGGCTTCTGTATCTCGGCGCCGGGACCGGGATGTTATTGATATATCTGTTTCAGAAGGGCAGGCCTTCCGGACACCCTTCCGTCGGCAGGAGTGATCTGAAGTACGTCATTGCGATGATCGTGCTGGACATGCTCGCGCCCGTTTTTCTGCTTTTCGGCCTGTCCATGACCACTCCGGAAAATGTGTCGCTGCTGAATAATTTCGAGATCGTCGCCACGACCATTATTGCTTTCACCTTCTTTCATGAAAAGATCGGGAAACGGCTGGCCCTTTCGATCTGCATCATCACGGTTTCCTGCGTGCTCCTGTCGCTGGACAATACGGCGTCGCTCTCGTTTTCGAAAGGCTCGTTGTTTGTCCTGCTGGCCTGTGTGTGCTGGGGATTTGAGAATAACTGCACCAGCAGCCTTTCCGGGAAGGATACCCGCCAGATCGTCATGATCAAGGGCTTCGGATCCGGTACGGCCTCCCTTCTGCTGTCACTTCTGATCGGGGAAAAGATCGGATCCGCACGGAGTGCGGTGTTCGTTATGATCCTGGGGTTCCTCGCGGTCGGGCTCAGCGTGTATTTTTATGTGCTGGCCCAGAGCCGGATCGGGGCGGCAAGGACCAGCGCTTATTATGCGGTCTCACCGTTTATCGGCGTGCTGCTCGCCCTGCTCCTTTTCCGCGAGATCCCGGGCAAACTTTTCTGGGCAGCGCTTGCCCTGATGGCAGTCGGGGTTTATCTGAATGTCAAAGACACCGAAAGCATATGAAAAAATGAATGCCGCTGACCGCGGCATTCATTTTTTCAGGGATCAGCCGATCATGCCGATCTTTTTCAGATATTCCAGGTTCCGTTTCGCGCTCTCGTTAGCGTACGCTCCGCTTTTCCCGTACATGTCCTGTTCGATGACGGCGGTGCCGCGGAAACCGGTCTGCCGCAGGTCATTTTGCAGGAGCTCTTTCATTTTCAGGAAATAGTGGTTATAGCGGCGGCAGTATCCGACCATCGCAGTCTGATCCGGGTGCCGGTCTTTGACTTCTTTCAGCATCAAAGCGTTTTCATAAGACATGGACAGCGGTTTTTTCGATAAAAACGTGTTTCCCCGCTTCCAGCGCGGCTGCTGCATACGCGGCATGGTCCCCTGCGCACAGGATCATGATCGCATCCACTTCCGGACAGCGGATCAGATCCATGGCATCCGGAAAACAGTTCGGAACGCTGTAACGGGTCCGGAAATGGTCCATTAAAGTGCGCGAGACATCAGAGACCGCTGTGACCGCAAACAGGTCATCCATATGTTCGATATTCGGCATATGAGCGATCGACCTGCGCCATACGGGTGTGCTGTCATATGGGATCGTGTGCGGATCGAATCAACCGGCAGAATAATCGCTGCCGGTCGATTTGATTTAACGGTTGTGCCGGTATTCGTTCGGGGTCCTGCCGGTGTGGTTTTTGAATTTGCGGATGAAGTGTTCGCAGCTGTTGTAGCCGACGTTTGCCGCGATATCGATGACGCTGAGCGAGGTGTCCCGCAGCAGCTGCTTGGCGTTTTCCATCCGGATGTTCGTGAGCAGCTGGATAAAGGTCTGTCCGGTCGTCCGCCGGATCAGGCGGGAGGCGTATTCAGGGGAGTAATGGAATTCACTGCTCAGCGATTTGAGCGTTACGTCTGCCGCGTTTGCCTGGATGTAGCGGGCGATCCGCATGGCGGTTTCTGAGTCGCCGGCTTTATCGGCGGGCAGGTCGCAGGTGTCCATATAGCGGCGAAGCAGGAACACAAAGATCCGCGTTACGATCGCGTTCACGAGGACCGAGTAATAAGCTTCCTTATCGATCGACTCGCCGCACAGATCGATGAACGCGTAATACAGGTCGGGGTCTTCCAGCGTGTGGAAGATCAGGTAATCGATCCCGGTCCTGCTGTAAAGGGTACTCATGAAGAAATTGGACAGCAGATTATCCCCCTGCAGGATGCTGTAAAAATACTGCCGGAAAGTCGACCTGCGGATCAGAACATCGATGATGATGCTTTCGTCGTTCACATCCAGTGAATGTGTCACCTTCGGCTGGATCAGACACAGGTCCCCCTTGTGAAGGACGGATATGTTTTCCCCGACCCGGTGCATGCAGCGGCCTTTGAGAACATAAAACATTTCAAAGAAATTATGGTGGTGCGGAAGCGCCGGGGTATAGCAGTTGTGCTTAAATACATGGATCCCTTCCGGCTGTGAATCCGTGAAATACCAGTCTTCCAGATATTCCGGCGGGATGGTGTCTTTCCATTCCGGGACCAGGATATGTTCCCGATAGATCCGCTCTTTGTCGAGCGACGCCAGATATTCATCAAAGCCGGCCGCGGAAGTTTTTGCCAGACGGTAATTTCTGTAAAAAATTTCGCTGTCATTGAGGGTCTGCAGGGCTTCAAGAAGCTGTTTTTCGTTCATCGTTCCTCACCGGCAGTCCGGGACTGCGCTCATAAATAGTCAACTTTACTGCTAATTTTATAATATTTCCGGCATAAATCAAGAGTAATTCAGTATGTTGAAGCGGGTAATGTCAAAATAAGTCAATTTAATGCGACAAAATTCAGCAAAGATTAAAAGAGCTCTCTGTTTATAATATTTTTATCGATCAACAATCGTGAGGAAATATTATGGAACCGATCCTGACTGTAAGAAAAATGGACAAGAGCTTTGGCGCGACGATCGCATTGCGTCAGGTCGACCTGGATGTTTACCCGGGTGAGATCCGCGGACTGATTGGTGAAAACGGCAGCGGAAAGTCTACGCTGACTTCCATCATTGCCGGGATCCAGAAGGCCGACGCCGGGGAGATCCGGTATAAGGGTGCGGTGTGGCAGCCTGAATCCATGATCAGCGCGCTGGAACACGGCATCGGCATGATCGTGCAGGAAACCGGAACGATCCCGGGCATCACGGTCGCCGAAAACCTGTTCCTCGGTGAAAGCAGCCGATTCAGAAATAAACTGGGCCTGGTCAGCCGGCGCGCGATGGAAAGAGAAAGCCGGAAAGCGCTGGATTTCATTCATGCAGATCATATTCAGCCGGGCATGCTGACTGCCGCGCTGGATCTTCAGGAGCGGAAACTGGTCGAAGTCGCGAAGGTGATGGTCAAACAGCCGGAGATCCTGATCGTTGATGAGACGACGACCGCGCTTTCTCAAAAAGGCCGCGAACTGCTGTACCGGCTGATGAATGACCTGAAAAAAGCGGGCAAGGCTGTGATCTTTATTTCCCATGATCTGGATGAGATCAAATCCGTCTGCGATACGCTGACCGTTCTGCGGGACGGGAAGATCATTACGCACTTCAGCAAAGCCGAATACGACGATGACGCCATCAAAACCAGCATGATCGGCCGCGAGATGCAGGGCGATTATTACCGCGCGGACAATGAAGCTTCCCGGCAGGAAGCGGTGCTGCTGCAGGCGGACCATCTGACCGGAAGCGGGCTGCGGGATATCTCCCTTCAGGTCCATGCCGGCGAGATCCTCGGGATCGGCGGCCTGAGTGAATGCGGCATGCATGACCTCGGCAAAGCGCTTTTCGGCAGCGCGGTCCTGACGTCCGGTACGGTATCGGCGGAGGGCAGATTCTATGCATCTCCGAAAGAAGCCACGAAACTCGGTGTGGGATATGTTTCAAAAGAGCGCGATACGGAATCGCTCTGCCAGCAGGCATCCATCCGGGACAATATCGCCATCGCGGGGCTGGACCATATTCAGAAAAACAAACTGATCCTGAAAAGCCGTGAAAGCGCTTATGTTCAGGAACAGATCGACGCGCTGTCGATCAAATGCCGGCATATGGAACAGCCGGTCAGTGCGATGAGCGGCGGCAACAAGCAGAAAGTCGTCTTCGGAAAATGGCTCGGGGCCGGAAGCAAAGTCCTGATCCTGGACTGCCCGACCCGCGGCGTGGATATCGGCGTCAAGCAAAGCATGTACCGGCTCATCACGAAAATGAAGCAGGAAGGCAAAGCGATCCTGATCATCAGCGAGGAAATGGCGGAACTGATCGGGATGTGCGACCGGCTGCTGATCATGAAAGACGGTGCGGTGCAGAAAGAATTCCTCCGCGGCGAAATGAACGAATCAGACATCATCCGTTACATGATTTGAGAGGTATCTTATGGGAAAACAAACACTGAAAGAACGTATTCCGGCTTTTGCCTCCGTACTCGGACTGCTGATCCTGATTGCTGCTTACTACATCATCGGGACGATCCGCGACGCCAATGTCGCGTACGGCCTGAAAGCCATCCTGAACCAGAGCGTTGTTGTGGCGCTTGTCGCCACCGGGGCGGTTTTTATTTACACCCTTGGCAGTTTTGATATCAGCCTCGGCGCGGCGACCGGCGTCAGCGCGCTCCTCGGTGCGATGGCCTACAACGCGACCGGCAGCCTTTTGGTGATGTTCCTTGTGTGCATCGCGGTCGCGCTGATCATCGGGTTCATCAATTCGACGCTGGCTTCCGTCTTCAATCTGCCGATTTTCGTGACGACCGTCGCGATGATGAGCGTACTCAGCGCGTTCATGCTGCTGCTGATCGGCTGGAACGGTGCAGGCGATACCATCAAAGTCAAAGCCCGGGATGTCCGTCCGCTGGACAACATTCCTTTCAAAGCATGTGTCCTGGTCCTGTACGTGGCGCTGTGCTGGTTCATTTACACGCTGCTGCCGACCGGCCGCGAAGCCAAATTCATCGGCGGAAACCCGCTCTGTGCGAAGCTGTCCGGCATTGATGAAAAGCGTGCCGCGAAGGCCGCGGCCATGATCTCCGCGCTCGGGATCGGACTCGGGGCATTCCTGACGATCGTTTACGCGCCGACGCTGAACAAAGATGCGGCCGCTTCGATCGGGATGGACGTGATCATCGCGATCGTGTTCGGCGGGATGCCGGTCTCCGGCGGCCCGCGCAGCCGGATCCTTTCGGCGGTCGTCGGAGCTTTTTCCATGGGCTTCCTGAGCCAGATCATGACCATGCTCAACCTCGGCAGCGGTTACGGTCAGATGATCAAAGCTGCCATCTTTATCCTTGTCGTCTTCATTGCCCTCAGCAATCAGCGCGGCAAGCTGCTCACCAGGTGATCAACGCTGTAATGCGTAAATAATTATAAGGAGTATTAATCATGAAAAACTTCAAGTCTGTTCTGGTTCTTGTACTGCTGTTCGTACTTGGACTGTCCTGCATGTCCGCTTCAGCCGCGAACGTGAAGATCGGTGTTCTGGTTTCCGATGCCACTTCCTCGGAAGCACTGGCTTTCCGTGCCTATTACACCGAATATATCGCCAAAGCCTACGACGTTGAATTCATCTACTCCGATGAACTGACCGATGCCGCCGGTGAAAAAAGCGCGATCGACAACTTCATCGTCAACAACTGCAAAGCCGTGATCTCCCTCTCCAGCTTTGACCGCCCTGTCCAGATCGAACAGTGCGATGCTGCCGGGATCTACTACGCGGTCGCTACCGGTACGCTGACCGACGAACAGTATGAAGAATACAAGGATTACGAATATTATGTCGGCGCGATCGGCCCGAGCATGGATATTGAATTCCAGGCCGGTTATGACATGGCTGCCTACTACCTGAAGCAGGGCATGACCAAATTCGGTATGTTCGGCGGCGGAGTTCCGTACTATGTGGATATGCACATCTACCGCGCTGCCGGTATGCTGGCTGCCATGGTTGAATACGGCGGTGAAGGCGCGAATTACAAGGGCGCTGACAACGCGGGTGCGATCATCGGCCAGATCTATGCTGACGGCGGGATCGATACCGGTATGATCGGCAATATCGAACTGGCTGCCTATGTCGGCGGTTATGACTTCAATGATGCCTGGTTCGGCAAGCTCGCCCAGATGGTCGGCACGGAAGGCATCGAAGCGATCCTCACTGTCGGCAGCGGTGTTGACGTGCTCGGTGGTTTCATCGCCGGCTCCAACGTGAAGCTCGCGACCGTTGACAGCTTCACCACAGCTATGGGCGAAGCCATGGACAACGGGATCCTGGATTATGTCGCCGGTAAATTCGCCGCTTCCATCGGCCCGATCTTCGCTGCCACCCTGGATGCCATCAACGGCAGCCCGATCCGTGACAACGACGGCAACGCGCTGGCACTCGGCCAGGGTTACTGGGTCGCGACGAATTCCGAACAGTTCAAGGAATTCAGCACTGTGGACTCTTCCATGACCGATCCGGCCTACACCAAAGAGATCCTGGATCAGTATGCCGGTGAAGGCGTCTCTTACGATGACTTCGCGAAATTCGTCAGCCAGTACTCCTTCGACGAGATCGTGGCACTGAAGAAATAATGACCATACCGATGAGGACGGAGCGGCCGTTCCGTCCTCACGCTTTTCCGGCCAAGCTGCCGGGAAAAGCCGGAGAGCTTGTTCGGAAAAGCGCAATTTCAGGCAAAAAAAGGAGCGGCAGGCATGAAAAAGTCTTCTTTTGTGAAAAATATTCTGCTGAGTTTGTTGATCCCGTTTGCGGTGTTTGCGGTCCTTGAAGTGATCGCAGCGGCTAAAGGGGTAAAGCTGTTTGTCAATGCCGACAGCTGGAAGCTTTTCTTCCGCGCTGTCGCCAATGTGACGCTGACCACCTTCGCGCTTTCCATCAACCTGGATTCGGGCCGGTTTGATTTCTCGCTGGGTGCGGTTTCCATGCTGTCCGCGACGATCGCGGGAACGATCTCCCAGCAGACGAATCTCGGCCCCTGGCCGACCCTCGGCATTGCTGTCCTGACAGCGGCGCTGCTCGGGCTGATCCACGGGCTCGTTTATGTGATCACCCGGATCCCGCCGATCATCGTTTCACTGGGAATGACGCTTTTCTTTGAAGGCTGTGCCTTTGCCTTTACCGGAGGGAAAGGGGTCTCACTGGTCACCCGCCGGGATATCACCGGTTTTTCACAGATCGGCAATTACATTCTGCTGATCGCCGCGGCTGTTCTGCTCATCATGGCAGTGATGCAGCGGGTAAATATTAAGAAATATACAGTTCAAAACTTCACCGGCAGTCCGGTTAAAGAAGTTGAAAACTGGATGAGTGCTGAATCGGTTCCGGATAAGAATGTTGTTTTCAACCGGGTTTTCAGTGAAACTGTCGCTGAAGGAACTGTCATCTCTCAAAGTATCGAGCCTGGCCGCACTGTGTCTGGAAACAATTCCATTGTAGTGACTGTTTCAAAAGGGGCTGATCCAAATTACAGAATTATCCTGGCTGATTTCAGTGAAATGGACCAGAGTTCCATTGAAAAGTGGCTTGAAGATAATCGCATTGAAAGCTATCAGTTTGTTTATGCAATTAATGAAAACAAAACAGAAGGCTTATTTCTTTCCAGCACTCCTGCCGCCGGAACCAGAATCAAAAGAAATGAACCTGTAACTGTCACGATGTGTATGCATGACCATTCCACAACTGTCATCTTCCCTGATTTTACAGGCCAGACAGTCAATGAAATTCAGGAATGGGCCGATGAAAATGAGATTACGGTCAGTTTCATCTATTATTATGACGAATCCGCAAACGGAACATTTATGTTCTCAGATATTTCCGCCGGCACTGAAATCGAAAAAGGCACATCACTGAGCATTGCTGTCTCTGCTGGCCCCGGTGCCTGATTCAAAACTCTTAATCTAAAAATGACAATTCCGTCTGTTTGCTGATAAGCGGTTCAGACGGAATTGTTTTTATATTACTGTTGATTTAATTGGGAATAAAAGTTGTATTGTCTGCTTCAGGCAGTTCACTCTGTTCGAGTGTTTCGCCGGCGATCACTTTATTGATCTGTTCTTTGATAAATTCCACCTGTGAATCAAACAGGTTCACTGTATAAAGCATTCTTCCCCATCCCATTGAGGCAGTCCCCTGCATGGCACCATTACCGCCAAGATGGTACGAAACGATATTATAAGATCCTCCAATGTCCAGCTGTTTACGCACCAGTTCATAAATCTGATCGTTTGACA
>CADBKS010000076.1 GCA_902795255.1 uncultured Chloroflexota bacterium
GATCCGTCTGGACGGTACGCCGAAAGAAGTTTTTCAGCATGAGGATTTTCTTTCAAAAAGTTTTGTCAAGCCGCCTCAGGTCACCCAGTTTTGGCAGCGTGTCGGTGCGCCGGGAGATCCGTGGATCGTCTCGGATGACGCGGTGCAGCCCGTGCGCGAACATTTTGAAAAAAATATTGACAAGGAGTAAATATCATGCAATTTCCAGAATTAACACCTGCTGCTTATATCATTTTCGGAATCTGTGTCGTTCTGATCGCTGTGTATCTTATTTTTGCAGGGAAAAAATAAAAACGAAGGAATCAGAGGATTCCTGAACAGGAGAGACGTTCGTTATGGCAAAAACACGAGGCGCGTTTGTTTATGAAAAAACAGACAGCGGTTTTCAGAAACTGCATCCTGCGACCCGTACCATCTTTATGCTTTGCGCGATCGCGACCACGTTCTGCATCCAGCACCCGTTTCTGCTTGCCGGACTGTATGCGGTCGTTCTCGGTGTTGCCCTTTATGCCAGGATGTCCAAAAAGCTGTTTATGGTCTATCTTGCGGTGATCGGAGTGGGTGCACTTATCAGTTTCATCTCATGGATCCCGTTCGGGGGCGATGTCGGCGGTGACGTGTATTTTGAGACAGGAAAATGGTTTGGGATCAGCATTGCTTTTTCCAATATCGGCCTGATGTGGGCGGTTTCGATGGGGCTGCGCATGCTGGTCAGTTCGCTGCCGATTTTTCTTTACCTCTCTTCGACCAGTCTGCGGGATATGACCATCGGTTTTTCCGCTATCGGGGTCCCGTTTACGGTGAGCGAGCTTTTTGTTCTGGCGTTCCGCTTTGTCCCTCTGGTGCAGAATGACGCTTCGATCATTACGGAAGCGCAGCGCGCCCGCGGTCTGGACTTTGAACAGGGCGGTGTAAAGGCGAAAGCGAGAAAATATTCAGCGATCCTGGCGCCGATGATCTTTATGTCCCTGCGCCGGATTCAGCTGGTCGCGAATGCCCTTGATACAAAGGGTTTTCGAAACAAGCTGTACAAGCACCGTTTTTATCGGAAACCGCAGTTTAAACCGGTCGATGTTTTCCTGACAGCGCTTTGTATCCTGACTTTTGCCGGAGCGCTGGCGGCAAGGATCGCCGGCTGGATGGTGCTGGTTCCCGGAAGACTGTAAATTAATGGAAAGGAATGAAAGAATTGATCATGGATCGGAAAACAAAGGAAATTGAAATTCTTGTAATGGGCGGTACCGAAGCTTACTTTCTTGACCGCGGTGATATCGGTACGATTGTTGAGGAAGTCCGCCTTGATACTCCTTATGGGTTGGCTAACAAGATCTCGGTTCTAGATCTCGGCGGAAAATATGTCGGATTTATGTCGCGTCACGGTGAACACGGCTATTCGGTTTCGGCTCCTTTCGTGAACTCAAGGGCAAATATTTATGCCGCGAAAGAAATGGGAGCCAAACGCATCCTCTCGTGGAACGGGGCCGGGACGATCTCTCCGCACATTATGCCGGGTGATTACGTGATCATTGATGATTACATTGATATGACGAAAAACCGTGCTTATACCTATTATGTGGGCAAGGGCATGGGCTTTATCCGGCAGAATCCGGCCTTTTGTCCCGAATGCCGGCAGGCTCTTTTTGATGCCGCGCGGGAGATTGAACCCCGAACCTTTGACGGTGGCATCTATGTCTGCACGGAAGGGCCCCGCCTCGAAACAAAGGCTGAGATCCGCATGTTTAAGATGTGGGGCGGCGATGTGGTCGGAATGACGATCATCCCGGAACTTTATCTCGCCCGGGAGCTGGAAATGTGCTACGCATCCCTGACCTATATTTCCAACTATGCTGAAGGCGATCCCCGCCTCAGTGTGAAGCAGAATGCGTCCATTTTCTCCAGCATGCTGCCGGAAACGGTCGCCAAACGGATGAAGGATTCGACCAAAGCCCTTCCGCTGATCTTCAAAAACGCGATGTTGAAACTTCTGGAAGGGCGCAGCTGTAACTGCGGGCATTCCATGGATGTGTATAAGAACCGCGGCGATATCGGTGACGACTGGCATACCTGGGTCACTGTTCCTGAAAAATAGAAACGGCTGACAATTGACAGCAATCTCCTCTTATGCAGAATACCCCGCCCCGCGGGGTATTCCTGTATATAGCCCTTATATATGAATTCCGGAATATATGCTTCCCGTGGCGCCTGATTCGTATCCTGTCTCATGGATTTCCGAAAAGCAGTCTGCTGAATCCTGTGATAGAATTTTATCTATGGAGAATGTGAAAATTTATCTGGCATCAGCGTCGCCGCGGCGGCAGCAGATGATCTCCTGGATCATTCCGGAATTTGTCTGCATGCCGGCGGATATTGACGAAACGCCGCTGAGCGGGGAGCTGCCCGCACCGTACTGTCAGCGGATGGCGACCGGAAAGGCGCTCCACTGCGCGGAACTGCTGCGTGAAGACGCTTTTATCGTTGGTTCGGATACGACCGTTTATATCAACCATCAGATCCTTGGGAAGCCGAAGGATGCGGATGAAGCGGAGGAAATGCTGAAGATGCTGAACGGGAAGAAGCACCTCGTCTGCACGGCTGTCACCCTGGCGCGGCGGCTGAACGGCAAGATCCGCTTCCTGGAGTCCGCAAGTGAGGTGGCGGTCCGCTTCCGGGATATGGGCCGGGATGAGATCCTGGATTATGTTGCCAGCGGTGACCCGATGGGGAAAGCCGGGGCTTATGCTATTCAGAACCGGGTCTTCCATCCGGTGGAATCGATCCGCGGCTGCTATGCGGCCGTGATGGGTCTGCCGCTGTGCCATCTGGGAGTGCTTTTCCACCGTTTCGGTTATGACACCTTCCCGCAGATCCGTTCCGCGTGTACCGCTGGGACAAAGTATCCCTGCAGCTATATCCCGATCGTGGATGTCACGGAGGGCTGAGTGGGGCCTGTGCGGGTCCCCGCCATCCGATTAGCGCTTAGAGAGAGCTCTTATCGTAGGAGATTGAATAGAATGCAAAAAAGAACTGTGTGGAAATCTGTTTCGCTGATCCTGATCCTCAGCATCCTGCTCTCATCCTGCAGCCTGCTTCACAGGGAGCCGGATCCGTCCGAACTGTATACGCCGACCCCGGTTCCGACGAATACCCCGCTGCCGGAGCCGAAAGTGATGGTGACGGAGGTCCCGGATCCGCTTGTGACGGCGGCAGCTTTCCTGGATGCCTGGCAGCAGGAAAACTATGAAGAAATGTACCGCATGCTTTGCCGCGCGTCGCTGGATTCGGTCGATTTCGAATATTTCCGCACCCGCCATAACGACGCCGCGATCGCGATGACCCTGAAGACGATCGCTTATGAGATCACGTCCTCGCTGACCGGGCCTTACAGCTCACAGGTCGCTTTCCATGTGGATTACGATACGGTGCTTGCCGGTACCCTGCGGCGTGACAACCTGCTGGATCTGGTCCTGGAAACCGGCGGCTGGAAAGTCCAGTGGCATGACGGGCTGATCCTGCCGGAGCTTGAGGGCGGGAACCAGCTGATGATGGATATCCAGGTACCGTCCCGCGGTACGATCTATGACCGGAACGGTGTCGCGCTGGCTTACCAGACCCGGGCTTATGCCCTGGGCGTGGTCCCCGCACAGGTGGAGTCCGTTTACTGGAGCAATGTGATCAATGAATTCTCCCGCCTGACCGGTAAGACGCCGCAGGTCATCACGGAGATGATGAACCGCGCGGAACCGACAGCGTACCTGCCGATCGGTGAGGTCACTGCCGACAAGATGGAAGAGCGCTATAGCTACCTTTACAATTACCCGGGCGTGGTCGTGAGTGAATATACCTCCGGCCGTTACTATACCGAGGGCGGGATCGGCGTGCACATGATCGGTTACGTGCTGCCCATCAGCGCGGAAGAAGCCGATGACATGAAGCGTCAGGGGTTCCGGGTGGATGAACGCATCGGCAGTCTCGGGATCGAAGCCTGGGGCCAGGATTATCTCTCCGGAAAACGCGGTGCTTCTCTTTATGTGATGGACCCCGACGGCAATACACTGGAGCGTCTTTCCCAGACGGACGCGGAAGCGCCGTACTCGATCTATACGACTTATGACGAGCAGTTCGAATATGACCTGCAGCGCGCGATCGCCGGCTTTAATGCCGCGGTCGTGGTGCTGGAACGGGATACCGGCCGCGTCCTCGGGATGGCTTCCGCCCCGGGATTCGACGCCAACCTGCTCGATTTCAACAACTACAACAGCTTCTTCAGCGGCGACCAGCTTTACAACAATGACCGCCCGATGTATAACCGCGCCACCCAGGGGCAGTACCCGCTGGGTTCCGTCTTCAAGATCATCGGGATGGCTGCCGCGCTGGAGACCGGGATCTATAAGATCGACGATACCTACATGTGCGGCCATTACTGGAACGAACTGGACGGGATCGAGCTGCACGACTGGACCCTCGACCATGAGGTCGCCCCTTCCGGCGAGCTGACCCTGAGCGAAGGCCTGATGCGCTCCTGCAACCCGTGGTTCTATAAGATCGGTATGGAGCTTTACCGTCAGGTCGGTCCGGATGCCCTTTCCGGCATGGCCCGCGGTTTCGGGCTCGGCTCCCTGACCGGGATCGGCGAGCTGGAAGAAGAACCCGGCAATGTGGATACGCCGAATGAGATCTTTGCGGCGGTCCAGCTGGGGATCGGCCAGAGCACGCTGCTGGTCACCCCGCTTCAGGTCGCGCGCTTTGTCGCGGCGATCGGCAACGGCGGTACGCTTTACCGCCCGCAGGTCGTTGAGCAGATCGTTGACGCGGCAGGCAACACGGTGGCCGCCTTTGAGCCGGAACCGCAGGGGCAGATCCCCGTTTCTCCGGAACATATTCAGATGATCCAGGATGCCATGGAAACCGTCGTCCGCAATCCGCGCGGGACGGCCTACAGCTCCTTTACCCAGATCAAGTATGAGATCCACGCCAAGACCGGTTCTGCCTCGACGAACACCGGGCTGAATTCCAATGCCTGGTTCGCAGGCTACACGAATGAAGACCGGGAGGACAAGCCGGATATCGCCATCGCAGTCCTCGCGGAATTTGCGGGCGAAGGCGCCGATATTTCCGCACCGATCTTCCGCCGCGTGATCGAGCTTTATTTCGAGGGCCAGGCGAAGATGCTTTACGGCTGGGAAACCGGCATCTATATCACCCGTACGCCGTCCCCGACGCCGACCAATACGCCGACCCCTCGTCCGACCCGGGCACCGTGGGAGACCGTCCCCGAAGAAGAGGAGGAACAGGGCTGAGGCATGGAAGGGCGCGTCCTCAAATATCATTCGGGGTTTTATCACGTCTTCCGGGAAGGCGTTCAGACGGTCTGCAAGATCCGCGGACGGCTCAAAAGCGGGCGGAAAAATACGGATATCATCGCCATCGGCGATCTGGTCGAATTTGAGATCCTGCCGGACGGCAGCGGCATCATCGAGTCGGTCATGCCGCGCACCAATGAGCTGATCCGCATGACCACGGGCATCAAGATCGAATACCGGCAGGTGCTGATCTCTAATATGGACCAGGTCCTGCTGGTCTTTGCCTGCACCCATCCGGAACCGCGTCTGCGGATGCTGGACCGCTTCCTGGTCGTGTGTGAAAAGCAGAAGATCACCCCGGTCATCGTCGTCAACAAGATCGACCTGCTGGGGGAGGACGCGGCCCGGGAGCTTTTCCGGGATTACGAACCGCTCGGGTACCGGGTCGTTTATGCCAGCGCGGAGGACGGCCGCGGGATCGAAGAGATCCGTGAACTGCTGAAGGACCGCATCTCCGGGCTGGTCGGGCCCTCCGGCGTCGGGAAATCAAGCATTATCAACCGCATCGACCCGGATCTGGACCTGCGGACGAACGAGATCTCCGATTACAATGAAAAAGGCCGCCACACGACGGTCGTGAGGGAGATGTTCCCGCTCAAGGACGGCGGGTTCGTTGCGGATCTGCCGGGGCTGAAGACACTCGCCCTCTGGGATATTGAGCCGGAGGAGCTGGACGGCTACTTCCCCGAGCTGCGGGAGCTGGTCAAAGACTGCTACTACAGCGACTGTACGCATGATGAAACCGAAGTCGGCTGTGCGGTCCACAAAGCCGTGGAAGAAGGCCGTGTCAGCCGCGAACGCTACGAATCCTACCTCCGCATGCGTTTCGGTGACGAAGAAGAAGCCGCCGGGTAACCGGACCGGCCGCGCGGCAGCTTCATAAAATCAAACAGAGGGAACGCCTCAAAAGCGCTCCCTCTGTTTGATTTTTATATCAGTCAGTACGGCTGACGGTTATTCCACGGTCGGCAGGGTCTCCTGCGTACGCTGGGTGCTGCGGGTGCCGCGTTTTTTGCTCATCTTCAGTTCCCCGTTTTTGTCGAGGCTGAAGAGGATGGTGTCCCCGTCGTTGAATTTATGCGCCAGCAGGGCTTCGGAAAGCGGGTTTTCGACCTTCTCCTGGATGACGCGGCGGAGCGGGCGGGCGCCCATGTCCGGATCGAAACCGTCACGGGTCAGTTTTTCCAGCGCGGTCTCATTGATCTGCAGTTTGATATTGCGGTCCGCGAGCAGTTCCCCGACCTTGTTGAATTCCAGCTCGGTGATGCGCTGCATGTCGTCCATGTTCAGTGCGCGGAAAACGACCACGTTGTCCAGACGGTTCAGGAATTCCGGACGGAAGGCCTTCTTCAGGCGGTCCATCAGCTTCTTGCGCATGTCGTCATATCCGGCTTTTTCGGCGTTTTCCTCATTGGCGATCAGGTCGAAGCCGAAGTTGCCCTGTCTGCGGATCACTTCGGCGCCGATATTCGACGTCATGACGATGATGGCGTTGCGGAAATCGACTTTTTTGCCGCGGGAGTCGGTCAGGTGTCCTTCTTCCATGATCTGGAGCAGCATGTTGTGGATCTCCGGATTGGCTTTGTCGATCTCATCGAAAACAACGATGGAATACGGTTTGCGGCGGATCGCTTCGGTCAGCTGTCCGGCGTCGTCATAGCCGACATAGCCCGGAGGCGCCCCTGTGAGGCGGCTGGCGGTATGCCGTTCCATAAACTCGGACATATCGAACTGCAGCAGGGCGTCCTCACTGCCGAAGAGAAATTTCGCCAGCACTTTGGTCAGTTCGGTCTTCCCGACACCGGTCGGGCCGAGGAAGAGGAATGAACCGATCGGCCGTCGCGGATCCTTGAGCCCGGAACGGGAGCGGCGGATGGACTGGGAGATCGCGGTGATCGCCTCGTCCTGCCCGATGATGCTTTTGCGCATCTCATCTTCCATCTTCAGCAGCCGTTCGGTCTCCGACGTGTTCATCTGTCCGGCCGGAATGCCGGTCCACATCGAAACGACTTCGGCGACGTCCTCCACGGTGACCCGCGGGCTCGTCAGCCGGTCCCAGTTGCTGTTGAGGCTGTCGATCTGCTGCTTGAGCTTGTTTTCCCGTTCCTGCAGCATCCTGAGCTTCTGGTTGTCATCCTGTTCGGATGCCATCATTTCTTCTTTCCAGACGCCGCGCAGTTCTTTGATCATCTCATTGGACTGGGCCGCGCGCGGGCTCTTGTACATGCGCACACGGGACGCGGCTTCATCGATAAGGTCGATCGCCTTATCGGGAAGGAAGCGTTCGGAGATGTAGCGCTTGGAGAGGTTCGCGGCCGCTTCGATCGCGTCGTCCGTGATCACCAGCTGGTGGTGGTCCTCATATTTGCCGCGGATCCCGCGCAGGATCTCGATCGTTTCCTCAACGGAAGGTTCCCCGACGGATACCGACTGGAAGCGGCGTTCCAGCGCCGGATCTTTTTCGATATTCTTCCGGTATTCTTCGGTCGTTGTGGCGCCGATCACCTGGATCTCACCGCGGGAGAGGGCGGGCTTGAGAATGTTCGCGGCATCGACTGCGGATCCGCCCGAACCGGCTCCGACGAGCATATGGATCTCATCAATAAAGAGGATCGCCTGTGTGACCTTCAGCTCGTCAATGATCCGTTTCAGCCGCTCTTCGAACTGCCCGCGGTACATCGTTCCCGCTACCAGCGAGCCGACGTCGAGCTGCAGGACCCGTTTGTTGAGCAGCTGTGCCGGGACGTTGCCGTCCACGACAGCCTGTGCGAGCCCTTCCACGATGGCGGTCTTGCCGACACCCGGTTCACCGATCAGTGCCGGGTTGTTCTTGGTGCGGCGGGCCAGGATCTGGATGACGCGTTCGATCTCGTTTTTCCGTCCGATCACCGGGTCCAGCTTGCCGGCCGCGGCTTTGGCCGTCAGGTCGGTAGCCAGCTGGTCCATCAGCGGGGATTCCTTCTTATTGCTGTTCCGGGATCCGGGCTGCCGGCGTCCCTGCGAAACTTCCGAAAATTCGGGCGGCGGGGGTGCCTGCTGTTCCTGCTGTACCGGGTTGGAACCGCTTTCCAGTGTGCTGCGGAGCTGTTCACGGATCCGGTCCGCGGTCAGTCCCATCCGTTCCAGGATCCGGACCGCGCGGGAATCTGCTGTCTCGATCAGGCTGAGCAGCAGGTGCTCCGTGCTGATGTAGTTATCGTGGGCTTCAGCTGCCCGCACCACCGCACGGCGCAGAACATCCTGAACGTCCGGGGAAAGCACTTCCATCGGACGGGATATTTCGATTTTCGGTTCGTCAGCTTCCATCGCGGCATTGATCTCGCGGACCCGGTCGGCGGTCACGTCCAGGCTTTCCAGCACTTTGCCTGCCGTCGATCCCTGCGCCAGGATCAGGCCGAGCAGCAGGTGCTCGGTACCGATCTGGGCACTGTGGCTCATTGCGGCTTCCTTGTGCGCGAAACTCAGCACACGCCGCGCTCTTTGTGTAAATTGATCAATTCCAGCCATTTTTTTCTCTGTTTTTCCTTCACAAACATTTTACCAGAACATAAGCCTTTTTATCAGAATAATAATACGCCCTTCGGATAAGAATTTTATTAATATTCCGTTTGTCCCAAAATTCAATTTTTCCCGAAACAGCCGTTTGGAGACCCTTGTTTTTTTTTTCATTTTTTATATAATTAGCTGCAAGAAACTTCATAATTGATTCGTTCGGATCATGCGGGATCAGTATTTTTATTGTTTTTTCGGCAGGCAGATGGGTACAGTGTCAGGCTGCATCGGTAAAAGGCCCGTTGCCGTTTATTTTCCGGTTGTTCGTGAATTATGGAACAATGACATTTTTTTCTGAAAAAATGTATCAATATGCGATAATATATAACTATCTCGCATTATTCGCGTAAATTAAAATCAGACAAGGTCATAAACCGACCCAACAGGAGCGGGTCCAGAAAATGAAGAAAATGACTTCAAAACAAATTTTTGCTGAAACGATTCAGGAACTGGCAGAGGAAATTCCGATCGATAAGATCACGGTCAAACAGATCGTGGAAGAGAGCGGACTTTCCCTGCAGACATTCTACAATCACTTTCATGACAAAGCGGATCTGGTCGTCTGGGTCCACCTGTCCGAGACGGAAAAGTTTTTTCAGAAAATGGAAGCAGGGGACTACAGCTTTCGGGATCTTCTTGCGGATAACGTCCGGTTTTATGCCGAACACCGGGATTATCTGATGAACGCGCATATGAATACGCACGGGTTTGAGTCGTATGAAAAACGTTCGTTTGAATACGGATACAACAAGCTCGCTGCTTATATTCAGAAGAAATTCGGGTTGGAACAACTGCCGGACGAACTGGGTTTCCTGCTGCGTTTGTATCTTTACGGGTCAAACCGTGGTTATGTGGAGTGGCAGACGCGCTACAATAATGTTTCCGAAGCAGACTTTGTGAGCTATCTGGTGGATGCCTGCCCGCAAAAACTGGTACCCTATCTTTTCCCTGAAAATTTATAATATCAAAAATCAGTCAAGTAATTGATGCTTTAGCAAGATCTTCTATTTAAGGTTTGTTTATTTTGCCTATAATAAAGATTGTGCACAATCAATTAGTGCACTATCAAAAAAACGGCAGCCGCTGCTGACGGGAGTACAAAATGACAGAAACCTTCAATCTGGAAGAACATATTGCCCGGGGCGTGGAGAAGATCGTCTCCGACACACTGAAGGCTTCACTGAAAGACCCGCGCGAGAGTGCGTTTATGCTGAAGTTTGCCGCGGCCAGCCGCAAAGCCACTCAGACACGGAAACGTCTGGCTGAAGGCGGCGAACACATTCCCTCGTTTCTGATCGCAAGCATCACCAGCCGCTGCAACCTGCACTGCGCGGGCTGCTATTCGCGTTTCAACAAGGCGACGGTGGACGGCGAACCGGTGAAGCAGCTGAGCACGGCGGACTGGCTTTCGGTTTTCCGTGAGGCGGAAAGCCTGGGCGTCAGTTTCATCATGCTGGCCGGCGGGGAGCCGATGCTGCGCCGCGACCTCATTGAAGGCGCGGGACGGATGGGAAATATCGTTTTCCCGATCTTCACGAACGGGATCTACCTGGACGAGCGCTATCTGGAGCTGTTCGACCGTTCCCGGAACCTGATCCCGGTGATGAGCATCGAAGGCGGAAAAGAAGCGACAGACACCCGGCGCGGCAGCGGTGTTTATGAGAAGCTGATCAGCAATATGGATGCTTTTCATAAAAAGAACCTGCTCTTCGGCGCTTCTGTGACCGTGACCACCGAAAATATCCGTGAAGTCACGTCTCCCGAATTTATCGGGACCCTGGTCAGCCGCGGCTGCAAGCTGGTCTTTTTCATCGAGTTTGTCCCCGTGACGGAAGACGCGAAACACCTGGCTCCTGGGGACACGGAACGGGAGTTCCTGAACGGGGCCATGCAGTCGCTCCGGGAAGTGTATCCGGACCTGATCCTGCTGGCTTTCCCCGGCGATGAGCGTGCGGACGGCGGCTGTATGGCGGCCGGGCGCGGTTTCTTCCATATCAATTCGCACGGCGGTGCCGAGCCCTGCCCGTTTTCACCTTATTCCGACGTCAACGTCCGCGATGCCTCGCTGCGCGAGGTGATGCGTTCGAAGCTGTTCCGTGCGCTTCGTGAAGGGGATTTCCTCGATGATGACCATGTCGGCGGCTGTGTGCTGTATGAAAAACGCGCGGAAGTGGAAGCGATCCTGAACGGGCAGGCGTCCTGAGGCGGACGCACCTGGGATCCGGGCGCGGTGTATATGAAAAAAATGATCTTGTTCCGTTGTAAACTTTTACCGCGGAGTCTCTTATGAAAGGACAGTTATGAAAGCAGCAGTACGATATTATTCAAGGACCGGAAACACAAAAGCCGCCGCCATGGCGATCGCCAGGGCAGCCGGCGTGCAGGCTGTCTCGGTTGACAGCGCGGATGCCCCTCTCGGCGGCCCGGTCGACGTGCTCTTTATCGGCGGTGCGCTCTACGCCTACGGGATCGACGGCCACCTGAAGGATTACCTGCGGTCACTGCGGGCGGAAGATGTGAAAAAGGCTGTCATTTTCTCCACCTCATGGATCTCCAGACACGCTATTGACCTGATCCGGAAAGAACTGGCGGCAAAAGGGATCCCCGCTGCGGATGAGGTTTTTTATGCAAAGAACCGTCCGAACGAAAAGCAGCTGCTTGAAGCTGCGCGCTTTGCCGGGAAATTCCTGTAATGGAAACGACCGGGACATCTGAAATATACGATTGCCTGCGGCTGGAAAACCAGCTCTGCTTTCCGCTCTATGCCTGTGCCAAGGAGGTCGTCCGGCGCTATCGGGAGCCGCTTGAGGCTCTGGGCCTGACGTATACCCAGTATATCGTCATGATGGCTTTCTGGGAGTTCGGGGGAATGTCGGAAAAAGAGCTGGGCAGGAAAGTTCGTCTGGATTCCGGAACGCTCGCTCCGCTGCTGAAACGGCTGGAAAAACAGGGCCTGCTGGTCCGCACCCGTCCGGAAGACAATGAGCGGACGCTGTATATTTCCCTGACGGAAGAGGGGGAAGCGCTGAAGGAAAAGGCGCTTGCCGTCCCGCCGGCCATGAACGGCTGCATTGACCTCCCGATGGAGGATCTGATCCGGCTGAAAGAACTTCTGGATAAAGCGCTTTCCCGCATGGAACAGAAGGAATAAGAACAGGTATCCGCCGTTATGTACGGGTGAGTCTTATTATGAGCCGCGGATGCATAAATAAATGTGGCGTCTCAGGCTCAATAAACTTGGGGGCGAAGCTCCTGCTTCGAATACAATCGGGC
>CADBKS010000077.1 GCA_902795255.1 uncultured Chloroflexota bacterium
ATCCGCGGCCGGGTCGGTGTTCCCGAGGATCTTGTTGGTCAGCGCCACATTCTGCCGGAGCGTGTACCAGGGCAGCAGGTTCGGTTTCTGGAAGATGAAGCCCATCTTCCGAAGGGTCTCCCGCGAGAGCGGTTTGGAGGTGTCGAGTTTGTTCCCCTCGATATAAAGCTCGCCTTCAGTGGGCTGGATGATGCCGTCCAGCATGCGGATCAGTGTGGATTTCCCGCAGCCGGAAGGCCCGATGATGGAGACGAAATCGCCTTCGTCCACTTTCATGCTGAAGTCTTTGACGGCAACGATGGTCTGGGAGCGCGTTTCAAAGATCTTGGTGATGTTTCTGAATTCAATTTTCGGTGTAGCCACGGCGCATCTCCTCGTCAGTTCTTCCACAAAACGACTTTGTGTTCGATGTACTCAACAATATTGTAGGTGACCAGCCCGATCAGCGCGACCAGGATGATGCTTCCGTACGCCATATCGATATTGTTGTATTTGATGAATTGCTTGATCTTGAAGCCCATGCCGATGTTTCCGGAGACTGTGTCGGCGGAAAGGGCCGCGATCGTGGCGTTGATGCAGCCGAGCTTGATCCCGGTGAAGACCTGCGGCATCGCGTTCATGAAGGTAACCTTAAAGAAACGCTGCAGCTTGGTGCAGCCGACGGATTTGGCCAGTTCTTCTTTCTCGATGTCCAGGTTGGTGAAGCCGTTGAGCGTATTCAGCGTGATGATCGGCGTGGCCTGGATGATGACCACGTAAACGCGCTGCATCGGGTCGTATCCCAGCCAGAGCGTGAGCAGCGGGATGAGGGTGATCATCGGGGTGATGACCAGAAAGATGATGACCGGGGAGACGGCGTTCGTCACGAGACCGGACTGTGAGATCAGACCGGCCAGGAGCATCCCGAGGAAGGTCGCGGAAACAAAGCCGATGAGCATCACTTTCAGGGTCAGGAAAAAGTGCGGGGCGATCTCGCCGGGGAATTTCTGAATGACACCGGTGACGATCTTTGAGGGAGCGGGAAGAATGTATTCCGAAACACGCCCGGAGCGGGCCAGCCATTCACAGAGGATGAAAATGACGGCAAGCACCACCAGCGGGGCGATGACGGATCTCCAGTCGATTTGCTTCTTCTTTTTCATTATGCCTCCATTCCCGCCATGCCGGAACGGACGATCTCGTTCAGTTCCCTGCGGTATTCGAGAAACCGCGGCAGCGTGACCATGTCGCTGTCCCGTTTTTCATAGGGGATATCGATTTTGATCTCATGGGTGATGGAGGCTGGCATTGCCGAAAAGACAAAAACACGGCTGGCAAGGGTGATGGCCTCGTCAACGTTGTTCGTCACCATGATGATGGTCTTCTGCGTCTTTTTCCAGATGTTCAGAACTTCAAAGGTCAGCATGCGGCGGGTGATGGCGTCCAGTGCCCCGAAAGGCTGATCCATCAGCAGCACTTCCGGATCGTGGACCAGTGCCCGGGCGATTCCGACGCGCTGTTTCATCCCGCCGGAAAGCTCGTGCGGGTAGATTTTGCGGTACTGGCTGAGCCCGACGATCTCCAGCATCTCATCGACGCGTTTGTTCCATTTCTCACCTTTCAGGTGCATGGTCTCCAGGTTGAATTTCAGGTTGCCTTCCGCGGTGCGCCACTGCAGCAGGTTATCCCCCTGGAAAACGAACCCGAATTTCCGGTGAAGTTCCCGGGGCAGCTCCTGCCCGTAATCCTGCCCGTCCAGTTCGATGCTGCCGGAGGTCGCGCTCTGGATGCCGCCGAGGATCTTCATAAAGGTCGATTTCCCGCAGCCGGTAGGCCCCAGAATCACGACCATTTCCTTTTCCAGAATCTCCATGGAAATGTCATTGACGACCAGGGTCTGATCGTGCGGATCGTTTCCGAATGATTTTACGATATGCTTTGCCCGTAATTTAATGTTGTCCAAAAGCTTTGATCCTTATGACTAAGTCGGTTTTGACTGCGGTTCATCACGGAAACAGGTGTGATGGTTTATGAATAAATACAAAAAGATTTAATATATTGTAGCAAATGTCTGACATCCCGTCAATTATGAGTTTTATCCCAGTATTTGCATGATTTTTTCCGTTACGCGTGTAGCAAGCTTTGCGTGATCTTTTTTGGAGTAGTGCAGACCGTCCAGCGTATTCAGCTCAAAATCCAGCTCCGCGCAGTCGATAAAGCCGCAGCCGTTCCGTTCCGCGATATCGCGGCAGATCGGTCCGAGCTCAAGGCTTTTCGCGTAGGCGTCAGGCCCGAATACGTAGCCGAAGAGCATTTTCCCGATGTCCGGATGGGTGGGGGCGGGCGCGATCAGCAGTACTTTCGGCGCGGGATAACCGTAATAGGAGACGCTGCAGGCTTTGACCATCGTCTCGATCCCGTAGCCGATCATGCCGGCTGTCAGGCTGAAGGCGTGCTTCAGTTCGTTGCAGCCCATCTGCAGCACGACCAGATCGAGCGGCGCGTGGGCATCCAGGGCAATCTTCAGGCTTTTGATCCCCAGCCGGTTTTCATTCCACGGGTCCTCGACCATGATCGTCCGGGCGTTCAGGGCGTCTTCGATCACAAAATAATCCGGACCGAGGGCGGTGCGGACGATCCCGGGCCAGCGCTCGCTTTCCGTCATGCGCTGCCCGGCTCCGATCTCCGGCATATACCGGGTCACGTCATAACCCCAGGTGTTGGAATCTCCGAATACCAGAATGTTCTTCATTGTTCATTCTCCTTCCTGTATACTCACTTTGTTGTGCTCGCAGCAGTCGAAAGTGAGGAACCTGCTCCGTATGGGGTGGGCTGCGCCTGGACCTTTAATGATGCGGAGCAGAAGCTGTGCTGCATGGCGCGGCCCGGATGCCCGTGGGTTTGCATAAGGTGCCTGCCGCGCCTGGTTTATTTCGCCGGGCCGGTCGTGCTGAGCTTCGCTCATCCGTCGGCCCGGCACCCCGGTTATTGAGTCACAGACGATAATTTTTTGTATGCACAAGGCTCTTACCTGATTTCTCTTTCCCTGCAGTCATCGGCAGGTTTACTTTCCGTTTATCAAATAAACAGGATCCGTTTCTGAAGCTGCATCAGGCGGGAGCTTTTCACGGCGGGTCACAGTGCATGCATGATGTCCGCGTTCCGTTTGTAAATCTCGGCAAACATGGGCTTCATCCGGGCGTATTTTTCGTACTTTTCCGGATCCGGCTCGACGACATATTTTATTTTTACAGCCTTTTTAATGTCGGTGGTGGTCATGGCGCCGATCCCGATGCCGGCGAGCATCGCATCCCCGTACGAGGCCCCGATAGTGATCTCCGGGACGGCCTGCCGGATCCCGCAGACGTCGCTGACGGTCTGCAGCCAGACCGGCGATTTGGTGCCGCCGCCGACCGCGGTGACCCGGGCCGGGCAGACGTTTTTATTCCGCAGGATGTCCAGGTTCTGGTCCAGTCCGTACCCGATCCCCTCGAAAGCGGCTTTGACGATATGCCCGCGGGTGTGGCGGAGCGTCAGCCCGAACATCACTCCTTTTGCGCCGGGATCGTTCAGCGGCATGCGCTCCCCGAGAAAATAAGGCAGGATGATCAGTCCGTCCGAACCGGGGGCGATCCCTTCCGCTTCCCGGAAGAGGGCGGCGTAGGCATTTTCGCCGCCGGCTGCTTCCTTCTCCAGCAGATCTCTGGCGAACTGGTCGCGGATCCAGCGGGTGAGCGATCCGGTGGTCGCCATGCCGCCCAGCAGCGCATAAACATCCGGGGTCGTGTAGGCGCCGGCCCACATGCCGACGTCATTCCGCCAGTTTTCCGTAAGGGTGATGATGAACATGGTCGAGCCGTACATCAGCATCATGTCGCCGGGGTCGGTCACGCCGACGGAAACGGCTTCCGCACCGGCATCGGTCGTCCCGATGATGACCGGTGTGCCTTCGGCCAGCCCGGTCTCCAGAGCGGCGGCCCGGGTGACCGTCCCCATCACGTCGGTCGTTTTCCCGATCTGCGGGAGCTGATCCACACGGCAGACGGCAGGCGTCAGGGTTTCGTTCCAGCGCTGGTTCCGGACGTCAAACATCGGCTGCGCACTGGTGGCGGAGTATCGGTCGACAAAATAATTGCCGGTCAGTTTCGCGGTCAGGAACCCGGACGCGATGGTGAAATGTCTGGCTTTGCTGTAAATTTCGGGTTCGTTGTCGTGGATCCAGCGGATCTTGGGTCCGTAGGATTCCAGATCGGTCATGACGCCGTTCTGTTCCATCATGGTGTCGGCACCGATCTCGGCGATGAGATCGGCTGTCTGTTGGGTGGAGCGGGAGTCGATGCCGTAAAGGATCGCCGGCCGCAGCGGGGTGCAGTCTTCATCCACCGGGACGATCCCGGCCATGACCGTGCTGATGCCGATCCCGGCGATCTGTTCCGCTTTCACGCCGGAGCTGTCCAGCAGCTCACGGACGATCTTTTTGAAGTCCTCCCACCAGTCCCCGATCGGGTCGTGTTCGGCATAACCGGGCGCGGGTGTCTTCAGCAGATGCGGTGAAAATGCGGTCGCGATGACTTTTCCGTGAATATCGCAGAGTGTCCCTTTGGACTCGTAAGTCCCTGCGTCAAATCCCAGAAGATATTCTTTCCCCATAACAAAGCTCCTTTGTGACAGATCAGCGGTATTTCCGGTTTGTTTCTGCTGAATATGTGATCGATCTGTAAAAATTTTAGCTTACGGTCAGTCAGTTGTCAATAATGGAAAATCGGCAGAAAAAACAGGATCGAAGTCAGATTGGACCGGGACGGATTATGTAGTAAGATATAAATCTGAACAGCAGTTATCATTGAATTTTTCAGGAACTGCCGGATGATTCCCGGCAGGCGGATTTGGATCAGACATCAAACGGGCGGGCACGGGATGCCCCGGAAAGGAAGTGAACCGATGCGAAAAGTTACGCTTGCGCTGATCGGAGCGGGAGACAGGGGGATGAACTGTTACGCTCCGTATACGGCCGAGAACCCGTGGAAAGCGGAGTTTACGGCGGTCGCGGAGGCAGATCCGGCCAAAAGGGCCCTGTTTGCCGAACGCTATCATATCCGGTCCGAGAACTGTTTTTCCGATTTCAGCGATCTGCTTGCACAGCCGCGCCTTGCGGACGGACTGATGATCTGCACCAGCGACCGGCTGCATTTCCGTCCGGCGATGCTGGCGATGGAAAAAGGGTACCATATCATGATGGAGAAACCGATGGCCGTCACGCCG
The DNA here is from genome assembly GCA_902795255.1 of uncultured Chloroflexota bacterium. The sequence goes on from CADBKS010000077.1 coordinate 5,242, forward strand.
GCGGAGTGCATGCAGCTCTGGCAGGCCTCCCGTTCCTACGGCCGGATGTTCATCCTCTGTTTTGTGCTGCGCTATACGGAATTTTTCGGAACGATCCGGCACCTGATCGACGAAGGGCGGATCGGTGCGGTCAACTCCATCAATCAGATGGAAAATATCCCGCTGATCGATCAGGTCCATGCCTTTACCCGCGGGATCTTCCGCAATGAGGAAACCGCCTGCCCCATCATTCTCTCCCACTGCTGCCATGATCTGGATATCATCAGCTGGTTTGCCGGGAGCCGTTGCAAAAAGATCGCTTCTTTCGGCGGCCTGACCTATTTCTGTGAAAAGAACGCGCCGGAAGGCGCCCCGGCACGCTGCCTGGACGGCTGTCCGCATGCTTCGGAGTGCAAATATTACGCACCGAATTACTACCTGACGGAAGATACCGGCTGGCCGACTTCGACGATCTGTGTGGATATGAGCTTTGAGTCCAGGCTGCATGCCCTGCAGACCGGTCCGTACGGACGCTGCGTTTTCCACTGCGACAATGATGTGGCGGATAATCAGACGGTCATCATGGAGTTTGAAAACGGTGTGACCGCGAATTTTTCGCTGCAGCCGTTTGCCAGTGAAAGCGCCCGGACGCTGAAGATCACGGGCACCAAAGGGGAGATCCGGGCGGATATGGAGAAAAATCTGATTTGGGTCTATGACATTTTCAGCGGACGGAGAGAAGAGATCCGGGTACAGCCGTCCCGCTATAAATACGGCGGCGGTGATCACGGGATCATGGAATACTTTATCGACCGCGTTTCCCGTGAAGAGAGAGGCGGCAGAACGTCGATGGACAGCTCCATCGAAGCGCACATGATGGCTTTCGCCGCCGAAAAATCGCGTAAGGAAGGTATCGTGGTGGATATGGATGCCTACCGGGCCGAAATGTTCGGGTGAGGCTGACAGAAAGGGATGCATATGGAAGTTTATCTTGGGATCGATCTGGGAACAAGCTGTATCAAGGCTGCTTTTCTGAGCAGCAGCGGGGATATACTGGGACTGGGCAGCGCGGATATTTCACTCAGCCTGCCGCAGCCGGGTTTTGCGGAACAGGATCCGGAAGAATGGTGGCAGGCCTCGAAAACCGCCGTCGCGAAGGCAAAGGAACAGTGCCCGGATGCGGAGATCCGCGGGATCGGGGTCTCCGGACAGATGTGCGGGAGCGTTCTGCTGGGCCGGGACGGGAAGGTTCTGGACCGCTGCATCATCTGGCTGGACCAGCGTGCGGAACAGGAGAACGAGGAAGTCAAACAGATCCTCGGCCCGGACCGGATCCTGGATGTGACGGCCAACTACCCGCTGGTCAGCCTGTGGTCGCCGAAACTGCTGTGGCTGCGCCGGCACAGGCCGGAGATCTATGAAAAGACCGCGCATGTGCTTTTCCCGAAGGATTATCTGAAATGGAAGCTGACCGGGGTCCTGGATATCGATGTGACGGATGCCCCGGCTTCCGGTCTGTTCAATACGTCCAAACGGACCTGGGAAGATGAATTCTTTGAAAAACTCGGGATCGAACGCTCCTTTGTCCCGGAAGGCGCATCGGAGTCAACGGATATCATCGGGACGGTCACGCCGGAAGCGGCGGCCTGGCTGGGAATTCCTGCCGGGATCCCGGTGGTCGGGGGCGGCGGGGACCAGATGTGCGGTGCCTGCGGCCTCGGTGTGGTCGATGCGGGCCTGGTTTCTTCCACGATCGGGACGTCCGGCTGCGTCTTTTCCTACAGTCCGCACTGCGTGATAGACCGGCAGCCGCGGGCCCTGCTTTCCTACTGCCACAGTGTCCCGGGAAGCTGGTGCGTTTATGGCTGTACACTGATGTCCGGCGGGTCGCTCCGCTGGCTGCGGGATACGATGATGCCGGGAACGGATTATGATGCGATGACGGCGCTCGCGGAAAAAGCGCAGCCCGGTTCGGAGGGCCTGGTTTTTCTGCCTTATATGAACGGTGAACGGACGCCGCATCCGGATCCGAATGCCCGCGGGGTCTTCTTCGGGCTTTCACCGCGCCACGGGCAGGGAGAGATCATCCGCTCCGTGATGGAAGGGGTCGCGTTCAGTCTCTGCGATACGGTTGAGATGCTCCGGGAGATGGATGTTCCGGTCCGTGAGGTCCGGGCTGCCGGCGGCGGTGCGGTCAGTCCGCTCTGGCGGCAGATCCAGGCGGATATTTTCCGGACGGATGTGGTCACCACGAATGTCGCGGAGTCTCCGGCGACCGGGGCGGCGATGATGGCAGCCGTCGGGGCCGGTGCTTTCTCCGGCCTGAAGGAAGCCGCGGATACCGTGGTCCGGATCACTTCCCGGACGGAACCGATTGGGCGGAATGAACAGATCTATGCCGATTATTACGAGACCTACCGTGCGCTTTACGGCGCGCTGCAGGGTCTTTTCACTTCTCAGGCTAGAAAGGTGCAGCGATGGAACGGAAACTCCGACTGATCCCCTCGATCGCTTCCGCGGATCAGCTGCATATTGCGGATGAAATCGACCGGGTGCGGGAATGGGGGCTGCTCCATATCGACATCGAGGACGGAAACTTTGTCCCGAATATCACTTTCGGGGAAAAAATGATCCGTTCGGCGGCTGCATACGCGTCCCAGCAGCTGGATGCGCATATTCTGGCGAACGCCCCCGTACAGTATCTGCCGATGCTGGCGGAATGCGGTGTGAAGATGGCTGCCGCGCACATCGAATCGCTGCCTTATCCTCTGATGTTCCTGAACCGGGCGCGGGCTTTGAGTATGGGGGCCGGTCTGGCGCTGAATTTCTCCACGCCGGCGGAAGCGGTCCTGCCGTTCATCACCCGGATGGATTATGTGATCGTGATGACCGCGGAGCCTGATGACTGCGGACAGCAGTTCTTTCCGCCGGTCCTGAAAAAGATCCGGCGCCTGAGGGAGATCCTGCCGGATGAAACGTCGATCTGGGCCGATGGCGGGATCAATGCCGGGAATATGCGCATGGTCCTGGAATCGGGCGCCGATACCCTGATCATGGGCCGCTGCGTTTTCAGAAGCGCGGATCCGCTCGCTGAGCTGAACCGGCTGTACGCTTCGGTATAGCGCGGGGACGCGTTCCGTTTTCTCCGGAACGGCGGCTGCGCAGCCCGGCAGATTTTATTGAAAAGAAGGTTTTCATAGGTCATTCACAGGTTAACGGGGTATAACTGAAAATACAGAGTAAATTTGAAAAATGTTGACGGAGGGACTTATGAAATTTTCTGATGTTTTGTATATGTCCGTTCTGAATTTTTCAGCGGCTTTTATGAATTTTGCTGAGAATGCTGCCGGCGCTGTCCGCGGATTTTTTGACCGCATCACGGCGGGAAAACTGACTGCCCGGAAGCGGCTCCTGCTGCCTTCCGGATCCGGTCGGCTGATCGGGAACGGGGAAAAACGCGATTTTTATTCCATGCCGGTCCGGGTCAGAAGGGCCCATATTCAATAGGAAATCCCGCGGACCGCGGCGGAGAATGCTGAGATCATATATGAGACCCGGATCGTACGGTCCGGGTTTTTTGCCGCGTTGTCACAGGCCGGCCGGGATCCCTGAAGGGAATTATAATAGGCTGTGACGCGGGGCCCGTTTTTATGAAAGGTGCGCGCGGATCAATGAAACACCGGACCGGAAACGGGACCATACCGGGATCGGAAGGAGATGTTCTTTATGGCAAATGAATCCGGAGAATGGATCATGTACGGGGTGGGGGATGACGACCCTTCCTGTGTGCATGATTTCGGCGAAATGCTTGATTTTGTGCGGGAGTCCGGCTTTGTTCCGCTGTTCCGCAATGAGATCCCCGGCTTTTCCGTGGAAGAACACGCCAATCCGCATTACTGGTGGACGGAAAACGAAGAGCGCGACCCCTGGGAGTGGCGCAAGCTGGCTGCCCGCAGCCGGGCGGTGGCATACGGGAAGTTTTTCGGGGGAAAAGCCGGCTTTATTTCGCTTGAGTGGCTCCCGGTATTCGCGGCATACCGCCGGAACGGGTATGACTTTGAATCTCTGTGGTATGACGGCCGGGCGCAGTTCCGTCAGAAAAAAATCATGGACTGCCTGACGGAGGCCCCGGAGCTTCCCGGGTGGGAGCTGAAAAAGCGGGCCGGGTTCGGGACCGGCGGCGAGAAGAACTTCAGCGGAACGGTGACGGCCCTGCAGGAAATGTTTTATATCGTCATCAGCGATTTCCGCCGCAGAAAGAATAAATACGGCTTTGATTACGGCTGGGACGTTTCCGTCTACGCGCGGCCGGAGGAGCTCTGGGGCAGCGCACTGATGAGCGGAGCGTACGGCATGTCCCCCCGGGATGCCTATTATGAGATCCGGGAGCGTATGGAAGAACTGTATCCCGGCCTGACCGACGCCGCCTTCGCCGCCCTGATCGGCACCCCGCCGCAGTAATTGCGGCCGGGGCATCATGCGGCCTGCTGCCATCTGTGAACAGGCTTTTTGGAATTGAATGAGCCGGGGCCGGTCCCGGCTTTTTTTTAAGGTTTGGACTTTTCGGTGTTCTACGCGGCGGCCTGCCGGAGGTACCGTTCGACCACATGGCGGATGGGCGGGGAGATCATCTCCGGGGTGATGGCTTCCGGAGGAAAAAAGCGGAGCTCTTCCATTTCTTCCGGCTGTGCCCGGACAGTTCCGTGGTACTTTCTGCAGAGATAGATGATCTCGACGTTGGAGACCTCGTCTCCGTTGGGGTAGATATAATGGGCTTCCGGCCCGGAGTTGATGCAGAATAATTCGATCTCATCGGCGGTGAGCCCCATTTCTTCAAAGAGCTCCCGCTTCGCGGCTTCTTCGACTTTTTCATCGATCTCGACCGATCCGCCGGAATAGCCCCACAGATGGTTGTCGGTCCTTTTCCCGAGCAGCAGCCATCCACGGCTGTCGATGCACAGAATGCTCGCGGCACACTGGATGAGGGTCCGGTGCCCGACCAGCTTCCGCATTTCGGAGATATATCCGCTCATGCTTTTTTTCCTTTCGAGCCGCCCGTCAGGATGCTGAAGAGCTCGATCTCATCCACCCAGGACGGGTCATACTTCGTATCTTTCATCTTGGCCCCGCATTTCGGGCAGGTCTGTTCCGGTTTCCCGCAGGATGCCCCGCATCCGGAGCAGATGAATTCATCCTGCCGGAAAAGGTGGGTGCGCCGGGTCCAGTGCGCCGTTTTCGTACTCAGCCGCATTTCAGCCCTCCCCGAGAAATTCCCGGATCCGCGGCAGGGCTTCAATGGCTGTCTTCCGTCCTGTCTGATAGACGCTTTCGAGTACTTCCGGATCACTTTCGGTCCTGCGGATCCGCAGAGCTTCCGGCGGGCGGATGACCAACGCCGAGCCGGCGCGTTCTCTTTCCCGGACCTCCTCCAGCTGCCGGTTGTACCGCTCGTACCGGACCGCCATGGCATCGGCGATCTTCGGATAGCGGCGGAGCGGGATGCGCATGAATGCCGTGAACGGGCTTTTCTTCTTGCGGTAGCCTTCGGGCTGGGTCAGGATGATCACGACCCGGCTGCAGCCGTTCTGTTCCAGGATCGCGTAGGGGATGGAGTCGGTAATGCCGCCGTCGAGATAAGCGCTGCCGCCGATCGGTACAGGCCGTGAAACGATCGGCATGGAAGCGGACGCGCGCATCCAGCGGATGTCGGTCTCTCCTCCGTCCGTGCATTTGTGCCAGACGGTTTCCCCGGTCCGGACATCCGTCGCGCCGACGAAAAATTCCATCGAGGCCCGGCTGAAGGCATCCCGGTCAAAAGGATCCAGCACCTGCGGCAGTTCCCGGTAACAGAAGTCCGCCCCGTACAGGTCGCCGGTCCGGATCAGGGAGCGCAGACTGCAGTAGCGCGGGTCCCGGCAGTAAGTTTTGTTGTAGCGCAGGGCCCTGCCGTGCTGGCCGGATTTATAGTTGCAGCCGAAGACGGCCCCGGCAGAAATGCCGGCGGCAGCGTCAAATGTGATCCCGTTCTCCATAAAGACATCGGTCACGCCGCAGGTGAACATGCCGCGCATGGCGCCGCCTTCCATGGCAAGACCGGTGCGGGGTTTGGATTTTCGCTGATCCGGTTGCGTTTCCATTTGTTCCCCGATTTTCTCCTTTCGCAGGAATTATATATTAAAAATTATTAATATATAGCTTTTTTCTGAGAAAAGTAATTAAAAATACAGATTTAGATTTTATTAATATAAAAAAGTCCCTGCCGAAAAGCAGGGACCCGGATGGTTTTATTCCGCGGTGACGGTGTTTTTGAGCGTGCCGATATTTTCGACTTCGACTTCAATGACGTCGCCGGGTTTCAGGTAGACCGGCGGGTTGCGCTTGAAGCCGACGCCGCTGGGGGTCCCGGTGAGGATGACAGTGCCCGGCAGCAGGGTCATGTTGTGGGAAATGAAGCTGACAAGATAACGGACACTGAAGATCAGGTTTTCCGTGTTGGAGTCCTGCATGATCTCCCCGTTCAGGCGGGTCTGAATATCCAGCCGGTCCCCGTCGAGTCCGGTGACGGCCGCGGGACCGAGCGGGCAGAAGGTGTCATAGGATTTACCGCGGGCCCACTGGGTGTCGATCTTCGTCTGGACATCCCGGGCGCTGACGTCGTTGGCGACGGTATAGCCGAAGATATACTGATCCGCATCTTCTTCGGAGACGTTTTTGGCGGTCTTGCCGATGATGATCACCAGTTCGCCTTCGTAATCCACATGATCCGGGGCGATCTTCGGCAGGATGATCGGTTCATCCGGCCCGGTGAGCGCGGTGGTCGTTTTGATGAAGATCAGCGGCAGTTCCGGCAGTTTCGCGGCGCCGAATTCTTTGGCGTGCGGTT
>CADBKS010000078.1 GCA_902795255.1 uncultured Chloroflexota bacterium
TCCGCGGCGATCGCGGCGTTGCCGCCGCCGTTGTAGATCTCCTCCGCCGAACACGACCGCCCGTCGCCGTAGGTGGGATCGGTCCGGTCCAGCGATAGGGTGTTGATCGCCACGTTGGCCAGATGCCCTTCCGACAGATCGATCGACCGGTCGGCGAGCCCCTGCCGGACGGCGCTGGTCTCCAGCGCGCCCAGCGCAGCGAACGCCCAGCAGATGCCGGTATTCAGCTGATCGCCCACCGGCGTCACAAGCCCCGCGTCAACAGAGGAATACGCTTCCGGCAGCGCGTCCGCGCGCTTTTTTGCCCGTTTGACGGTCAGCTGCCCGGCGGAAGCCGGATAATCGCGCCCCGCGTCGTCGCGCAATGTGAGCCTGCGGCCGTCTTCATAATCCAAGTGATAAACAGTCAGCCCGTCCGTCTTCTCCGCCGCTGCGGCGGGCGCGCTCCACCCGGCCGCGCACAACAGGATGCACAGCCACAGCGCTGGAAGAAATGATAAAGGTATTCACGGAGGAAGGGATCGAAACCGAACTGATCCAGGTCGGGAACAAAGCCATCCGCGGATGCATCGCCTGCAACAGCTGTAAAAAGCTCGGCAAATGTGTCTTTGATGACGCGGTCAACGAAACAGCAGCGAAATTCGCAGAAGCAGACGGACTGGTCGTTGGCAGTCCGGTTTACTACGGGTCTCCCAACGGTACGATCCTTTCTTTCATGGACAGGCTTTTCTACAGCACGGAATCCGTCATAAAACACATGAAAGTCGGGGCGGCAGTGGTGAGCTGCAGACGCGGCGGCAACAGCGCGAGTTTCGACGTTCTGAACAAATACTTCACGATCAGCAGTATGCCGGTCGCATCAGCTAACTACTGGAACCAGGTTCACGGGTTCACTGCCGAAGACGTAAAAAAGGACCTGGAAGGGCTGCAGACCATGCGCAATCTGGCAAGGAACATGGCTTTCATGATCCGTGCCATTGCGAATGAAAAAGCGTCCGGCGATTTTCCGGTGCCAGAACGCGGTGCCTTCACCAGCTTCCCGGACGGGAAATAACGGACACCGGGACAGGGGAGACTGAAATGGCAGCAGATATCGATCGGATCAAAACAATGGAAAGCTATCTGAACGAATGCACGGAAGCAGTTTCCGGGCTTTCGGAAAAATTGGATCAAATGGATGCGGTCCGGGACCACATGATCCGTCTGTTTGATTATTACGGCAGCGAAGAATGGTTCAGCGACCGCGAGTCTGAGCTTCCGGAAGGGATCCCCGCGGGTGTTCTGACGGAAGATTCCGTTTATGACACGATCAGCGAAGTCCGGGATACAGCTATCCGGATGCTGGAACTGGCTACGGATATTCTGAAAAACCGTATCTGAACGGCAAGAAAAAGAGGATGAAGGCTGTCCATATGCCTTCATCCTCTTTTTTTACCCTGCATGCGCGGTCCGGATCAGAATACGAACCGCAGAAGCAGCATGTAGCAAACCGTGCCGCCCGCAATTGAGATCAGCATCTGCCGTTTCCAGAGATGCAGCCCGGCCGTCACGGCAATGGCGATCAGCTCCGGCAGCCCGTGGGTGCCATACAGCAGGCTCACATTGCGCAGACAGTATACGACCAGCATACCGAATACAGCGGAGGGGAGCCATTTCCCGATATAGCGGATAAAAGCAGGAATCGGACGGTTTTCAGAAAAAACCAGGAACGGAAGGAACCGTGTCAGCATCGTACCTGCGACACATAAAGCGATGGTAATGATTTGCTGCGGAACGGTCATATCAGATATCCTTCCTCTCAAGTGGTTTCTGCAGCAGCGCCAGCGCGGCAACGATGACCGCCATCGTCGGGATCATAAATGAATCCGGACCGAAAACCAGCAGGCACAGTACCGAAGCACCAAGTCCGAGAAAAGCAGAGCTGTGATTTTTCTCCTTCAGCCACTGCTCCATGAAGATCACAACAAACATTGCCGTCATCACAAAGCTCAGGCCCTCCGTATCAAAACTGAGGAGTGAGCCGACCAGTCCTCCGATCACCGCACCGGAGACCCAGTACAACTGGTTCAGGAGCGTCACGAAAAAGTAAAACCACCCGCGGTCCACCCCTTCCGGCACTTCAGCAGTGTAATTGATCGAAAAAGATTCGTCACACATTCCGAAAATAAGGTAGAACTTCTTCCAACCCATCCCTCTGTATTTCTCCAGCATAGAGATCCCGTAAAAAAGGTGCCGGGCCTGCACCAGCAGCGTCATCACCAGCACCTGGACCGGCGCGAAAGGACTCAGGAGCATCTCCACGGCAATGAACTCCAGAGATCCGCCGAAGATGAGGATGCTCATACACATCGGATAGACAAAGGAAAAACCTGCCGTATTCATATAGATCCCATAAGCAAGCGCCAGGAACCAGAACCCGGCAAAAATGGGGATCGTGTAAGGAAAAGCGGCTTTCAATGCTTTCCGCCTCATATATTCCTCCGAAAATAAAAACGAGATAAGAACGCCGCTAATTATATAGTATCTTTCAGAACGCCATGACAAAAGGCATATAAAAACATGCAGACGGCATAAAAAAAAACGCCGGAGATCTTTCCGGCGGACATGATATGAAACACGGGGAACCGGATCAGTCCGTGACTTCGATCGTACTCCGGATCATCCCCATCCAGCAGCTGTACGGGATCACCCCGGCGGTCTCCGGTGTAAAACGGATGAGATTCTCTCCCTCATGCAGTTTCACATCCAGGCCCAGGGCTGGAACAATGATCTCCCCGTTGCATCCGGTCAGCTTGCCCTCCGGTACGACCAGGGTCCATTCGACCGGGATCCCTTTTTTCACCGAAAAAGCCGGATAGGATCCGTAATCGATCTCATTGCGGAGAACCTGGACACGCGCTTCGACCGTACTGACCGATACGGTCCGCGTCCCGGTCTGAAAAAACGGGATCCCGGAAAGGGAAAGCCCGTTCATGATCATGCTGAGCCCCATCACGAAGATCAGGACCGCCGAGACCGTCTGCATCGTCTGCCGGTGCCTGCGGCCAAGCTTCCCTGCAGCAAAGCCGAAACCAAACATCAGCGGTACCGTCCCCAGGCTGAAGAAGAACATCGATGCCGCACCTGTAAGAACGCTCCCCGTTGAAAGGGCATAAAGCTGCATGGACTGCAGCGGACCGCAGGGCATCAGCCCGTTCAGAAGGCCGATCACAAAAGAAGACCTGTTCCCGGAAGCAGCCCCCGCACCGGTCCGTATCCGGACCGGCAGGGAGATTCGGACTTTTCGGAACCATTTTCCCAGGCCCAGCATCCTGAGAGCCATAATGAGCATAAAAACTCCGGCAGCAGTCGGGATCAGACCTTTCAGCAGGCCGGTCAGCTGCAGTGTCATCCCGATCCCGCCGCACAGTGCACCGGTCAATGTATAGGAAACCACCCGTCCGGCATTGTAAAACAGATTGGCCGCACCCGGAGCACCTGTCCGGCTCTGTGCGGAAGACGCGGACTGCATCAGGTTGATGCCACCGCACATGGCAATGCAGTGCACACTTGTTAGCGCTCCGATCATGAAAAGCATGCCGAGACTTACACCAGATCCGGCTGTCGGGAACACGCTGAACACCCGCGTCCATCCCATATGCGAAGCGATCACATAAATTGCCAGGATGATCAGGAGGACTGCCCCTGCGCGGGGACCGGATCCTTTTTCGGCCGCTTCATAGCCGGCAGCCTCTACGGCACCGCGTATTTTCCGGAGTGAGATCACACCGGGATCATATTCGACTTCCGCGTTTCCTTCCGCCAGACTCGCACGGGCAGAAACCACACCGTCCAGCGCGTTCAGGGCAGCATTGACCTTTTCTTCGCAGTGGGAACAGAACATCCCGCGAATACGGATCGTTTCTTTTCTTGTGCGTTCGGCTTTCAATGCTCAGCCACCCTGCTGAACAAAGGTTCATACTGACCCAGCAGATCCGTATCCACAAGGAGCCCGTCCCCGGTTTCCGTTAGGACCGCGGCATCGATCATGATCGGGTGGCACCCGCCGCCCGGTGTATCCAGGACACTCAGCGGGAAAGTCTGCCCGCAGTTATTGCAGCGCAGCAGATCACCCACCTGAGTGTAGTAAGCCATCGGGGAACCATTGCAGGACTGACAGGTACCCAGGGCAGCCTTCACTTTTCCGTCATCCCCAAGTCTGGCCAGAAGCTCGATCCTGCTTCCGGAAACAGGACGGATGAAGGATACCTGATCCGTCCGGAGTGAATCGGTGCTAATCAGAAAAGCTTCAGCGGACTGTGACGGAGCAGCTTCGGACGGAATTGCCGCATCATCAGTTTTTTCATTTTCTTCAATAACAGGCACCGGGATTTCAGTCGAAACCGGTTCCGCAGCAGATGCTCCTGCCGGAGCCTCTGCTTTCGGGGTCGTTTTGATCCCCGGCGCAAGGATCACCACTGCGGCGATCAACACCACGGCAAATGCGGCAGCCACGATCAGTTTTTTCATTTATCTGCCTTACTCCTTTATATCAAAATCTTTTCAATACGAAAACCGGGCAGACAGGGACCATCCCGCAACATCGGATGGTCCCTGTCCCCCGCAACGATCAGCCCCTTATTTCAGCGCCGCGAAGCCGTTCTCCAGATCCGCAAGGATGTCGTCAATATGCTCGGTCCCGATGGAAAGACGGATCGTATTGGGTTTGATCCCCTGATCCAGCAATTCAGCCTCTGTCAGCTGGGAATGGGTCGTGGAAGCCGGATGGATCACCAAGCTCTTGACATCCGCCACGTTGGCAAGCAGTGAAAAAATCTGCAGATTGTCAATAAACTTCCAGGCCTCAGCCTGTCCGCCTTTGATCTCAAAAGTGAAGATCGAAGCTCCGCCGTTCGGGAAGTACTTCTCATACAGTGCATGATCCGGATGATCCGGGAGTGACGGATGGTTGACCTTTTCCACCAGCGGATGACTGTTCAGGTATTCAACGACCTTCTTTGTATTTTCCGCATGGCGCTCCAACCGCAAAGAAAGCGTCTCGACGCCCTGCAGCAGAAGAAACGCATTGAACGGAGAGATCGCCGCACCGGTATCACGCAGCAGGATTGCACGCACATAAGTCACAAAAGCAGCCGGGCCGACCGCATCATAAAACGAGATCCCGTGATAGCTGGGATTCGGTTCGGCGATATTCGGGTACTTTCCGCTCTTCTTCCAGTCGAATTTTCCGGATTCAATGATCACACCGCCGAGCGTTGTCCCGTGCCCGCCGATGAACTTTGTGGCAGAGTGTACGACCACATCCGCGCCATGTTCAAAAGGACGGATCAGATACGGGGTGCCAAAAGTGTTGTCGATCACCAGCGGAAGGCCATGCCGGTGGGCGATCTCCGCGATGGCGTCAATATCCGGAATATCACTGTTCGGATTGCCGAGCGTTTCAAGATAGACAGCGCGGGTGTTTTCCTGAATGGCATTTTCCAGCTCGGCCAGGTCATGCGCATCAACAAAAGTCGTGCTGATCCCGAACTGAGGAAGGGTATGCTCCATCAGGTTATAGCTGCCGCCGTAGATCGTCTTCTGCGCAACGATATGCCCGCCGTTTGCCGCCAGCGCCTGAAGGGTATAGGTGATCGCCGCGGCACCGGAAGCAAGTGCCAGCGCAGCACTGCCACCCTCAAGAGCGGCCAGACGTTTTTCCAGTACGTCCTGCGTAGAATTGGTCAAACGGCCGTAAATATTTCCGGGGTCTGCCAGACCGAAACGGTCTGAAGCATGCTGACAATTTCTGAAAACATAAGAAGTTGTCTGGTAAATAGGTACGGCACGGGCATCTGTCGCCGGATCGGCCTGTTCCTGACCGACATGCAGCTGCAAAGTTTCAAATTTATAATTGCTCATTTTTACCTCTTATTCAATAATGATCCGTAATATTATTCCGATAAAGAAAAGCCCGGGATCGGAACCCGGGCAGAAATACACGACGGTTCCTGATCTATCTGCGCTCCGGGGAGCGCATGCTCATCCGGCCGCACATCATTTCCATATCAAAAATCTTTTCCCATGCATATACGCGGGAACCGGAAACGGAAACTGTTTCAATAACGGATTTTGAATTCATAACGATCACTCACTTTAAATTGATGTACTAATATTGATAACTCCATTTGCCTACTATGTCAATATGTATTTGAATTTTTGTTATTTTTTCATTTAGAAACTATAATTAAAACAAAGAGGGAAAAATGATTTCAACTAAAGGACGTTATGCACTGCGGCTGATGATCGACCTTGCCGAGCACCGGAATGCTGCTCCGGTCCCGCTGAAAGACATTGCGGAACGGCAGGCGATCTCAAAAAAATATCTGGAGATCATCATAAAGGATCTTGTCCGGGAAGGGCTTGTTGAAGGGAAAAGCGGTAAAAGCGGCGGTTACCGGCTGAGCCGCCCGCCAGAGGAATACCGGTTATCCGAGATCCTGGAAGCTGAGGAGGGGACGCTGGCCCCTGTTGCCTGTCTGGAATGCGGGGCGAAAGAATGTCCGCGCCAGTCCTTCTGCAAGCCGCTGCCGATGTGGAAAGAGCTGAACGATCTGATCCACGACTACCTTTCCGGGAAGACACTGGCAGATATCGCTTTCAGCAAAAAAAAATGAAGCATTATAAAAATGCGCAGGGTGCCATACAACACCCTGCGCGGAGATAACATGTTCTGTCCGGATGTCCGAAGCCTCTTCCGGACAGAAACAAAAGCTTTCTAATCCATCACCAGATCATATTTTTCAATATCAAGGATCACATTGCCATCCGTAATAAATTTAATACCGTCGGCGTCATGATCAGTGTAAAGTGTAATGGTGATCGTCTGCTCCCCGTCATTCAAAAAGATCTCGGCACTGTAGAGATCAAGGATCATCCGGAAGGTCAATTCACCATTCCGGTGAGAGATCATTGCCCGGCGCTGGTGGATCACCGCGCGGCGGGATCCGGAGAATTTCCGGTCGATCTTCATGATCGAATCCGACGGATGGAAACTCAGCGATGTATGATACAGTTCATTTTCAGCAAACCACAGTCCGAACTTTTCATAAGATGCGTTTGCATCTGCCGGGCGGATCTTTACGGTCATATCAATATGCCTTCCGCGGACGCCGTCAAACCGCATCTCACCATTGCAGAGAACATTATGATATTCCACCCTGTTCCGCCGCAGTGTCTCAAGCTCACGGATCGGCCACTGATACAGCCGGTTATTCCGGACGGAAAGTTCCCGCGGAATTGTCATCTGCCCGAACCATCGGGCTTTGTGGCGAATGATCGCGAGCGTATCCCAGTTCTGCATCCAGGCGATCATCACCCTTCTGCCATCCGGAGTGACCATGGTCTGTGTCGCATAAAAATCGATTCCATAATCGATCGCCTGATCAAACTCATCATGGAATTTTTTCGTTGTCTCATCAAAAGAGCCGATCAGGCACAGCGTACCATTTCCGTTATGATATTCAAAACCGCTTGGAAGCATATCCTGCGGGCTCGTGAGAAGAACATATCGTCCATCCAGTTCAAAGAAATCCGGGCATTCCCACATTTTGCCGAAACGATTTTTGTTTTCTGCAAGAATACTTTCAAATTTCCAGTGAAAAGCATCTTTACTGGAATAAAGCAGGATCATGCCGCTGCCATCAGCCGGACGTACTGCCACAATACATCGGTACGAGCCGTCTGCTTCGCGCCAAATCTTCGGGTCGCGGAAATCTTCTTTTGAACAGCCTTCCGGAACATCATCTCCATCAAGAACCGGATTTCCAGCATATTTTTCATAATCGATTCCGTCACCGACAGCAAGGCACTGGTGCTGTATAACTTTTTCAAGATCTCCCAGATGACGCCCGGCAGATACAACCCCGGTATAAATAAGCAGGTGCCGTCCGTCCGGCAAATCAACAGCACTGCCTGAAAAACAACCGTCACGGTCAGACAGGGTATCCGGAGCCAGGGCAGCAGGAAGATAATGCCAGTGAAGCATATCGTCACTGACTGCATGAGCCCAATGCATCGGGCCCCATTTTGCCTCGTAAGGATAATACTGATAGAAAAGGTGGTACTGCCCGTTATAATAACTGAACCCGTTCGGATCGTTCATCCAGCCCGTACGGGTAGAAAGATGATAGTCCGGTCTGTCAGACTTTTCAATATACTGTTCAGCAACCTCTTCATATCTTCGTGCTTCTCTCAGAATATCGCTGGTCAATTTTCCTCCAAAGGCATATTTTTCATTTACAGATAATAAAGTCCGCCTTCTCCGGCCGGAGAAGGCGGACTTTTTTCGGTTCAATTATTCAGCGTAGTACGCATCAACATACTTCTGGTAGATCGCAATGAGATCGTCCAGTTTGTAAGCCTTCAGGTCGCTCTGGAGTTTGTTCCAGTCTTCTTCAGTGAAGCCGTTCATTACCCAGTCAGCCTTTGCGGTGTTGATGGTCTTGCGGATATCAGCAGTCAGGTCGGAAACGGTCTTGGTATCATCCGCGGACATGAACACATTCGGCATTGCATATTTGAAGTTCATATCCGGAGTGTAGATATCTTTGATCCAGTCGAGACGATACTGAGCGTCATCCGGGCAGGTCACATAGACACCGTAGTAGGAGTCAAGGATGGCCAGAGGACCGTTGACAGATTCAGCTTCGCGGACTTCCACCGGGGAGGCATCGCCCAGAGGAGCATGCTTCAGCATCTTTTCGCCCTTTTCATTTTCACCCAGAACGAAGATATCGAAATCATCATCTTCGCCATAAGTACCCCAGTTGTTCTGCGGGGACTGGAACGGATCATACATCTGGTCGATCCAGGCAGCGATCAGGGCCGGGTTCTTCGCGTTGGCGGTGACGACACAGCGGCCGCGCTGGAAACCGGAGGTGAAGGAACCGGATTGCGGGGTGATGTTCTTGGTATCAGCTTCGAGAGCCGGCAGCGGAGCCCAGCCATCGAGTTTCGCGATGTTCGCAACATCCCAGGAGAAGAGAACACCATAGCGGCCGGACTTACCCTTGGCAACGTAGGTAGACCATTCCTGAGTGAAAGCTTCCTGGTCGATCAGGCCTTCTGCATACAGTTTATGCAGCCATTCGGTACCCTTCTTGAAGCCTTCGGAAGTGGCAACGGAGATAACTTTCTTGTCATCAGTGACCATGAGGTGGGTCCCGCGGTCCGGATCGCCATAACCTTCGCCGAAACCGTTGATCAGGATATAAGGATCCTGGTCGCCGTCATTCATGATGCAGGACATCGGGATGATGGAACCTTCGATTTTGAATTCTTCTTTCAGGGCGTCGGCATTGTCACGGAAGGCAATGAGGACCTGTTCGAATTCATCGACAGTCTTCGGCATTTCAAGGCCAAGGAAATCCAGCCAGGCAGTGTTGATGAAAGGCATGTTGCCAATGGTCTGAATAGCGGTCTTTTCATAACCGAGCTGTTCGATCCACGGGAAAGCCCAGATGTGGCCGTTTTCATCGGTGCACATGGCTTTATATTCCGGAGCCAGTTCGAAAACTTTCTTCAGGTTCGGCATATATTTGTCGATGTAGTCTTCCAAAGGAATAATGACACCCTGTTTTGCATATTTCAGCAGGTCAGTATCACCGAAGCCGGCATTGAAGACGAGTTCCGGCAGGGTCTTGATGTTGGACATTTCAAGGGTGATCTTATCGCCCCACTGGTCGCTCTGGATGGCTTTCCAGTCCACATGAACATTCGTCTGTTCTTCAAGGCGCTTGAAAATCGTGCGGTTGTTCGGTTCAGACTCGGAACCCGCAGGGTAGTTGGTCAGTGCGGTGATGGTAGCCTTCTCGGCAAGCGGGAAAGCCAGTGAAGCGGGATCGACATCCAGACCGGACGTGGTCTTGGTGTCGGTGGTACCGGTGGTAGTGCCGGTATCCTTCTTACCGCCGCAGGCAGCAAGCATTCCGGCCATCAGAACGATCGCCAGAACAATCAGTAAACTCTTGTGAAACTTACTCATTTTTTCTCCTTCGTTTCTATTTACAGGCTGCTCATTAGAGCAGCCTGTTGGATACAATAGTGAATTACCCCTTGACCGCACCGGCCATGATGCCGCTGTCGAAATACTTCTGGAAGAAGGGATACATGATCAGCAGCGGAAGGCTGGAGATGATGATGGTACCGTATTTCAGCAGTTCAGCCAGCTGTGCGCGTTCGGCAGTAGACTGCATATCGGAAACCATACCCGGTTCCGGCTGGTTCTGGATCAGGATCGAGCGGAGGACCAGCTGCAGCGGCTGTTTGGAGGCGCTGTTGAGGTAGACCATGGCATCAAAGTAGCTGTTCCACATACCGACGAACTGCCACATGGCGATGGTCGCGATGATCGGGGAGCAGACCGGGAGCAGGATCTGGAAGAAATACACCATCTCGGACGCGCCGTCGATTTCAGCCGCTTCCTGCATATCACGCGGAATTCCCATGTAATAAGTCCGGGCAATGATCATGTTCCAGACGCTGAAGGCGCCGGGGAGGAGGATCGCCCAGATGGTATCCAGCATCCCCAGGTCACTGATCAGCAAATAGGTCGGGATCAGGCCGCCGCCAAAGAACATGGTGATGACATAGATAGCATTGAAGAATCCCTTGCCCTTGAAATCCGCGCGGGACATCGGATAAGCGGCCAGCAGCGTGATAACTACGGAAAGTCCGGTAAAGAGTACGGAGTAGATCAGTGCGTTCTTGAAACCGGTCCAGATCTGATCATTGGACAGAACACGCTGATATGCCATGGTCGTCCATTTGCTGAAGTCAAAGGTCAGACCGGTATTCTGCAGTGTGATCGGATCAATAAAGGACGCAAGGATAATGTAGATCACCGGGACAATGATCGCCAGCACAAACAGGCCAAGGATCACATAACCGCAGATCAGGATCACTTTATCCCCGGGGGTATTCTTTGAAAACTCGCTTCGTTTCTTCGGTTTGGTTGCAGCAGCGTTCATGGTTTAGATCCCCTTTCCGTCATTCATCTTCTTCACGATCGCGTTCATGGAGACCAGAAGAACAACATTGATGACAGTGTTAAAAAGGCCGACCGCAGTGGAGAAACCATAGTCGCCATCCAGAAGACCTTTTTTATACACATAGGTGGAGATGATTTCGGAAGTGCCGAGGTTCATATCCGTCTGCAGCGCGTACGCCTTTTCAAAACCGACGCTCATGATGTTCCCGACGGACATAATGAACTGGATCAAAACCGTATCTTTGATCGCCGGCCATTCAACAGCTTTGATCTGCTGAATAATGTTGGCGCCATCGATGATAGCAGCTTCTTTCTGATCTTTACTAGCATTGGAAAGGGCAGCCGTGTAAATGATGGAGGCCCAGCCCGCACCCTGCCAGATACCGGATGCGATATAGATCGTACGGAAAGCGGAAGGCATGGTCATGAAGTTCGTCCGGGTCACCAGCAGGGAGTTGATCATACCGGTCGGAGAAAGGATGATGCGGACGATACCGCAGAGAACGATGACCGAAATGAAGTTCGGCATATAGAGCACCAGCTGAATGTTCTGCTTGGTTTTCTTGCTGAGAATACGATTGAGCAGGAAAGCCAGCAAAATCGGCGCTGGGAACCCCCAAAGGAGCCCGTATACAGACAGCTTCAGGGTATTTGCAAGGTATTTCAGGAAGTCAGGTGAGTTCAGAAAACGCTGGAAATGCGAAAAGCCCACCCATTCACTCGCAAAAATACCGCGGATCGGGTTATATTCCGTAAATGCAATGGCGATACCACCCATCGGGATATAACGGAAAATGATCGTCAGCGCAAAGGCCGGCAGCATAAATAACACATACAACTGCCAGTGCTGCTGTATGTAGAGCAGCGTGTTATGAAGAGTCTGCCCGAAGCCAGACCTCGACGCTGTTCGGCTTGAAACCTTGTTCATATAGCCCCCTTCAAACCCAGAAATTCGGGCCGGAATCATAACATTGTGCAAATGCACAATCCCGGTTAATAAATGTGTGAAAAATGTTATCACTAAAATTCTGAACTGTCAATGCAATAAATTATG
Organism: uncultured Chloroflexota bacterium; assembly: GCA_902795255.1. The sequence continues at coordinate 12,084 of CADBKS010000078.1, forward strand.
CATTTGCACTA
>CADBKS010000079.1 GCA_902795255.1 uncultured Chloroflexota bacterium
TTATGATTAATATATATTTTTTCTGGATTGAACGAAGCGAACGGCATCGAAGAGGAATGGAAAATTGAACGCGATCATTGAGGAAATTAAATTTATAGGACAGCGCTTTACGAAAGGCAGTATCCCGGATATTCTGCTTGTTGCTTTGTGCATTTTTATCCTGATTAAATTGCTTCAGGGAACACGCGGATTTAATATGGCCCGGGGGCTGATTTTTGCTTTCGTCTTTTTCGGTTTGCTCAGCCTGATCCAAAGCCTGACCGCCTTTACCTGGATCGTCAGCAATGTGATCCCGGTGCTGCTGATCATGATCCCGGTCGTATTTGCGCCTGAGATCCGGAGAACGATCGACAGGGTAGGGGGGATCAGAAATATAAAAGACCTTTTTTCCTCTACGCCGCAGGATGCTGAAATGATGTATGAACTGGCAGATACCCTCGGAGACGCCTGTATGAGACTGGCACTTCGGAACCATGGGGCACTGATCGTACTGGAATATTTTGATGATCTGGATAAAGAAATTACAGCGGGTGTCAATATTGACGCAAAAGTAAGTGTCGAACTGCTTCTGCAGATTTTTTATCCCAATACCCCTCTGCATGACGGAGCCGTAATTATCCGGAAGGGGCGGATCTACGCTGCATCATGTGTAATGCCTCTGTCATCACGGAATGTTCTGGAGAAAAGTCCAGAACGGCATATGGGACTTCGGCACCGTGCAGCAATGGGTGTCAGTGAGGAAACAGACTGTCTTGCAATTGTTGTTTCCGAAGAAACAGGAACGATATCCCTGTGCAGAAATGGTACGATCGAACGTGACCTTTCGCCGACCCGTTTGTCTGAGATCATAAAAGAGGCGTATGAGAAGCCGGCTCCGCTTTCTTTTTCGGAGTCTGTCAAACAAATTGTAAAAAGCTGGAATATTCGCGGGGATAAATCGAGGACGGATAACAAATGAAAAAGATTATTCTGCAAATACTGAAAGATATTCCGCTCATTCTTTTGTCCCTTGTTCTTGCCTTTCTGATCTGGGTCATTGCGACGGTTTCAACAGATCCTACGGAGGAAGGCCGTTTCTCTCAAACCGTTACGATCGAGACAGCAGGTTTGACAGATGATAAGATCATAACCGGTGGGTTGCCCTATACAGTATCCATTAATCTGCGCGCTCCGAATTCCGTTTGGCGCAGAATATCTCTTGAGAGGATCCAGGCAAAGGCCATCATCGATGTGACCGGGCTGGAGGCCGGAACGCATCAGGTACCGATCGATGTTCAGGTGGGTATTTCTCCGATTCGGATCGTTTCGTACAATCCAAGTGTTGCGACTGTGACGATCGAACAGTATGAAACCAGAGATTTTCCCGTCACCGTTGATGAAACTGGAGATATCCCGACCGCTTTTCGTGCAGGTACTCCGGTTCTCTCGCAGGATACAGTGAGTATTACGGGTACCGTTTCCCAGCTTGATACGATCAGCAAGGTTTCTGTTGAACTCGAACGGAATAATGATACGGAAACGATCGAAAGAAATCTGCAGGTGAATGCATGGACCGAAGACGGACGGGCAGTCAGGGATGTTACCATCCAGCCGGATAAGCTCAAGGTGACTCAGGAAATCAAAATGCGCGGCGGTTACAGAATCCTTTCTGTAAAACTGGCGGTACAGGGCGAGATCGCACAAGGTTATCGTGTTGATAACCTGAGCGTGGAACCGGGCTTTGTGACGGTGTATTCCGCGGATAAAGAACTGCTGAACAGCCTGAACAGTTACATTGAAACTGAGACGGTCATGCTGAGCGAGATCAATTCGAGCACGAACCGCAAAGTCAGCCTGAATGTGCCGGAAGGTGTAACGCTCGTAGGTGAGTCTACCGTAACCATGAATGTTACGATCAGTGCGATCGAAGGAACAGCTACATTCTCCCAGATCCCGGTTTCTGTCATCGGATTTGAGGATGGAATGCATGCAACGATTTCTCCGCAGGATATTGATGTCTATCTTGTCGGACCGATCAATTCCCTGAGCGAGATCGATCCGGAAGATATCCACGCAGTGATCGAATTGCAGGATCTGGAAGCCGGATCATACCAGCTTGCTCCGCGTGTGGAGGTCTCTTCAAGTGACAGTATCAGTGTTCAGTATGTGACACCTGCAACGATCGAAGTCATGATCACACGTGTGGAAACTGCTGAAAATACTGAAAATACTGAAAATACTGAAGATGTTATAACGGAAGAAACTGTATCCGAATGACTGTTTTCAGAACATAAGGAAATATAAAAAGGAGGTCAGCCGTAAAAAGCTGCCCTCTTTTTTTAATCCGGCATAAAAAGATCACTGGAATTTATGTTTCCATGTATAGAGCATATTGATCGCTTCAATTGGAGAAAGATTGTCCACATCAAGAGATTTAAGAGCATCTATGATCGGATTTGTTTCGGGGAACAGAAGAAGCTGTTCGGTGGGAACGGCTGTTTCTTTGATCGAATCCTGCCTGTCTGCGGATTCCAGTTTGTACAGGATCTCATTGGCACGGTTAATGACCGGTTTGGGCAAACCGGCAATTTGAGCAACATGGATCCCGTAAGATTTGTCGGCCGCGCCTGAAACGATTTTATGCAGAAAAATTACTTCGCCGTTTGATTCGGAAACTGCGACATTGTAATTCCTGACGCCGGGAAGTGTTTCAGCGATTCTGGTCAGTTCATGATAGTGTGTCGCAAAGAGTGTCCTTGCACGCAGTTTCGGCGCATTATGAATATATTCAACGATTGCCCAGGCAATGGATACACCGTCATATGTGCTGGTTCCTCTGCCGATTTCATCAAGGATCAGCAGGCTCTTATCCGTAGCGTTATTCAGAATATTAGCAGTTTCAACCATTTCAACCATAAATGTCGAGAGTCCTGCATGGATCTCATCCTGTGCTCCGATACGTGTGAAGATCCTGTCCACAATACCGATCTCTGCCTTTTCAGCGGGAACAAATGACCCCATCTGGGCCATCAGTACGATGATCGCAGTCTGGCGCAGGAACGTTGATTTGCCGCTCATATTGGGCCCCGTTATCACGCGGATGATCTCTCCGTCCTCAAAGCGTACGTCATTGGGAATAAAGCTGCTTCCCTTGCCGAGTGTTTTTTCAACGACCGGATGACGCCCTTCAATGATATTCAGGTTTTTGCTTTCATTGACTTCAGGACATACATAATTGTTGACAGCAGCTGCTTCCGCGAGGGAAATGAGTACATCCAGTATGCCGATGCTTCTTGCCGCAGCAAGGACCTCATCCGAATACTGGCTGATTTCATGACATACCTGCTCGAAAAGCCTGACTTCGATTTGGTGGATCGTTTCGTCCGCATTCAGGATCAGGGCTTCGTATTCCTTCATCTCAGGTGTGATGAACCTTTCAGCGTTGACAAGGGTCTGTTTGCGGATGTAATTTTCCGGTGCCTGATCAGCCAGTCCGCGGGAAATTTCAATATAATATCCGAACACCTTGTTATAACTGACTTTCAGCGTCTTCAGTCCGGTACGCTCACGCTCTTTTGCTTCAAGACCTGCCATCCATTCTCTCGCCTCTTTTGAATGCAGCAGAATGTTATCCAGTTCCTCTGAATACCCTCTTCGGATGATTCCTGTATTCTGAAGCGTAGCAGGAGGTTCATCTGATATTGCTTCTTCAAGAATACTGCTGACACTGTCCAGAGGGACGATCTTTCCGACAGCAGGCTGAAGATCCGGCATTAGAGGCCCGGAAAGCTCAATGATTTCTGGAACCAGACGAAGTGATTCCCGCATGGCTACCAGATCACGCGGAATCGCGTTTTTAGAACCGACTCTGTTGATCAGACGCTCAAGGTCAGCAATACCTTTTAATGCTGCAGCAAGCTCATTCCTTACCATTCCGTTTTTCAGAAGGCACCGGATGGCATTTTGGCGTGTACGGATCGCGCTGAGGTTGATCAGCGGTTTATTGACCCATTGACGGATCAGGCGTTTACCCATTGGCGTCGTGGTGTGGTCCAGAACACCTAACAAAGAGCCGTTTACGTCTTTACTGCGAAGTGTTTCCGTCAGCTCCAGATTTTTGCGTGTAGAAGAATCGAGCAGCATAAATTCATCAAGTGAATAAATACTGATTTTTGTCAGAAGCTGAAGACTGCTGGCCTGGTTTTTAGTGAGGTATGAGATGATTGCCCCCGCCGCACAAACCGATGCGGAACGGGCAGCGAGACCGAACCCGTTGAGTGTTGTTACTGAGAAATGCTCCATCAGTACATCGGTAGCCCGGATCGGGTCAAAGAAGACAGACGGAACACGGCTGATGTGCAGATTGCCGGGAATATCCAGCTCAGCTTTATCGCTGATGATGATTTCAGCCGGGTTCAATCTTGTAATTTCTGCCATCAGATCCGTAAGAATGCGGTCGGTTTTGATTTCCGTGGTGAAAAATTCTCCGGTTGTAATGTCCGCATAAGATATTCCGAGAACATTGCCGTTTACGGTTGCTGACAGTAAATAGTTATTGCTGTCTTTTTTCAGCAACCCGGGTTCGATTAGTGTTCCGGGTGTAACGACGCGGATCACTTCTCTGGGAAAGAGTCCGTTGATCGCCTGGTTCCCCATCTGCTCGCAGATTGCCACATGATATCCCTTTTCGATCATGCGGGCAAGATAATTTTCAACGGCATGATAAGGGATCCCGGCCATCGGGGATCGGGTATCTTTTCCGAAGCTGCGGGAAGTAAGAACAAGATCGAGCTCACGTGCAGTGATCTCTGCATCTTCGTCAAAGGTTTCATAAAAATCTCCCAGCCGGAAGAAAAGGATCGCGTCCGGATATTGCTTCTTGATGTCCAGATATTGCTGTCTGATCGGTGTAATTGTTGTTTCACTCATAGTTCATTCCCTGGTAGCGAAGCAGGTAAGCTGCAATTCCAAATGCAGTTGCTACATTCAAAGATTCTTTTATGCCTTCCATCGGAATATAAACGCATTCAGAGCTCAGTGCGACAACGTCCGGGTCAACGCCGCTGATTTCATTGCCGACGACCAGCGCGATGGGAAGGTCTGTTTTTTTTATTTCCGGTATCGCTTCAAAAATATTTACCGATGAGTTCCCGCCTTCAAGCGTGATGATCAGGTATCCTTCATTTTTCAGTTTTCTGACCGTATCCAGGACACTCCAGGAGTGCTCCCACAGGACGGCTTTTTCGGCATCCAGCGCTGTTTTACCGACTTTAGGATGTTCCGGTGTGGGCGTGATGCCGCATAAGTATAATTTGCTGATCCCGGCACCGTCCGAGGTTCGGAATATCGACCCGACATTATATGTGCTTCGGATATTGTCGAGTACCGAGATGAACGGTTTATGTGTACTGTGTTTTTCCTTTACCGGGACAGCGAAGGAACTGTAAGGAGCTTCCGCCATTTCGACCGGAGCGCTGCATCTCGGACAGCGATCCGGTCTTTTTTCAGTCGGACTGAGCGGAAATCTGAAACCGCATTCGGGATTCGTGCATATCAGAATTTCATGAAGTTTACCGCCGCTCAAGGTTCAATCCTTCTTTGGCAGGCCGTTCCTGAAACGGATCCGGATCACTCTTCTGTTATTTTCGGTAAGAGCTTCAAGATCGCCGAGTGCCTGGGCACGTTCGAGGATCCCGAAACGGAGGTCTTCATTTGGAATTTCAATATCCTCCTGATGATCCGCGACGATCTGAATAAACAGACCGCTGTTTGGGCCTCCCTTATGCATCTGACCGGTGGAATGCAGATAGCGGGGCCCGAAACCTGCGGTCACAGCGCACCCTGTTGTGCGGAGGATAACACTTCGAAGGTTCTCAAGCCATTCTGTCGTTTCCGGATTTCGCGGCAGGTATGCATTGACAGCGATATAATCTCTTCCCGCAGTGCTCTGCCTAATGAATCCGTTAATGACATCATTGTACGTTTTGCATTCGGCAATATGCGGCAATTGCTCCGGTGTCCAGATTTCTGTTTCGTCATCGGACCAGACAGCTTCGGGTTCGCACAGCTGTCCGGTTTCATGATATTCATTGATTTTGGCAGCTGTACGCTTTTTACTGCTCTGTACATTTGGCTGATCAAAGGCATTAATGCCCAGAATCCCGCATGCCACAGATACGGCGATCTCCCAGCGGTAGAATTCACTGAAAAGGTCATATTTGCTTTCGATCGCGATCTCAATGACGGGATGGCCCTGCTGTCTGATCTTATGGATCTCATCCGCACGGCTGTTGTTATAGTTAATGTAAACAAAACAGCGGTCATCTGCATAATCCCTGCTGCCCGGTTCCGGTTCATTATCGATAGGGATGATTCCCTTGTTTTCCTTGCCCGAGGATTCAGCGATCAGCTGCTCTAGCCACGTGCCGAAGGATCGGAATGCTTCATCTGTCAGGATCGTAAGTTTATCCCTGCCAAGGCAGGCTGCAGTGCCGATAAAGCTTCCCAGCGCAGCTCCCTCATTCTTATTTGCAGAAAGGGAAGGAGAGCAGGACTTCATGATCTCATTTACTTTAAGAGAGATTTGTTTCGGATCGAGACCGGTCAGAACAGCAGGAAGAAGCCCGAACGGGGTCAATGCTGAGAAACGACCGCCTACCGATATGTCGGAAAGGAAAATCCTTCTGAATCCGAACTCCCGTGCTGTTTTTTCAAGTGCGGTTCCGGGATCGGTGATGGCAATGAAATGCCGGCCGGTATTGCTGCCGAGCACTTTTCGGCTTTCGCAGTAAAAGTAATCCAGAAGGGCACGGACTTCGGCAGTGCTCCCTGACTTAGAGGAAACGATGTAAAAGGTGGAAGCGGGGTCATGATCGGCCATAGCACAGTTGACCTGAATCGGATCCGTCGAATCGATGATTTGGAGCTTTATATCAGTTTCTTCTTCGAATACATTTGCGCTCACTTCCGGCGCAAGGGAGGATCCGCCCATACCAATGAGCAGAATGCGGCTGATCCCTTCTTTCTTCAGTTCGCTTCGGAGCGCGGTGTAATCCGGGAAGGCGCTTTCAGTATTTTTGAATGTGTCAAGCCAGCCAAGGCGGTTGCGGATCTCGGAGAAGGCCTGTGTATTGAAGGTCCATACGGTCGGGTCTTTGCTGAAGATCCTGCGCATTACCGCATCCCGGTCCAGTTTTGAGAACGTTTCTTCGATTGCGTGGCCCAGCGGCAGGATGCCTTCCTGAATTGCCTCACAGCGGCTGCGGATGGTTGCAAGCGTTTCCCGGTAATCCTTTACAAACCCGTCAGCGCCTTCCGTTTCCAGCTGCGCAAAGACGGAATTTAAATCGATTCCCGTGCTCTCCAGCTCTTCAAAAAAGGATGCCGTTTCATTCGGATCTGCCGGAAGTGTTTTGGCGACCGATCCGGACCTCAGAAATGCTTCAAGCGTGGCGGGCGGCAGCGTACAGACTGTGTTTTCCCCGATCAGAGCTTCCGCGTAATACGTTGTTTTGTATTGGGGATTTTTGGTGCCTGTTGAAGCCCATAGTACGCGCTGCGGATTTCCTCCGCGTTCCCTGACAGCGCTGAACCGTTCAGCATTGAAGATCTCCGTGCTTTTACTGTAGATCCGCTGGGCGTTTCGGATCCCCGTTTTGCCGATCAGATTTCTGGATGAAAAACCTTTTTCGGCGAGCAGAGCGTCGACTTTAGTATCGATTCTGGAGACAAAAACGGAAACGACGGAACGGATCTTGCTGATCGTTTCTCCCTGATTCAGTCGTTTCTGGAGGCCGTCGATATAAGCATTTGCAGCCTGTTCATATCTTTCGGGAGAAAAAACAAGTGTCAGATTCAGGTTCAGACCTGCGGCAGTGAGTTCTGTGACAGCCGGCAGGCTTTCATCGGTGACGGGAAATTTGATCATCAGATTCGGACGGTTGACCGCTTTCCAGATCGACTTGGCCTCAGCGATCGTACCTTCTGTATCATGAGCCAGAAGCGGGCTGATCTCAAGGCTTACAAAGCCTTCATTTCCTTTCGACTGGATGTAAAGTTCTCTGAAAAGATCCGCTGCGTTCCGCGCATCCTCTACAACAAGCTGCGTGTAGATATCTTCAGGGGCTGTATTGGAAAGAGCCATCGGGGTAAGTGCATTTTCATAATCCCGCGACTCATTGACTGCTTTTCTGAAAATAGTGGGATTGGAAGTGATTCCCCTGATAATCCCGTGACGTATATCGGCAGCAATTTTGCCGTTCTTGATCATGCCTCTGCGGATGTTGTCCAGCCATATGGACTGCCCAAGCTCAAAAACACGGAGCGAATTGTTTTTCGGTTCGTATTTTCCTTCTTCGATTTTACGGACTTTATCCATCCGCCGGATCTGGTTCGGCATATTGTTGAAAGAGGCGGAAAGATACGCAGTGATGAGGTCGTGTGCCAGTGCGGAACCGATCACGCGGGACCCGAGACATAATACGTTCAGGTCATCATGCTCAACGGCCTGATGCGCGGAATAAACATCATGGCAGACGGCTGCGTAGATCCCTTTGATCTTATTAGCCGCCAGACTCATTCCTACGCCGGATCCGCATACAAAAATCCCCTTATCCGCTTCACCGCTAAGGATCTTCTGCGCAGCAAGGTACGCGTAATCCGGAAAGTCGACGCTTGTCCCGGAGTCCGTCCCGACGTCGATCACTTCACAGCCGCATTCGCGAATCGTTTTGTGTACTGTTTCTTTGAGATCGAAGCCTGCATGGTCAAACGCAGTTACAATTTTTCGCATTCCCGTCCGTCCTTGCTCATGGATTCAGTATTACTTTAAGATTATTTCCATGTTCTGAGTAAAGTTTTTCAAACCAGTAAGCGCCTTCTGACAGCGGTGCTCTGGTTCCGATGAGTTTGTCTACATCAATAAGTTTTCTGGAGATCATGTCCAGGCATGCGGCATATTCTCCGCTTGACGCGCAGGAACCTGTGATATGAAGCTGACCTGTGACAATTGCCTGTAGCGGGACAGATACTTTCGGTGACGAATTCCCGATCAGGATGATATCCCCATTGCGCTTGCAGATCTCTATACTGAGGTTGATCGCTTTTTCATTCCCTGCTGCCTCAAATACATAGTCAACGCCTTTCCCGTTTGTCAGGTCATAAACGGTTTTACGTACATCATCGTTTTGTGTACTCAGGCAGATATCGGCACCGAGCTCTTTGACAAAATCTCTATTATCCGGAGCATTTTTGACAGCGATGACCGTACTGAAGCCAAAGATCCGGAGTGTCTGGATCAACAGCATTCCGATTTTGCCTGCGCCCACGACGGCTGCTGTTGCGCCAATGGGGTGGAGTGCCTGATTCGCGGCGTGAAATGCGATGGAAAGGGGCTCGATCATTGCTGCCTGGTCAAAGGTTACGTTATCCGGCAGCTTATACAGAATATGCTGCGGAACTGCTATATACTCGGCAAAAGCTCCGTCCCTGCGGTAATCTTCACAGGATACGCCGATGACTTTGCGGTTCTCGCACAGGTTCACATAACCGCGGCGGCAGGATTCACATTCGTTACAGTAGATCGTTGAGTCAAAAGTCACTCTGTCCCCGATTTTCCAGCCAGTGACATTTGTTCCGAGCTCCTCAATAACGCCGCTCGCTTCATGTCCCATAATGACCGGAGGACGCCTTCTTCCTGTTGAGCCGTCGTATCCGTGGATATCGGATCCGCAGATCCCGCAGGATTTGATCCGGATCAGTACTTCATCCGGTGCGGGCTGCGGCCGTTCCACATCGGTATAGATCATTTTTTTATATTCAGACAATACCAGTGCTTTCATTATTCTCTATGTCCTGAATTCTCCAAAATACTTCTTTTCGATATAATATAATTATTATAATTGCGAAATGAGATCTTACAGGGATTTTGAGGTGATATGCTTCAGGACATTCGGATTCGTCAGCGGGATTATTTGATCAGGATCGCTCAGATCCTGACACAGGAACTGGAACTGGAGCCACTGTTGTGGCAGGTCATTCAGATGGCGGTAGACCTGGTCGGCGGAGAATCCGGTTTTGTGGCTTTATACAGCGACAGAAACGGCTGGCAGATACAGACCCAGCTGAATCTGTCCGAACCGGAGCTGAAATATATCGAAACATACCTTTCCGGTCTGACAAATGTCGGAACTGCATCGGAGTCTGCGGATCTGCTTTCGATCAATATGCTGATCAAGCGGCTGCGCTCAATGAACCTGCCGAATATCGCTGACGGGATCGGTATGCCGCTTATATCGCATGATAAACTGATCGGTACGATCGTTGTTTTCAGGAGCTATAAGGTAAACTTTACGCCTTATGAAAAAAGCATTCTGAAGGCTTTTACCGAGCAGGCTTCGATTGCGGTGAACAATTCATTCCTGTATACGGATAATCTTGAAGAGAAAAAACGTCTCGATGCGATCATCCGTTCCGTTGCTGACGGGATCCTGGTGATGAATATTTCTCATAAAGTAGTACTGATCAATTCCGCGCTGCGGCGAATGCTGAGCTTGTGGGATGCGAACCTGAACAACTGCTATCATGACGATATCGTGCACTTTGAAAGTATTGAGGACGGGCTGACACTTGAAGAGGCTGAAGCAGGCGGATGGCCGCTGAGCGCGGAGTCCAAGCATTCTGTCATCGGAAATATCAGAATTCCGGGCACCGAAAAAACGCTGCCGGTTGAGGTTTCTTACACACCTGTGATGTCGCCGGACAATAAGCATATTCTCAATATCATTGCACTGATCCGGGATATTTCAAAGTTCAAGGAAGCGGATGAACTGAAGAATACGTTCATTTCTACGATCAGTCATGAACTGAAAACTCCGGTTGCGATCATTAAAGGGTATGCCTCAACACTGAATCTTGACGGAGCAAACTGGGATCAGGCCATAATCAGGGAATCCCTGACTGTGATCGAAGAGGAAGCTGACCGTTTGACGGTCATGATCAATGACCTTCTGGATGCCTCACGGCTGAATTCAGGGTCGCTTAAGCTGCGGAAAACAGATGTATATCTGCCCGAATTGTGCAGCAGCGTGCGCAAGCATATGCTTCCGCAGTGCGCGGATCGTGATATTATCGTTCTCTTTGATCCGGATTTTCCTGTTGTGAGCGCTGATGAAGACCGCATTCGTCAGGTAATTACCAATCTGATCTCCAATGCGCTGAAATATGCACCCGGAGGCAATATCACGATCAGCGGTACGGTTACGGAAAAGAATGCCGAGATTTCCGTCCTGGACGAAGGTCCCGGACTGACGCCGGAAGATTTGGTGCATGTGTTCGACCGCTTTTATCGTGCGAAAAAGACCTTTAATACAGTAAAAGGCAATGGGCTTGGCCTGTTCCTCTGCAAAGCGATCATAGAGGCTCATGGCGGCCGGATCCGGGTCGATAACCGGACGGATCGGAGCGGAGCTGTTTTTACGTTTACACTCCCGCTGGAGAAAGATGACCGCGTGCGAAATCAGGTAATTGACTTTTCGAACAATGCCTGAATTTTCTTGTGATACAATCATTTAGATTAAATTAAAAAAAGGAAGCTTATTCTGATGAGTTTTACTGATGTAATTAATTCGATTTACACTTTTTGCCAGAACGCGATGCAGATCCTGGGATATCCCGGTCTGGCGCTCGTTATGTTTCTTGAAAATGTTTTTCCTCCGATCCCGTCTGAAATCGTACTGCCGCTTGCGGGAACGCTGACTGTTTCAAAGGATCCTTCTGTTGCCCCTCAGTTCAGCATCGTAAGCGTGATCCTCTGGGCCACGCTCGGATCATTCCTCGGGGCATGGATATGGTACTGGATCGGATACCTGATCAGTGAAGAGCGTGTCCGGCGTCTGCTGCAAAAAATCGGCAAGTACATTATGATCACTGAAAAAGATCTGGATACCGCATTGGCATGGTTTGGAAAATATGGTGAATGGTGTGTTTTCTTCGGGCGGATGGTTCCGATCATCCGGACCCTGATCTCTGTCCCCGCCGGCCTTTCAAAAATG
>CADBKS010000080.1 GCA_902795255.1 uncultured Chloroflexota bacterium
GCAAGCAGCCTATGCAAACACACGAACGACCGGGCCGCGCCCTGCGAAGCAATCCCTTCCGATAGCCATGTGCACAGCAAAGCGTTCACAGACATGCGCATACAAGCGCACGCGGGTACCAGCGCCTTACAGGCGCAGAGCAAACCACCGGCTCAGCCGATGGTCCTGATTATCGGATCACCCGGATCAGCCGGATTTGTCACGAAATATTGAAAATAAACCTGTCCTCCGCAGTATGATCCCGTCTGTGGGATAAAATACATGAAAAGAACCTGAAACGATTTACGGGGAACCAATATGGAACAGCAAATCGGTCAATTTCCTGAAAATTTCATATGGGGCGCGGCATCCAGCGCCTATCAGATCGAAGGGAGCCCCACCGCGGACGGCGGGGGCCGCTCCGTCTGGGATGAATTCTGCTCCCACGAGGGGAATATCTATGAAAACGGCACCGGTGAGACCGCCTGTGACAGCTACCACCGTTACAATGAGGATCTGGACCTCGCAGCTTCACTGGGGCTGCAGGCCTACCGCTTCAGCGTCAGCTGGGCCCGGGTCGATCCGCTGGGCGTCGGGAACTGGAACCGGGCCGGTCTGGACTATTACGACCGGCTGATCGACGGCTGTCTGGAGCGCGGGATCGAGCCCTATGTTACGCTCCACCACTGGGAACTGCCCCAGGCTGTGGAGGACCGCGGCGGATGGCAGGACTTGCGGACCGCGGAAGCTTTTGCACGGTACGAAGGCATGTGCGCCGCGCATTTCGGAAGCCGTGTGAAAAACTATTTCACGATCAATGAGCCGCAGATCATCCTGAAGCTCGGTTACCATGACGGGATCCACGCTCCGGGCAAGACCCTTTCGGACGAAGCATGTTTTGCCGTCTGGAAAAACCTGATGATCGCCCACGGGCTCGCCTTCCGAGAGATCAAAGCCGCCGCACCGCATGCCAGGGTCGGGATCGCCTCCACCGGGAACCTCTGCTACAGCACGACCGGGAAGGAAGCGGACCGGGCCGCCGCAGAAAAAGCGATGTTCTCCATGAATGAACCGTTCTGGATGTTCAGCCACACCGCCTTTCTGGACCCTGTCTTTTTCGGAACGGCAGAGCATTTCGAAGGGCCCATGGCGGAAGTCCTGGCCGCTCAGCTGAAAGCGGACGAGCTGAAGCTCATCCATGCCGTGCCGGACATGCTCGGGATCAATGCCTACAACGGCTGGGAAGTCCGGGCCGGTGAAGACGGCGAACCTTTTTACGTACCGAGGGAACCGGGGCATCCGGTGACCGCGCTGAAATGGCCGATCACGCCGGAGATCCTGGACGGCAGCCTGATTTCGATGCAGAGACGTTACCGGGTCCCGATCATGGTCACGGAAAACGGGCTGAGCTGCAATGACCGCATCTTCCTGGACGGGAAAGTCCATGATCCAGACCGGATCGACTACCTTACCCGTTATCTCAGTGCCCTTTCCCGGGGTGCGGAAGAAGCCGGCGTGACCGGTTATTTCCACTGGTCGCTGACGGACAATTTCGAATGGCACAGCGGCTACGGGGAACGCTTCGGGCTTATTTATGTCGATTATCCCAGCCAGCGCAGGATCCCGAAGGACAGCGCTTACTGGTTCCGTGATTTTATTCTTGAACAGCAAAAACGATCAATAAAGGAGTGACCGAATCATGAGTGAATGGACATTTTCAGGGCTGCCTTATACGCGACCGGATTTTGAAGCGGCGAAACAGACCCTCACCAAACTGAAAGCCCGCGTGGATGCCGCCGCTTCCGCACAGGATGTTTTTGACGTGATGGCCGAACTGGAAGAAGCAGGCAAAGAGCTTTCCACGCAGTATACGCTAGTCTACGTGCGCAACACGCTCAACACCACCGACGAATTCTACGAAAAAGAGCTGGAATACCTGCACGAACAGCTGCCGGAACTTTCCCCTTATCAGGTCGCCCTAGCCTCCGCGATCGCGGACTGCCCGTTCCGCCCGGAGATCGAAGCACGATACGGAAAGCAGTATTTCGCACAGATCGACCTGCAGCGCCGCAGTTTCTGCGAAGCCAACATCCCGCTGATCCAGCGCGAATCAAAGCTCACCACCGAGTACCAGAAGATCATGGCGACCTGCCAGATCGAATTCGACGGCAAAACGCTGAACCTGTACGGCATCCAGAAATATTTCGAACATCATGACCGGAACGTCCGCGCGGCCGCCTGGAAGGCCTACTCCGACTTCTACCACAGCAACGAACCGCGGCTCGAGGAGATCTGGGACGAACTGATCACGATCCGCAATGAAATGGGGCGCAACCTCGGCTTCGAAAACTTCATCCCGCTGGGCTACATGCAGCAGGGCCGCACCGACTACGGGCAGAAGGAAGTCGCGGAATTCCGCGAACAGGTCCGCCGCGTCCTGGTCCCGCTCTGCGAACGTCTGTATGAAGCCCAGGCCAAACGGCTGGGGATCTCGGTCATCAAAGCCTTTGATGAAAAGATGATCTTCGCCGACGGCAACGCCAACCCGATCGGGGACGATGACGTCCTGGTCGCCGAAGCGCAGAAGATGTACCATGAACTCAGCCCCGAAACCGGCGAATTCATCGACTTCATGATCGAACATGAACTCATGGACCTGAAGAACAAACCCGGCAAGGCTTCGACCGGCTACATGACCGACCTGCCGACCCTCAAGGCACCGTTCGTCTTCTCCTGCTTCAACGGGACCATCGGCGATGTCCAGGTCCTCACCCACGAACTCGGCCACGCTTTCGCGGGATATATGGCCATGCGGAACCAGCCGATCTCCGATTATTACAGCGAATCCACCGACATCGCGGAGATCCATTCCATGTCCATGGAGCAGTTCTGCTACCCCTACGCGGAGAAATTCTTCGGGGACCAGGCCGATAAATTCCGCTTTGCCCACCTGCAGGAAGCCATCACCTTCGTACCCTTCGGTGTGGCGGTCGATGAATTCCAGCACATCTGCTACGCGCATCCGGAACTCAGCCCGAAGGAACGGACCCTGGAATGGCACAAACTGGAACGCAAATATATGCCCTGGCGGCAGTACGGCGATGACGAGTTCATGCGCCGCGGCGGTTGGTGGTACCACAAGCTGCACATTTATCTCTATCCGTTCTACTACATCAACTACACGCTCACGACCATGGGCGCGATGGAGTTCAAGAAAAAGTACGCGGAAAACCGGGAAGCGGCCTGGGAAGATTATCTGAAGCTCTGCAAGGTCGGCGGCAGCATGAGCTACCTGGAGACCCTCCGCCACGCGAACCTCTCCGTCCCGTTCGAAGAAGGTGCCGTCGCCAAAGCCACCGCTTATGCAGCGATGATCCTGCTGAAACAGATCGCGGAATGGGAGAACTGACAAAAACCCCCGCGCATCCATACAGCATGCCGTTCCGTCAACTGATCCGGAACGGATCCATGACAGCCGTGAACGATGATCATGCGCTAATAATACGCTGCAGGGAAGGAATATAAAAATCCAAAGCCGTCCGGAACCAACACGGACGGCTTTATATTTATAATAACTTGCGGGAATTATCCGGTGATTCAGTTGAATAACTGATTTACGGTTTCAGCCGACAGAACCGGTCTGCCGGAACTTCATCGCCTGCCGGCAGACATTCCCAATACAGCCTTATTATCGATGTTATCTGTTCCCGGATAGTAATGCTGAAAAGCCTCCGGTTACGAAGAGAAGAATATAAATAACAATAATAATGAGGAACACACAGAAGAAGGACCTTGCGTAATTCCGCACATTGATTTTATTTGTCCCGCCAAATGCATATACGCAAACCATAATTAATCCGATCAGCGGAATTGAAAACAGTAAATTGTAGCCGACATATCCCCATGCACTGATCGGTTTAAATTCTTCAGGGAGATTATTCTCCGTGATCGGAGCATGCGTTACGTTATACGTTATTGACGGCTGGCCCGGGTTATACGACTGCATATTTCCGGTATTATATGGCTGTCCGGTATTAAATGGCTGCATGTTATTATCGTATCCCTGCTGCATATTCGCATACGGCTGCGCATTTCTGCTCAGATTCTGATAATTATTATTGTTATTTTCCATACCCGTCCTCCACAACTTTTCCTCTTTTTTATGATTTACAATTATACGATCGATCAGATCCATCAAAACGATTGAAAACCATTACAATAATCCTGAAATCAGAAGATTTTTATCAACAAGGTATCAGGTGCATGTGTACCGCGCTCATCGGCAGTTCACTTTGAATGATCTTCCCCGGATAAAATGCCGTATGCATGCGGACGCCTGTATTTATCCCCCATCACATCATCCCGTCTGTGGGTCCGCAGCTGTTCAAGATCCAGATCCGCGGTGTATATGCCTTCTTCTTCCGGCGCTTCGAAAACGCACATGTCCCGAACGCCGGGTTCATCCGGCAGCCAGGGAACACCGTCAAACAGCGTGGAATGCCCGTTGCAGTCGGGATGCCCTTTGGGGTAATTGCAGGTCGCCACAGCCAGCATATTCTCATAGGCCCGGGTCCTGAGCGCCGCAAGACGGTTGATCTCCATCGGGCAGGCGTTCGGAGCAAGGATCAGTTCGGCCCCTTTCAGCATCAGGATCCGTGCGCTTTCAGGGAATTCCCGATCGAAACAGATCATCGCCCCGACCTTCACCGTACCTCTCCCGTAATCAAGATCAGCGGTATAAAAGGCATCCCCGGCCGCCAAAACCTTTTCCGCATCAAAGGCGCAGGTATGGACCTTGGAGTAATGCAGGATCTCTTTCCCGTTTCTGTCAAAGATCACGACAGAATTCAGCGGTCTGGCCCCGGTTTTCTCAGGAAACGTTATCGCGACCGCCATCCGGAGTTCGGAGGCCAGATCCCGGAAAGCCTTTACGAAAGCGCCGTTTTTCTCAACCGCGAGCGCATCAAGTTCTTTTTCGTCCTGCGGGAGCGCATACCCGTCGCTCCACATTTCCGGGAATAATGCGATATCCGCACCCCGGCGCTTCGCCTCAATGCAGGCTCTTGTCCCGATCTGCAGCTGTTCCTCAGTGCTCCGTCCCGGCAGCAGCTGGAGGAATGCGATCCTCAGGTTCAAATTTTGATTTTTGCTCATATATACCGTATCCTTTTCCGGAGCCACCGTGTTCACAATTCAAAGAACAATTCATTGCGGTTATAGCCGGTGGTCGTCATATAGATTTATTATCAATAATGCTGTCCGTGAGCGAGACGACGAAGTTATCTGCTTCGACAATGCCGGGAGCACCGAAAATCGACATGTATTTTCTGATAATGAACAGTGGCTTTGTCTGAAGCATAATATATTTCAATCAATAAGGAACTTCTCCCGGATTTACGCTGATTCGTCTGCTTCATGAAACTATCGGGATTTTTATATCATTTTATCACGACCGGGAAGGGCAAAAACAGGAACTTCGCATCCTCTGACGCACATTCATCCCGAAAAAATCTTATGATATACGAAATTTCTGGCTGATTTGTTCATATCAGCCAGATCCGGGTTTACTGGAAAATAAGGTTGACCGCCTTATCCAGCAGTTTCCGGTATTTCGAAGCCGGCGCATTCATCAGCTGATTAAAGGCGATGGGCATCAGAACACCTGCGAATTCCGCCTTTTCATTTTTCTGACTGCGCGAAAAGATCTTTCCCAGCCAGTCATTCATGACCGCCTCTGTAAAGGCATTGGAGACCTTTTCCTTTGTGGGCTCCTTCTGGGAGCGCATGATCCCCTCAAGGATCCGGACCAGATCCGTGAATTTGGCGCTCAGGCACTTTTCCAGGTCCTTATCGAGCCAGTCCATGCCTTTATCAAGATTCTCGCCGGTCATCTTGTCCACTCCGTCAAGATCCTTTTCCTGAATATACCGTTCCTGCATACCGCTGAAAAGTTTTTCAAGCAGCAGAGACTTATAGGTACCCGCAGCTGACTGGGCGCTTCCCAGCATATCGCTGGATGCCCCGTCCTCTTTTTCCCGCTCACCGAGAGAAAACATGTACTCAATGTCCTTCTGGTCATAATCGTCCTTTTCGAGCATGTAATTATGGGCGCTATCAAACTGCATGGCAGTTTCTTCGATACGGTTCAGCCGGTGAAATTCCTTCTCCTCAGCGCTGCTGAGCGTCTCGCCATTCGCGCGTTTTTTCTGCAGTTCAAGATAGCGTGCGTAATTCTTCACCGCGTCCGCGGGTTTTTTAAAGATCTGCAGGTAGGATTCGTAATGGGTGGGCGTGAAACGGGCTTCCGCACCGCCCGCGCTGACAAGGAACCTCTTTTTCTGCATATCACCGCGGATATTTCCCAGTTCACCGTCCCGGTTCTTTCCAAGGTCCATCAGGCTGTAAGCCGTGTCCACCTTATTGATCGCCTGGCTGATCACGGAAATGAAGTGCATGACCGGCATATGCAGCCGTTTGTCATTTTTCAGGTACCGGTTAAGAAGCACATTCATCATGCTCACACCCGCAGAAAGTTCTTCCCGGGCTTCCCGGAGGTCATCCGGTGTCAGAGCCTCCGTGAAGAACTTCCGCTCATTTCCGGGGATGTTCGCGAAGCCGGCCACTTTCGACTTCAGATTCAGGATCGGGTTGGCCATGGCAGTGATCGATGTAAGGATCTCCAGCAGTTCGGGGGGCATCCGGTTCGCCTGTTTCAGGTCTTCCGGCAGCACCTCCAGAATCATCTTTTTCAGATCTGAGCCTTCATCATAAACGGCATCCGCGATCTTATCAAAGTTCAGCTCATTCTTTTCCAATCCGTTGTACATATTTCCGGAATAACTGGAGGACCCGAGCTCACCTGAAAAGTTCGTGCTGCTGATCATCCGCCGCATATTTTCTCCGGCGATAGCCGGAATATCGGTGAATTTGCCGACCGTGATCTTCTGAGCGATCGAATCCTTGTAATTCTGGTAATCCTGCTTCGTGGCCCGTTTGTTCCCGAAGCCCTGATAAGACTCATCGGTCTTTTTACCGAGATCCATCATGGTGTTTTCCATGCCGGCACGGGCATTCAGGTCAAAGGAGATCGCCCCGGCCATACCAAGATTTTCAAGAGCACCGAACCGGACCGGATCATATTCAAAGATCTGTTTCGAGCCCTGGATCCCGGCGACATCCCGGACCATGTCCTTGACAAAAGTCGTACAGTTCCGGGTGAAATAACCGTACCCCTTATCCGCATAGGTCTCCGATGCCCTGAAGATCTCGGCGACCTGATAATCGGTGGCTTTGAACTTCCGGCTGATCGTATAGGAATGGCCCCAGTCATCGATCAGCTGTCCGGGAACGACGGCATTCCGGTGGAGCATCACCATGGAACCGGATACACCCAGCGCAGCACCGACAGGGTAAAAGCCGTACTGCACATAATAACGTTCATAGCGGTTGGAAACCCTGCTGAAACGGCTGTATTCCACGCCCAGCATCGTATGCCCCATATTCCGATTCGCGATGCTTTGCTCCGAGCCTTCCTCCGGCTGATCGATCAGAACGGAGACCGTGGGCGGCAGCGGCCGTTCGAGATCTCTCGGGTCGTCCGAATTTCCCGCGTCATTCACCGGTTCAGCGGCTTTGGCCGCGATCGGATGGGACCAGACTGTCGGGACGCGGCGGAAGTCCTCCATCACGGCACCGCCCCCGGTTTTGTCCGAATCATATTCCAGTCCGTTCCAGCCCGGAACCTGCATGTGGTTCTTTTTTTCCTGCATGGAATCCTTTTTCCGTGCAGAACGGGCAAAGGCTTTGCCGATGATCGGGGCTGTGACCGGCAGCAGGCCCAGGTTGATGACCGCACCGAAGATCTTCCCGACCGTATAGCCGAAGGCCTGGGCAAGCAGCTTCATAAAGGTATTCCCGGCGGAGACCTTCTTCTTCGGCTCCATCGGGAGCGCTTTGAAGTTCCAGTCCTTCGCGCCGTTCATATCTGCCGAGGCCTGCTCCAGATCTCCCTTTCCCGCATGCTGCCCTTTTCGTACGGGAGCATCCTGCGCGTCTTCGGCTGCCTTCTCGGCTTCTGACTCCGATTGGATCTCTTCCTCATGGCCTTCCGGATCGACGAGTTCGATCTTCGGGTTCCTCATCCGCTCCAGAGCCTTTTTACTCGTATCGATCTCACTGTACATGGAGTCGTCCGGGTTCCCGTTTTCGCTGCCTGAGGCTTCCTTTTCATCCTCCGATTCGGACCCGGGATCTATGATCAGCGACATGTTCTCATTGCCCGAAGAAAGCGGGATGACCATCGGCGCACCGCCGGCAAGACCGTTCAGAAGCGCGTTGTTCCCGGCCATCTGTCCCATTGACATGGAACGGGGGCGGCTTTCGGCTTCGATCTCGTCCCGGATCGCTTCATTTTCAGGTTTTTTGCTTCCTCTGACTGACTGAGAGCGTGTCGGCATTGATTCCTTTACATCTTGGAAAACCGTTCCAAAAGGCACGTTTTCCGTAAAAATCCATATTATTCCTACGGTAAATATAATTGAATCCGCCGCCCCAAATGCGCCTTTACGGACGATTTCGATGTTTCAAAATGAAACGTCCGCGCTTTTTTCCCCGGTCTGCCGTCCCGGAAGAGCTGCCGCTCTGCTTCCATTGATTATGCGGGTACAATTGAAGCAGGGAAGCCCCCGTTTTCCGGACGGGCTTCCCTCAGGAGAAAAAAGATGACCAATGAAACGCTGAGCCAGCGGATCCGTACGCTTCGGACCGAAAAGAACCTTTCCCAACAGCAGCTTGCGGATATGCTGTTCGTCAGCCGCGCGGCGATCGCGAACTGGGAATCCGGGAACCGGACGCCGGACCTCGGAATGCTGATGCGCCTTTCCAAAATCATGGGCGTGGAGATCTATGACCTGATCGACAGCAAAAATGAAGGCAGCGAACCGCCCACGGTCATCATCGTGGAAGATGAACCGGTCATCCTGACCGGTTTTATCCATATTCTCAGCGAGACCCTGCCGCAGGCGCAGATCTTCGGCTTTCAGTCCGGGGCAGAAGCTCTGGATTTCGCACGCGGGAACCGCATCAGCGTGGCCTTTCTGGATATCGAACTGCCGGGTGAAAACGGCGTGGAGCTGGCAGAGTCACTGAAGGATCTGTATTCCCGGATCAACATCATTTTTCTGACCGGCCATACGGAGTACACCGCGGACGCGCTGGAGATCCACTGCAGCGGATATATCCTGAAACCGCTGACACCGGAAAAGATCCGGAAAGAGATCGCCTGCCTGCGCTTCCCGGTCCGGGGGCTTTCCGCATGATCCCGCAGAAGCGCTCCGCCCCGCGGGATCATTCCGCGGTTCCGGGGATCCTTGCGGGTGCTGCGGCACTGCTCTGCGTGATCCTTCTCTGCCTGGTCCGGTTCTATCCCGGAAACGATATCTACACCTACGCGCCTTATGCCTTTGCCGATCTTGCGCCCGAGTCAATTGAAACGGAACAGGTCCCGGAGTACGGCGGGGAAAGGTACACCTATACTTTTACGGTTCCCGGCGGAGCGATCGTCCGCCACGGGGCCCGGCTTTCGTTTTACCTGAGCCATACCCTTGCCGAAGTCCGGTTGGACGATGAACTCACCTATTCAACACTGGAACGGGAAGGCTTTCATATCGGGAAAACACCGGGGCAGTACTGGATGGCGCTTGCCATGCGGTCCGACTATTCCGGAAAAACATTGAAGATCCGGCTGATGCCGGTCTACAAAAATATGCCGTTCGAGACCCCGCAGTTCCTGCTGATCGAACACGGGGACCTGAATAACCTGATCGTGATGCCTGCCGACAGGTTTTTCCTGATCTTTGACACCATATTTATCATTTCCGGCGCTTTTCTCTCGCTGATCTCACTGTTCATCAAAATCAGCCCCCGTGACAAACAGCGCCTGTTCCGTCTCGGAGCCATCAGCTTCTGCACGGGACTGTGGAAACTCACGAACCTGCCCGTCACCGCCCTTTCTCTGGATTACCAGGGCCTGCAGCGGGAGATCTGGTATCTCGGGGAGCTTGCCCTGGCGCTGCTGCCGCTGCTGATCACCCAGTTCATGAACTGCGAACTGGGGTCGCGGTCAAATACGGAGAATTTCATCAACGCGGGCCTTTTCACCGCTGTGATGCTGCTCCAGCTCTTCAACATTCTGGATCTGTACGAAACGATGCCGTGGTACGCGGCCGGCTGTATCGTCTGTCAGACGGTGCTCCTGCTCACCCGCAGACCTGAGCGGAAGAAAACCTTCTGGCTGCTCCCGTTCCCGGGCGCGGCCGCGATCGACCTGGCTGTCATCCTGCTCACCGGTTCCGTCCGCCTGGCAGTGTGCGGTCCGGTATGGGTCGCGTGCAGTCTCCTGATCCGCGGGGCGGGATTCATCAATGAAGCCCTGGACCGCGAACATCAGCTGGCCGTCAAGGAAGGGGAACTGCAGGACGCGCGGGTCCGGATGATGATGCAGCAGATCCGCCCGCATTTTATCTACAATACGCTGACCTCAGTCTATGTTCTCTGCAGGGAAGATCCGAAACAGGCGATGGACGTGATCCAAAATTTCACGGCCTACCTGCAGGCCAATTTCAGCGCGGTCACCGCCACCAAAATGATCAGCTTTTCAGACGAGCTGCGCCATACGCAGGCCTATCTGGCGGTCGAATCGCTCCGCTTCGGAGACAAACTGAGCGTGGAGTTTGACCTGCAGCATACCGCTTTCCGGCTGCCGCCGCTGACGCTCCAGCCGCTGGTGGAAAACGCCGTCAAGTACGGTGTGGGGCAGGGACATTTCCCGGAACATATCACCGTCCGCACCCGTTCCGCCGCAGCCGGCGCCGTGGTCACCGTTGAGGACAACGGCCCGGGGTTCGATCCGGCCGCAGTCACCGATGAGGCCCACATCGGGATCCGGAACATCCGGGACCGGCTGGAGATGATGTGCGGGGGAACATTGGAGATCCGCAGCGGTGAAGCCGGAACCGCCATCACCGTCACGATCCCGGACAAAGATCCCCGGCCCGCTGCGGGCACAACAAAGTGAACCTGATCATTGATCGGAACAGGCTCATATCAGCTTGCCGCTTTTTCAACTCCATGTGCTATGCTTCCATAAATCAGGCTATAATCAAACACAACTGATTTGCACAGATCATTTTTTATAACATGAATCACAGGGGTATAAGATATGAATAACCTTTCAAAAATTCTGAAAAATGTTATTGTGGACGCCATCGGACTCATCATTCTCGGTCTTGTGCTGATAATATGGTCTGAACATTCCCTGACCGCGCTTTTCAAGGCAGCCGGGATCATTTTGATCGCCGCGGGTGTTTTGAAATGGATCCTTTATTTCTTCAGCAAAGATCAGGAAAAACGCAGTATTCTTGATCTGGCAGCAGGGCTGCTCATGATCGCGGGCGGGATCTTCCTGTTTGTACGGTCAGATCCGCTGACCAAATACTTTCCTGCCGTAAGTGCGGTCCTGCTGGGGTATGGCGCTGTCAGAATGATCATTCAGGCAGTCAAATCACGCATGGAACCCATGAAAAATTTCCTGCTCCCGCTGATTTTCGGTATTTTCTCACTGGTTACCGCAGCGATCGTTTTCGCACATCCCGTTTTTCTGCTGGATATTATGGTCCAGGTCACGGGCGGGGCTATGGTCATCGAAGGGATCTTCATGCTGATCCTGCTGATCCTCTGAATATAAACACTCTGATCATGACGATAAAGGATCCGGCAGCCGGATCCTTTTTTACATATAAAAAAAAGAGCGCTCCTTTTCAGGAACGCTCCTTTTCTTTTCGGTCACTGCACTACATCATA
>CADBKS010000081.1:0-11768 GCA_902795255.1 uncultured Chloroflexota bacterium
TTTGGATTTTCCTCATAAAAGCTATATCTTTGCACTGCAAATAAAGAATCAGTATCTACCTATAACAAGCAAAATAATTAATACTACGACATAAATGACCGATTTCGCACAAGGCACACCTATAGCCGACGACCGCCAGCACGCTCACGTGCACCACCATACACGTAAATCCCACCGTAAGGACGAGGCAAAAATCGTCAGGGAGAAAAACCGGAGATCCAAGGAAATCAGAAAAGCCTTCTCCCGAATCCTCTTTCTGGCCATGACAGCCATTGCCATCATCATCATTGCCGTCGTGGCATATCTCTATGTCATAGTTTGATACATTAGCTCGCTATTTTACCCCACCACATCATCCTATCACAATTTCAGAATTGTTAAAAAATCGCTGATTTTTAACAATTAGTTGATTATTGAAAAACGTCCCAATTTGTGTCTGTAATGTTAAACTTTGTCATTTCGGTTGAAACGTTGTCCTGTTCGCTCTGCTGGATCTTGTAGATCGCCAGAACATAAAAGGCCATAATAATGATCGATTCGATCCCGACCCATCCGATCGAAAAACCGATCTGGCTGAAGATGGGATTCGCTACCAGTGCGAAAAGCACCATCGTGCAGATAAACACGGCGAACCCGCCGGAGACCAGGTGCTTCCCCTGCGAGGTGCGCAGGATGCGCTGGTCACGGCCAAGTACATCCAGGATCGCGAGGATGAACATATTGAAGGCACTGGAGCCGAAGAAGTTTCCCGCGGAGAGCTCCGGGGAACCCATTTGGATGGAGTTGATCGAGGTAAGCAGTTCCGGAAGGCTTGTCGCTCCTGCAAGGAGCAGTACCCCGATGAACATTCCTCCGAGTTTTGTGCGTGCAGCGATGACGTCGCCATATTTGGCCAACTGCATCGCCGAAACGACAATTAAAGCTGCTGACAGTACAAAAGTTACCCAGACCCAGCTGCCTGTGGTAGCTGCGATTTGCAATGATTCAAACATATTCAGTTTTTGCCTTTACGGTTTGTTATTTATTGTAGTTCTTGTGAAGCCCCTTGATGTCAGATGCCGGCCAGTATGAGAAAATGCCGGTATTTGGCTCGGAGAGATCGCCGATCAGGCTTTCAGTTTCCGCAAGGCAGTTCTTTACGACTTCTTCGCTTTCGACCATGGCGATCAGCGTTTTGCTTGTTTCGTCGGCGTTTGCTGTGGTAAAAGCAAAACGCCCGGGAATACGTTTCCGTACGCGGTAAGCGCCGATACTTTCAAGGATGGTTGCTCCGCGAACACCGATTTTATTCCAGCCGTCAAGAATCATATCAAGTTTTTTGGAATCATTCAGAACGAACATAATGATATACATGGCTGTAATTCCTCCTGTCTTATTTTGCCACGAAATTATTCCCGAACGGATCGGAACGTGACAAGTATCACCTTTTATTATATCCTCAAAACCAGTCTGAATGAAATATGAAAATTTGTCCGGAAATGCGAATGATTTTTTAAGCTTAAAGGATTTTCAGGCGTTTTACTGGTACAATTGGTACTATGGCTAATAAAACTTACGAAACCTGGGCTGAGATCGATCTCGGTGCAGTTGAAAATAATCTGAAACAGGTTCAAAACATCTCCGGCCTTCCGGCCGCAGCGGTTTTGAAAGCTGATGCCTACGGGCATGGCGTGCTTCCTGTGTCCCGGGCTGCTGTGAAAGCCGGTGCGGTTTTCCTTGCCGTAGCCCGTTTCTCCGAAGCGCGTGAATTGAGAAATGCCGGCTTTACGGAGCCGATCCTTGTTCTCGGGATGATCCCACCGGAAAACGTGATCGAGGCTTCGATCATGAAAGTCCGCGGGATCCTTTTCAACCTGGAACAGATCGCCCTGTACGAAAACATCCTGCGCGGTACCGGACATACCCTGATGGTGCATGTGAAGATCGACAGCGGGATGGGACGGCTCGGCTTTGCCGCTGAGGACGGGCTGAGGCTGATCCGGGCGGTAAAGGATTCCACTTATCTGGAGGCCGAAGGACTTTGCACACATCTGGCCCGTGCGGATGAACCCGGTGCGGACACCACGGACTGGCAGCTGGACCGTTTTGACCGGCTTCTGGCTGAAGCGGAAGCCAGCGGACTGCGTCCCCGCATCGTTCATACCGGGAATTCCGCCGGATCGCTTTTCCACAAACGCTGCGGTAAGTATGACATGGTCCGGGCCGGTGTGGCAATGTATGGAATGAATCCTTCACCCGAAGCACCGCTTCCCGAGGGTTTCCGGCAGGCGCTTTCCTGGAAGGCGGGGATCACTTCGGTCAAGATGATCCCGGGCGGCCGTGGAATCAGTTACGGACACCGCTACATCACACATGGTGAGGAACAGCGTGTGGGTGTGATCCCGGTCGGCTATGCGGACGGGTACCGCCGTGTGCAGGGGAACAGGGTCCTGGTGCACGGACAGTCTGTTCCGGTGATCGGAAATATCTGTATGGACCAGTGCATGATCGATCTGACCGATGTCCCGGATGCGGTGATCGGCGATGAGGCGGTCCTGATCGGCACCCAGGGAAATGCCTCGATCACGGCGGAAGATGTAGCTGCGGTCTGGGGCACCATCAACTATGAAGTAACGTGCGGGATCGCGCACCGTGTGAACCGCTTTTATTTCTGAGGCCGGCTTTGAGCAAAGATCCCGTTTCCCTTTACCGCTGGCAGCTGTATCCGCCGATGACCTGTGCGGACCTGGATGAGCTCTCCGCTTATCCCCGGATCCTGCAAAAGCTCCTGGCTATCCGCGGAATTCATGATCAGCGCGGTGCGGAGGTCTTTCTGACCCGGAACGGCAGTCTTTTTGACCCGCTTGACGGTACGAAAGGGCTGAAGGGTATGCCCGCGGCGGTCCGCATGATCCTTGATGCGGTGGACCGGAAACAGAAGATCGCCGTCTACGGGGATTACGACGTGGACGGCATAACCGCCAGCTGCATTCTGGTGCAGCTGCTGCGTGGGATCGGCGCTCCGGACACGGTCAGTTATATCCCCGACCGTTTTGAGGAAGGTTACGGACTGAATAAGGACGCGCTGAAATATCTTGCGGATCAGGGGACCGATCTGGTGATCACGGTGGACTGCGGGATCCGTTCCACGGAGGAAGCCGTTTATGCCCATGAGCTCGGGCTGAAGATCATCATCAGCGATCATCATGAGCCCGGCGAGGTGATCCCGGAAGCGGATGTTGTGATCTGCGCAAAGCAGCCGGGTGATCCTTATCCCGAGAAAAATCTGGCCGGTGTCGGTGTGGCTTACAAAATCGCGGAGGCCGTTCTGGAAGTGCGGCCGCAAAACGGGATGGAAGCCCGGGACTGGGTGGATATCGCCGCGGTCGGGACGGTGGCCGATATCGTGCCGATGACGGAAGAGAACCGTGCGCTGGTCCGGGACGGTCTGCGGAAACTGCGGAATCAGCCCCGGCCTGCTGTGCAGGCGCTTGCCGAAGTGGGCGGTTTCCATATCGCTGAGATCTCGACGCAGACGATCGGTTTCGGGATCGCTCCGCGACTGAATGCTCCCGGACGTCTGGATAAGGCGTCGCTCTCCTTTGATCTGCTGATGAGTGAGAGCCTTGCGGACGCCAGCGTGCTGGCCGCCGAGGTCAACCGTAAAAACGAAGAACGGCGCGATCTGGCTGCCATGATCCAGAAAAAAGCGGCTGAAGGCCTGACCCGCGAAAATGTTCCGGCTGTGATCTGTAGCAGGGACCGTGATTTCAACATGGGGATCGTCGGACTCGGTGCGGCCCGGCTGACGGAGTCCTTTTACCGTCCAGCCGTGATCGGTGCGATGGGCGAGACGGAGACCCGGGCTTCCTGCCGCAGCATTGAAGAATTCAGCATGATCGAAGCGCTGGATGAATTGAATGAACGTTTCCCGGGACTTCTGAAAAAATACGGCGGCCACTGGAAGGCTGCCGGTCTGACGGTCAGCAATGAGGACTGGGATGAGTTTTCCAGGCGCATCAATGAGATCGCGGAACGAAAACTGGCCGGTCTACAGCTTGTCCCGACGAAAAAGTATGATATGGAGCTTCAGCCGGCTTATGCGGATCTGGCTCTGGTCGATCTGCTGGAACAGCTGGAACCGCACGGCGAAGGGAATCCGGAGCCGCTGTTTGTGTTCCGCGGGCTGAATGTACAGTTCGCGAAGCGCATCGGCAAGGACAGCACACATCTGAAGGCCGTTTTTTCCGGGCCGGACGGGCGCCAGATCGAGGGGGTGGCTTTCGGTCAGGGGGACTGGTGTGACTGGCTGAAGGCACACGGCCGGATCGACGTGCTTTGCAGCCTGGAGAAAAACACCTACCGGGACGAGACAAAGCTCCAGCTGCACATCATCGATTTCCACGCTCCGGAAGAAGTGAACTGAACAAAAAAGACGCGAAGCGTCTTTTTTGTTATATCTGCACAGGGAAAACCGTCATTTCATCTGCAGCGGCAAAGAGACAGCCTTTCTGTAGTTCCGTATGATCCGTCTCTCAAACAGCAGCCCCCGGCCCCGGTCCCCTGATGACTCTATTTCACTTTCATCGGGATGCCGGCGATCATGAAGAGCACTTCTCCGGCTGCCGCCGCGGCAGCCTGGTTCGCCCGTCCGAGAAGGTCCCGGTAGGTCCGTCCGAGTTTGTATGCCGGGACAACGCCCATCCCGACCTCGTTGGAGACGATGATCCAGCGGGTCTCCGGGGTTTCCCCGATCAGACGGAACAGCGGGTCCAGTTCCTGTTCGCGGAGAGTCCGGAAGGCATCCGCTTCCGGAACATTTTCATCCAGGGTGAGCAGTACATTGGACGTGAGGACCGAAAGACAGTCCAGCAGCACACAGCCGGCAGGCTGTTCCTGCAGCGCTTCACGCAGATGTGCTGCAGCGCCATGCGGTGCGTCAACCGTCCGCCATCCGGCCGGTCTGCGGGAGCGGTGGATCGCCACGCGCCTTTCCATTTCCTCATCCAGGATCTCTGCTGTCGCGCAGTAGATGACGGAATCCCCGGACTGCAGTGCGCGCTGTTCCGCAAGTGTGGATTTTCCGCTGCGGGCCCCGCCCAGGATGAAGGTGAGGTTTGAAAGGGTATCGTTCATAGGCATTCCCTTATCATTTCCATGGATTCATTAAAATCGGTCTCATTGAAGATCTCCAGTGTCAGGACGCCGCGGTAACCGTAGCGGACGAGCTCCGAGAGGACCGCCCGGACCGCCTCTTTGGGCATGTGCCGCAGTGACTGATGGTCGCGGGTCCCGACCCCGTGAAAATGGATCACGGTGGTCCGATCCAGCCATCTGCGCATTACCGGGACCGGGTCGATCTGCTGAAGGAACAGGTGCCCGATATCCAGACAGGCATGGGTCCCGCAGGCACGGATCACGGGTTCGTTCCAGTCGATCGGGTAGCGCTCCAGGTTTTCGACGGCAAATTCTCCGCGTATTCCCGAGCGTTCTGCCAGGGCGCTGACCGCACGGATCCGTTGATCCTGCCAGTTCTGCAGGGCTTCACCCGGCTCGTCCGGAACGTCTTTGCATTCCAGATGGCAGACGTAGGCATGCGGGTCCAGACCGCGGGTGCCGCTGATCACCTTCATGGCTTTTTCGATCGAAATATCCCGGTCGTGGTCCGAGAAGTTCAGGTCCAGCGGCAGATGGACGGTGTAGCTCAGCCCGTGTCCGGCAGCAATGGCTTTGAGCTCCGCGGACTGTTCGGCGTCCGGAATGTTGCAGTATTCATCAATGTCAAACAGGACCAGTTCAATATCCCTGACTTTATCCGCAAGGTACCGGACATTCGGCAGGATATCATCCGGGATGATGTAGGAGGTCGTTCCGATCCGGAACGGGAGTTCGTCAAACCATTTTTTCATGGCATCACCTGTGCGCCGAGCAGGAGCACGATCTCCGCCAGCTCGATGCTGAAGCCGAGTACGTCCCCGTTCACACCGCCGATCTTCTTTTTCGCCGTCAGTGCGAGAAGCCCGATGACGGCGAGGTTCAGCAGCGGGTAAAGCAGTCCGAAAGGACCGGAAAGGAGCGCCAGCAGGACCGGAAGCGGTGCGGTATACAGTGCGATCTGCCGCGGGCAGTGTTTCTTCAGCATGGCCGCCAGACCGTTGGGATTGGCCAGCGGGAGACCGAGCAGAAAAAACATTGCCCAGCGGGAGCATGCGCCGGTGAGTGCGAAAAACAGGATCCCTTTATCGGATGGAAGGTACCGGATGCAGAGCCATTTCAGAAGCAGGGCACAGAACACACCGAGCGCTCCGTATGTCCCGAGTTTCGGATCCTTCATGATCTCCAGCCTGCGTTCCGGTGCTGCGGAACAGCCGAAACCGTCCATACAGTCCGCCAGCCCGTCCCAGTGCAGGGCACCGCTCAGCAGGAGCCAGACGATCAGGGTCAGGAAAGCGGCCAGCGGTTTTTCAAAGACCTTGCCGAGCAGCAGGTATGCACACCCGGCAAGGACTCCGATCACGGCGCCGGTCAGCGGGTAAAACAGCGCCGACCACCCGAAATCCGTATCGCTCCATTCTTTTTTCTGAGGGACGGGCAGGATCGTCAGGAATCCGAAAGCCATCCGCAGTGCGTTCAGCAGATCCGGTTTTTCATTCATATGCTCAGAAGACCTGTGCGCATCCGACGGGGCGGATCGACATCTGGGTACAGGCACCCGGGAAGAGCTGGGCTTCGACCGCGGTCTTGAAGTCTGCCGTCATATCACGGGGAACAAACGCCAGGATCGTACCGGCAAAGCCGCCGCCGTGGACACGGACAGCACCGCGTCCGTTCAGTACGTGCTCCGCGAGCGCGAGTGCGTAGGCAACGTCCTGATGCTCGGTCTGTCCGCTGATGATCACGTTCTGCAGGTGGATGAAAGACGAATGCGCGGAAGCCTTGATCAGCTCCAGAAAGGCGTTCAGGTCGCTCTTCTCAAGTGTCGCGGCCTGTTCGACAGCCCGCTGATTTTCCTCGAAGAAGTGGATCGCCCGCAGTACGGCGCGGTCGCCAACCTTTTTCCGGACCTGCCCGATGGCGGACCAGAATTCTTTTTCATCGACTTCCCGCAGCACCTCTTTGCCGAAGAAAGCCGCAGCTTTGCGCATTTCGATGGGAATGCCCGCATAAACGGAGGAAAGATCCGCGTGTGCGCTGCCGGTGTCGATCACGAAGATCGCGTATTCGGCTGCCAGTTTTTCCGGCGAGATCGCGCGGATGACCGGCGCGGACGGGTCTTTGAAGTCGATCGCCGTGAACCCGCCGACCGCGGAGGCTGTCTGGTCCATCAGACCGCTGGGCTTGCCGAAATAGTGCTGTTCGGCATACTGGCCGATTTTTGCCAGGGTGACCGGGGAATGGCTGCCTTCACAGAAAAGCCCGTTCAGCACTTCGCCGATGAGCACCTCAAAGGCTGCGGAGGAGGAGATGCCGGAGCCGCCCGGTACGTCGGAAATGATGCAGACATCAAACCCGCGGATCGGGAAGCCGGCCTTCCGGATCTCTGCCGCGACCCCGCGTACCAGCGAGGCAGTGGTTTCCTTTTCGTCCGCGTGCGGTTCCAGATCATCCAGACCGATCTGCAGGCCGCCGTAACCGACGGAAAAGACCCGGATCGTTTCGAGTTCGTTCAGGGCTGCTGCCGCGATCATGTCCCGGTCAATGGCCGCAGCAAGGACGTTGCCGTGCTGGTGGTCGGTATGGTTCCCGCCGACCTCAATGCGCCCCGGAGCGCTGAAAAGGTGGATGGCTTCCGGTTCGGGAAAGTGTTCCCGGAAAGCGCTGAGCAGTGCGGCGATCCGGCCCTGATATTTTTCGGGATCGGAATCGTAGGACGGGTAAAGCTTGCGGAGGATCGTGTCATATTCCCCCTGACGGACTGCCTGCAAGGCCTGTTCGATATTCATGGTGTTACTCCTGTGTATCTGCGGTCAGCACGGTCGGAGCCGCGGCTGCCGTTTCTCCCGGAATGATGACGGCGTCTGCCCTGAAAAAGCCCCTCTCATCATCCTGTCCGATCACGTAAACATCGGCGGCGTTCGGGATGAAACCGGGGGAGCTTTTGAGCGGGAGGATCACGTCATGATTCTCTTCGTTCAGCAAAACAAATCCGAGCCGTGAAAAGTCACGGATCCGGTAAGCGATCCAGGGATGTCCGCTGGCAAGTCCCCGGTCAGCATAAAAGAAGCGCGGGTAAATGACGCGCCCGTTCAGGACCGTCTTCCCTTCCGTATTCAGCAGCCCGTCAAGGATCTCACGGGTCTTCTGAGCGGCCGGGAGCGCTTCGATCTCCCGGATATTTTCTTCGGTACTTTTTACAAAGATCTGCTGCGGGATGACTTCGCCGCACAAGGCCGGGGCGCAGCCCAGCACCAGAAAAACGAGCAGAATGCCGGAGATGGCAGCGGGGCGCAGCGGCTGTTTTCCGGGATCCGATGCCGGAACGGTCAGCACCTGTTCAGGCTTTCCGGCCAGTGCTTCGGATACCTGCCAGCCGGCTTCCGCGAGGCCAAGGGCGAAGTAGAAATAATAGTGCCAGTCCGCAGGGAGTGCGAACCGCCATCCGGAGTAGCGGGCAGCGGAGGTCACCCCGAGGTACAGGGAGCACATAAAGAACGGCAGCAGCCCGGCCCAGCCGGCGCGTTTCCATGCCGCGCTCATGCCGAGCGTGATCACGATCAGGAACAAAATCAGGACCACCGCGTTTTCGGTCTTCAGCAGACGCCCTTCCACGTCATGGAAATCGGTATTGGTCACGTCATGGATGGTGAGTGTCGGATCGGTACCGAAAGGCAGTGCGGTGAGTGCGTAGATCTGGTTGGCGAAGAAGTGAGAGGCAGTGAAGCCGATCACATAACCCGGTTTTTCCAGAAAGAAATCGATCATATGCTGTTTGTTCCGGGCCGCGTACTCGGCGTCCGTTTCTCCGGGGTTCCGCGAGACGACATTATTGACGTCATCGGACCAGCGCCGTGCCAGTTCCGTGCTGTGTACGCCGGGTTCGTCCAGAATGAAATCACCGGTCAGGATTTTTGAGCGGATGAACCACGGGGCGATCACGAAAAGCGCCGCCAGGCAGAAACCCAGCGCGGGGAGGATCCGTTTTTTGAAAGGCAGCCCCCTGCTGATCAGGAAGAAGAGCGCGGGGAAGGGGATGAGCGCGATGAACTGGGAACGGACCGTCACGCACAGGCCCATCAGACAGCCCGCCAGCAGCATGCGCCATACGGAGCGCGGCCTGCGGAACCAGCTGACGGAGGCACTGACGGCCGCGATCAGGCAGAGCATTGCGGGCAGGTCGGAGAGCCACATCTTGGCGCTCGATACCATAAAGTGCGGTGCCAGCAGGATCGTGTTGTATTCCCGCATGGCTGCCAGGACGGCGGCAAGGATGCCCGCTCCGTGGGAATGGAGGCGCCTTCCGAGCAGATACAGACAGGCCGGGATCAGCGCCAGGGTGACCGTGACGCAGTCGATAGTCTTTAGAATATCCCGGCTGGTGATGTGTTCGAAAAATGCGATCACTACGATCAGGAACTGGCGGTAGGCGATCGTTGTTTTGAAGCCCAGCCCGGCCAGGATGCTTTCCGCCCACAGCCCAAAGTTGGCCGCGTCGGATGCCGGATAGGGCAGCATGTTCGGTTCGGTGATCTCCATGAAGTA
The DNA here is from genome assembly GCA_902795255.1 of uncultured Chloroflexota bacterium. The sequence goes on from CADBKS010000081.1 coordinate 9,679, forward strand.
GCTGTGATCCAGCACCTCCATGGTCGGGATCGTGACCCACAGCAGCGCGGTGCCGATCCATATGGCGAAAAAGAGGATCACGGTCGCGGCGGTGCGGTGACGGTATGCGTGAATTGTTTTCAGCAGCAGGGAAAGTGCCAGGGCTGCCCAGATGCCGAGACCGATCTCCCAGTATTGGATAGCCATACCGGTGGGCTGCCAGTCCATCTCATCCGGGACGATCCCGACACCGGTGAGCCGGATGAAGAGGTACAGGGCGAACGCGATGTAAAAATAGCTGAGCGCAAGCTTCCGGATGGCCGCAGGTTCGGAACCGGCACTGTGGCCGAGACTCTGCAGACGGCTGAGAAGCAGCGCGCCGCTTCCGCTTACAAAGGCGGCGTAAAGCAGCAGCGGGGAGATCCGTTCGAACCACGGGCGGAAGCTTTCATCCGTCATAAAACCGCAGACCAGCCACGCCAGGGAGAGGATCAGAAACAGAACGGTCAGAATGGTGACAGCAGCTCTGCCGCCCGCCGCCAGGCGTACCGCGGGGCAGAATTTCCCCCTGATGTTAAAAAGACCGGCCAGTCCGGCAAGGATGCCCGCCAGCAGGACGGCCATCATCAGCAGCCGGGACGCGGAGTATCCGAACAGCACACGATGGAGGGATGGCTCTCCGACGGAAGCCAGTTTGTAAAGCAGAAAACCGCCGGCCAGCGCGGTCAGCAGGAACCATTCACGGATCAGCAGATCTGTCTTTTGCTGGAGCTTTTGTTCTTCTTCGTTCATGCTGATAATTATAACGGCGCGCGCCGATTTCGTGGACATATCCTGTCAAAAACCCGCCGGAATTCCGGCGGGCTTCTGACTTATCGGTATTTGACTGTCACTTCAATGACGCGGCATTTACGGCCGGTCGAAGGAAGGAACGTTCGGCGTGGCCTGCTGATCATCGCCGCCGAGGCGGTAGAGATCCGTGGCGTTGGAAGAGCTGCCGTCAGACGGGGCGGAGATGCCCTTTCCGACGGTTTCCGTATCGGTTTCGGATTCGGCTTCGGCTTCGTCGTCCCATTCCTGGACGGTGCCTTCCTCGGTCAGGGCGAGTTCTGCCCAGTTGATCGGTTCATCATCTTCTTCATCCACAACAGATTCGAGGGCTTCGTAATCGCCGAGATCGAAGTCTTCAAGCTCGATCAGATCCGGATCTGTCATCTCAGAGAAATCCGCACTTTTCTGTTCTAATACAGGGTTCAGGATTGAAGATGCTTCTTCCCATAAAAGATCTTCATCTGTGGGATAATCGAGCAGAATATCTGACAACTCTTCTGCGTACACGGATTCTTCTGTATTATCACTGAACGCATAATAGGCATCATTTTCCAGATTTTTCGGGCTCAGCATGTTCGTTGAAATAACACCAGGTGAATATACCTTTTTGTTATTTACAACTTTATATTGTGTTACATAGAAGATGTAATTATGGTTTTTGATATTGACGCTGAGTGTTTTGCTGCAGGATGATGATGTGCTTTCGCAGAGAAGTGCGAATTTGCTGCTATCCTGTTTGTACAGTACGGAAATACCCTTGGCGTTGCTGTCTTTAGTAGCAGATACATTGAACTTATTGCCCGTTGATGTAAGAATAACATTTTTCGGCGCGGTAAGCCCGGATGCGGAAGCGTTGTTTGTGATGACGGTTCCCTGCCCGTAGAATCTGCTGCTTCCGCGGATCCTGTACTTGACAACGTAGAATTCATATCCGCTGCTTTTCTTCAATCCGCTGATTTTACATGAAAACTTGTTTTGAGCAGATTCGCATCCGTTGACCAGTGAGCCTCCGACGGGGCGATAGAGGACCCGAATGCCATCGGCATTGCTGTCGGATGCTGCTGAAACCACAGCAGTGCTTCCGCTCCATGTGATCTTGGCGGATGAGGGTTTGCTCAAAGGAACAAAGAAAATATTCAGCACATTGGGTCCCCATAATGTGTATTTCCCGTATTCCTTGAAAGGAGTTGACATCACACGATACAGTTTCCCGTTTGTCAGGCCGGACTTTGTCCAGATGATATTCTTCCCGCTTCCTGTTTTATTTATGGAAAAGACTG
>CADBKS010000081.1:11808-19521 GCA_902795255.1 uncultured Chloroflexota bacterium
CGGCAGTGGCTGTTGTGCCTGCCGCATGGGTCATTGGCATGCCATATTTCGTTACTACTTTGCTCCGATATGTAATGCCGTCAACTTTTTTGTAGCTGTATATCTGAAGTTTATAAATGGTGCCGATTTTCATCATGCTGCCATCGACTCTGAGATACGTCCATTTCCCTGTCGAATCGGTCTCAACCGTGAATGTCGGACTTACCGTTTTTTTCGTTGTTGTGTCAGTGACTTTGACGTTGTAGTGCAGGCTTGTATCTTTATCTTTTGAGATACGGATCAGAATGCCGGTGCTGTATCCTTTAACGCGGCTGTCCCATACTTCCGGTGCCGCCGGTACGTTCGCAGCATATTTCTTGATGTTGGCGAAGTTCAGGACCGGTTTGCTGTAGCTGAAGACCGTATCGTAAGCAGGATAATCCCAGTTATTCCAGTAGGTGCGGCGGTCGGTGGTTTTGTCCGTGATGGTCTTGAGGATCTTTTCGTATTCCGCGACCGTCTGGTTCGGGAAAGCCTGTTTCAGGATCGCGAAGGCACCGGTGACCATCGGAGTGGCCATGGAGGTACCGCTCATGGTGGTGTATCCGGAAGGATAACTGGCTGAGTAAATGTATGTGCCCGGAGCGGTGATATCGACCAGCTTGGCATGGTTGGAAAAGCTGGAAAGCTTCGGGGTAGTCATATCCGCCAGTGCGCCGATGGAGTAGGCTTTGGAGATGCAGGACGGGGAGGAGATCCCGTCGTCCCAGCCGTTGTTGCCGCTTGCGACCACCGGGATCATGCCGGCGCTGACGAGGTCATCGAAATAGTCGGCTTCAGTGGAATTGGCGGAGTCGCAGGCGGAAGAATATTTGGTGCTGCCGCCGTAGCTCATGTTGATGGCGGTGATATCCGTACCGTTTTTCTTGAGGGAAAGCAGGTAATCATATGCCTTCATCTCATCGGTGCTGAACATGGTGTTGGAGCAGCATCTGCCGGTGGATGAATAGTTGTCACAGGCATAATTGTAGGCCTGGCTGCTGTCGCATGCCCAGGTGTATTCGGTGAAGGCCTGGACCGCGACGATCTTGGCTTTCTGGGCGATCCCGTCTTTGCCTGCGGCAATGCCCGTCACATGGGAGCCGTGGGCAAAATTGGATTTGGTGATCGCGTTGCTGGCGGCAGCGGCCGCAGACGTTGCGCAGTGTGTACTGGCCGCTCGTCCCGCTTGTCCCGTAGCAGCGCTGGGCGATGACACGGCCTTTGTACTGCTCGTGATTGCTGTCCAGACCGGTGTCGATGACGGCAATGACCGCTCCGTCACCATAATACCCGAGGTTGTGGGCGGTGCTGACGGAAGTGATCGCTTCGGTGTGTCCGTCCAGGTTGACGGCTTTGGAAACGGATTCCGGATCGTAGTCGCTTGGGACGGGGTCAATGATGAATTTCATATCACCGCCGAAGACCTTTTGCAGGTCCGCGTTGCCGGCGGTGAAGGCAAGGATCTGTTCAAGTGTCCCCTGAAGGGTTACGGCGTGCAGTTCGAACAGCGGAGTGGCATCAGCCATCCCGAGAGCCAGTGCGCGTTCGCTTTCAGCCTGTTCCGTGCCCGGTTCAACGGCTGCGGCGACGAAGAAGGTGCGCTGCATGGTTTCCGAGAACGCGTTCCCGGTGAAGGCGGAAGCTTCGATGAAATCAAGGTAGCGGTTCACGATATCGGATTGGATCTTGCCGCGGTCTGCCGCGTCGATTCCGAGCAAGGAGCTGCCTTCCTGCAGATCAGCTGCGTCTTTGGGCTGATTTCCGCTGACGGTGATCTCACAGACTGCGAAAGCGGCAGCGTCAAAACTTTCGGCAAGCACGCGGACGGTGCCCGGCTTCAGTGCGGTGACGGTGTTGTTCACCGCGTCGATCGAGACGACGGAGTCATCGGTCGTGAACCAGTTCAATGACTGGATGGAGGCGTTTTCCGGCTGGAACTCCATCTCGAAGCTGTGTGTCTGGCCGGGTTCAAGCGTGAGTTCGCTCACGCCCAGGTCGATTCCCGTGATCGGGATGTAAACTTTCCCGGCAGGAGCTGCTTCTTCCTGCGCGGCTGCCGGAAAGCTGGCGAGCAGGAGGAAAAGGGCCAGGAGAACCAGCGCGATTCTTTTTGTTTGGTTGTTAAGCAGGGTGTTCATGATACTCTCCTTATTAAATAAACACGATATGGAATATTAAAGTGCACTTTACATGCCAATTGCAGAATGTGATTGCGTGTAGAAGAATTCGAACAACCGGCTTGTAACGAAAGGGGGAGGTGTGAAAAAAAGACCGCCGGTCTTGCCGGCGGTCAAAGGGTTTATTACAGGATGTTTTCAGTATGGCTGCGGTTAGCCGAAGGACGGGACAGCCGAATCGTGCTGATATCCATCGTCGTCATCATCGTCCAGACGGTAGAATTCGATGGTGTTCGGGTCGGTGCTGCCGGCGTCGGTGCTTCCTTCATCGGATCCTTCGTCAGAAACTTCGTCAGATCCTTCATCGGAAACTTCGTCAGATCCTTCTCCGGTAGCCGGTTCTTCGCTGCCGTCATCTTCCTCATCTTCCCAGACCGGATCTTCGATGGCGTTCTCACCTTCGACCAGGTCGAAATCGCCTGCCAGTTCGATCTCAGCGTCGAATTCGGCATCGGGGTCTTCTGCATCAATATCTTTGCTGATGAATCCTTCCATGGAGCCTTCAGCTATGAGCAGAGCCAGAACTTCTTCGTTGTAAGCTTCTTCTTCAGTCAGATAATCCGGCAGCGCATCATAGATCTCATTCATATCGATTTCTTCATCAACAACGCTGTAGACCGGTTCTCCAATTTCCGCAGATTTCGGGCTGACCAGGTTCTTTGCGATCGTGCCCGGGGAATAGACTTTCTTCCCGTTGACAACTTTATACTGCATTACATAGAAGGTGTAGTATCTTGTTTTGATATCAACGTTCAGTTTCTTTCCGCATGTATCGGAAGCCGCTTCGCAGAGAAGTTGGAAATTGCCGTCATTCTGCCGGTAAAGGACGCTGATGCCCTTTGCAGCGCTGTCTTTTTTGATCGTGACGGTGAACTTGTTGGATCCGCTCTGGATGATCGGGCTGGCAGGAGCTGCGAGACCGGATGCCGAGGAATTATTGAGGAGAACGATGCCCGGCCCGTAGTGGCGTTTGCCGCTGGGTGAATTCTTATACTTCATGACATAGAATTCATAGGCTCCGGATTTTTTCAGACTTTTGATCGAACAGCTGTTTCCGGTGGATTCACAACCGTTTTTGATCGCCCCACCGGTCTCGCGGTAGAGGACGCGCAGACCGTTGACGGAGGAATCCTTGGTCATGGAGATCTTTGCAGTCGTGCTGTTGGACCAAGTCACTTTTGCACCGGAAGGAGTGCTGAGCGGCATGAAGTAAACCTTGGAAATGGTGGAACCCCACAGGTATGTTTTGTTATATAAGATGTAGGAGTTTGCGACCACTTCATAGAGTTTACCATTGGTGAGACCGCTTTTCGTCCATAAAGCAGAACCGGTGCCGTTGATGTATTTGGTGTCGACACGTTTCCCGCCTGAAGCTTCGCGGATAAACAGACGGGTACCATCCGAATAGGAAACAGGTGTACCATTGATCGTTACGGCTTTGTTTTTAGGCGACGCAGTAACACCGATGACTGAACGCAGTGGAGTGGCGTATTTTGTGACCGTGTTGGTCTTATACGGGGAGGTTTGCGTGATCTGAAGCTTATAAATATTTCCGGGCTGCAGTTTTGAACTCTGCAGGGAGATTTTCAGATACTTGCCGGTAGGATCTTTTGTCGCAGCGATCGTTACATTTGACAGAACCGTTTTGTTTGTCTTTACATCGATCGCGGAAACAGTGAATTTCGGGTTTGAGCTGTTAATATCGCTGAGCGGTACTTTGATCAGAATACCGTCCGAAAAACCGATGACCCAGCGGTTAGCAATGTGCAGGTATTTGGTGATATTGGCGAAGTTCATGACCTTTGTCTTGTAAGAGTAGGTCTTGTCTTCTGTTTCATAGTTATCACCGTAGCGGAAATTGACGGTTTTTGAAGAGATGTTCTTCAGGATAGATTTGTACTCATCGACGGAACGCAGCGGGAAGGCCTGATGGATGATCGCCATACCGCCGGTGACCATCGGAGTCGCCATGGATGTGCCGGACATGTATTCGTAGCAGTTTTTAGTGCCCGCGGAGTCGGAACAGGTGGCGCCGTTTTCATACACATAAACGGAGGACCAGATGTTCGTTCCCGGAGCGGTGATGGCTACGTTTTTGCTGTGGTTGGAGAAAGAAACGATCTTCGGGGTGGATTCATCCGCCAGGGCGCCGACCGCGTAAGCATTGGAAAGACAGGCCGGGGCGCCGATCTGTTCGTCGAGGTATTCATTCCCCGCGGCCGCAGCCGGAACGATCTCCGCTTCGATCAGGTCATCAAAGAAATCCTTGGTGTCCGGATCGTCGCTGTCACAGGCTGAGGCCCAGCCGACCGTGTTCCCTTCGTCATCGGACATCGTCCAGCCGTAGCTCATGTTGACCGCGCTGATCTTGGGCAGCCCCTCTTTGACCAGGGCTTTCTGGGTGTCGATGAGGTAATCGTAAGCCTCATATTCCTGTTCGCTCAGCATGGAGGACGTGCAGCACCTGTTGTTGGCTTCTGTGTAGTCATCGCAGTGGCGCTTGTAACCGTATTGTTCGTAGATGTCGTCGATCCAGGTGCATTGATATATCAGTTCACTGAATGCCTGCACGCCGACGATCTTCGCCTTCGGGGCGATCCCGTCGCGGCCGGCCGCGATGCCGGCGACGTGGGAACCGTGGTTGAAGTTGCTGCGGGTCACCGCGCCGGATGCGGCAGCCGCGCCGGTGCCGGAAGCCTCGGTTTTCCCGCCTTTGCAGACCGGGTTGATATCATATCCGGAGTCGGAGAATGGTTCGGAGGAGAAGCAGTGTTCGTAAACGACGCGGCCGGTGAATTGTTCGTGGCTGCTGATCATGCCGGTGTCGATCACCGCGACGGTCGTCCCGGTGCCGTCCAGGCCGGCTTTATGTGCGGCGCTGATTTTTGACAGGGCTTCGGTATTGGCGCCGAGGTTCATGGCTTTCTGGACGCTTTCGGTACTGAATTCACCGGGGGTCGGTTCGCTGAGCACGATCTGTTCACCGCCGGAGATCCGGATGAGGTCGGCATTTTTGCCCGTGAAGGCCAGGATCTGTTCCATGGTCCCCAGCAGGGTCACGGCATGCAGGTTCATCAGCGGGTGGGCGCTCTTCATACCGAGCGCGAGGGCACGTTTGCTTTCGGCTTCTTCCGTGCCCGGAGTGACTCTCGCAGTGACGGAGTAAACGTGCTGCATGGCGGCGCTGAAGGCCTGCGGGGTGTAATTGCTGTTCAGGACCAGATCCAGATGGCGTTTAAAAGTCCTGGAGGTGATCTTTCCCAGATCTTCTTCGGAAAGGCTGATCATTTCCGCGCCGGAACGGACCTTAGCCGCGTCTTTTTTCTGCGGGCCGGTAACGGTCACTGTGCAGACTGCGTGGGCGCTGCCGCTGAGGCTTTCGGCGAGGATCGTCGTTTCACCTGCGGAAAGGGCCGTGACGGTGAAGGTGGCGGAATCCACGCTGACAACGGTTTCATCCGCGACGAACCAGCCGAGTGCGGGGACCGCCGGGAACTCCGGTACGAAGGTGACGTCGAACCGGTAGCTCTCTCCGGCTTCCAGCGTCAGTTCGCTGACACCGAGGTCGACCTTTGAGATCGGTGCGTAACTGATTTTGCTGATATCAAAATCAGCGTTGATTTCCTGTGCCGAGGCCGGGAGGCTCATCAGCAGCAGGAACAGGAACAACAGAGGACCGAAGGCCCGGAACAAGGTTTTATGATTCATTGTTTTTCTCCTGTAATATGGTAAGAATACCGTCCATTCGGGACGATATTTGGGTTACGCGGTTTGTTTGTGTTGTGTGTTTGATCCATTGCTTATTTGGTTCTTCCACCGGCTCGGGACCGGAGTTTTGTTTCATTTCGTTTCGTATAAGATATCCCTTTATATTGGGTTGCAAAGAACGTGCCATATCTCTCCACGGGGATTTGAGTCGGATAAATACATTTTTTTCAGAAAAGGATATATTGGGACCATCGTCCCAATATATGCGGCTGCGGCAGTCGGGGAGATAGTGCCGTACGTGCCGGATGGGGCGATTGGATGTGGGGAAAAGTGCTGAATGAACTGTCACCCCGGATATGTTTTGGACGGGAGCACCGCGGAATACCTGATACTTCTGCTGACGGGGCAGTTTTGCGGACTTTTCTGTAAAAAATGACCGCCGGCAAGCCCTGCGGTCAAAGGTTTTAGTGCGGTTTGTGCGGTCAGCGGAAGGACGGTACGGTTGGGTCGTGCTGCCGTTCTTCGTCGTCGAGACGATAGAATTCAAATTTGTTTGGATCGTTGCTGCTGTTCTCAGAGCTGCCTTCTTCGGAGTCTTCGCCGGATCCGTCTCCGTCATCGGGCTCATCTTCCGGGATTGGCCCTTCAACCAGGTCAAAATCGCCGGCCAGTTCGATCTCATCGTCAAATTCGAACTCCGGGCTGTCAGCTTCGAGATCCTTGCTGATGAAGCTTTCCATGGATCCTTCAGCTATGAGCAGTGCCAGAACTTCTTCGTTGTAAGATTCTTCTTCGGTCAGGTAATCCGGCAGTGCATCATAGATCTCATTTATATCGATTTCTTCATTGACAATGCTGTAGACCGGTTCGGCAATTTCCGCGGACTTTGGGCTGGACAGGTTCTTTGCGATCGTGCCCGGGGAATAGACTTTCTTCCCGTTGACGACTTTGTACTGCATTATGTAGAAAGTGTAATATCTTGATTTGATATCAACGCTCATTTTCTTGGCGCATGTGTTGGATGCCGCTTCGCAGAGGAGCTGGAAATTGCCGTCATTCTGCCGGTAAAGTACGCTGATGCCCTTTGCCGCGCTGTCTTTTTTGATCGTGACGGTGAACTTATTGGATCCGCTCTGGATGGATAAATGCAGATGCGGACAAAGTTTCTCAGAATCCAGTATACTCTCCACATCATCAATGCTAACCACCGTAGGTTCCAAGGAACTAAGTCTCACCCTAAAATCCCCCGGAATTTCATCGATTCTTTTTAGCAATCCCCTTAGGCCAAATGCTTTATCAGACTGCTCCGTGCCATAAAGTGCAGTATTGATACCTGTAAGCACAATCTCTTTAAAGCCACTATTTACAAGGCCTGTAACCTCTTCTAATATCTCTTCTTGGTCCCTGCTGCGAACCTTCCCTCTAGCAAAGGGAATTATGCAGTAACTGCAAAATCTATTGCATCCTTCCTGGATTTTCACATAGGCCCTAGTCCTGGACTCCATGGCTTTGATGATTCCGTCAGAACAATAGTCGTTTAGTTCTTCATATGCTTTAATATGCTTCTGGACCTGGCTTTCACCGCGACTGTCAAGTATGCCGCCCTCCCCACTGTGAGCAATCACGTCACTCACGTAGGAAACCATATCCTGCTTTTCATTGGTTCCGACGATTAAGTCAACTCCAGGTATTTCCGAAACAGCATCAGGGTCAACCTGGGCATAGCATCCCGTTACAACCACCAAGCCCTTCGGGTTGTTTTTCTTTGCTCTACGAATAATCTGCCTTGATTTTCTATCAGCCAAAT
>CADBKS010000082.1 GCA_902795255.1 uncultured Chloroflexota bacterium
TCTCTTCTTCCCCGTCGACGAGCACGGTGAAATGGGACCCGGTGATGCCGCATTTTTCGGTCAGCTCCCGCTGGACACGGACCCCGGGGATGCCGAGGCCGTTCATTTTTTCGATAAAAGCGTCCGGGTCGGGGAGCAGCTCAAGCAGGGCTGCGCTGAGCATATCGCCTGCGGCCCCCATTCCGCAGTCAATAAATAAGGTCTTCATGATCCCTCCATTGGTCACAATGTGCTGAAAAATGCAGATTCCCGTCCGGGATCCGTTTCTCCGGGGCGGCAGGGTAAATTATACACAGGACCCGTCCGGAGCCTTCCGGAATTATGATGGAACGGGTCAGCGTTCTTTGCTTTTCCCCTCCGCGAAACGGGCGAAGAGGATGCTGAGAAAGTAGAGCAGGATGAGCGGGACCATCAGCAGGAGCATGTTGACCGGGTCGACGGTCGGGGTGATGAGCATCGCCAGCACCGCGCAGATGACGACCGCCTGGCGCCAGTTCTTCAGGAGCCGGGCCGCGCTGACGATGCGGAGCCGGGCGGCGATGTAGATGATGACCGGCATCTCGAAGACGATCCCGATCCAGAAGATCAGGTTTGTGGAAAAGGAAATGTAGTCCGAGGGGCGGATCTCCGTTTTGATGCCCATGAAGCTTGTCAGAAAAGGGATCGCCGCGGGAAGGACGATATAAAAGGCGAAGCAGACGCCCGCCAGGAAGAAAAGGATCACCGCCGGCAGAAAGCGGAATAGGACCCGCTTTTCACCGGCTTTCAGTCCGGGCAGGATGAAGGCCAGCGCTTCGTAGGCGATGAGCGGGAAGGCCAGGATGAAGCCCGCCAGCAGCGCCACATCAAATACGGCGGAGACGTTTTCGGTGATCTCGATAGCCGTCAGGTTGTACATCCCGCCGACCGGGCGGCAGAGGTAGTCCATGATCTGCCCGCTGAAGAAAAAGCAGAGCACCACCGCCGCCAGGAACCCCGCCGCGGCGATGAGGAGCCGTCTGCGCAGCTCCGTGATATGTTCCTCCATGGCGCCGAAAAAAGCGCCCGCGGTCGGGAAATCGTTATCCGTGCTGCTGTTCATCGGGTTTCTGCCGTTCTCCGTTCGGTTCTGCCGTTTTCGGGGCGTCCGGAGCGGAAGGGTCGATGCGGCGCAGGTCCGCGTCCAGATCTCCGAGCTGGCGGTTCACGCCCCGCAGGGAGTCCTGCACCTCTTTGATCCCGGATTCGCGGATGACTTCGTCTTTAATGGTGTTGACGTCATCCACCAGGCCGAGAAAGGTCCGCCAGGTATCGGAACGCACAAATTTCCGGATCCCCTTCGCGAGGTTCCGGGCGTTCTCCTGCATCTGCTTCGGTCCGAAGAGGATCAGCATGATGACCAGGAGCAGGACCACTTCCCTGATGCCGATATTGAAAAAACGCATGGTGCTGTTCCGGGACTGTGACGGGTCTTATTCTTTTTTTTCTTCTTCCGGCTGCTCCGCCGGCTTTTCCGGACTCTTTTCGCCGTTCAGCCCTTCCTTGAAGGCGCTGATGCTGGCGCCGAGTTCCTTCGCGATCTTGCTGATCCGTCCGGGGCCGAAGAGCAGGATGATGATGACCAGAACGATCAGAATTTCAGGTAATCCGGGTCTCCACATAATGTACTCCTTGATGAAAGCGGACGGTCAGTTTCCGGCCGTCCGCGGAATTCTCTATATCAGTATTCTACATTATTTTTCCGGCTGCGGTGTGCCCGATCGCTTTTTCTCTGCATACCGCTCGAAGGTTCCGCGGACGTTGCCATCCAGGTAGAAGGCCAGCCATTCGCTGATCTGTTCCGGACTTTCCTTCATGCCGTTTTCCAGCCACTGGATCACCAGCCCGGCAGCGCCGACAATGTGCAGGTTCGCCATGAAGTCCCTGAAATCCTGGTCCACGTCCAGGTCCCGACAGATGAAGTCGAAAAGGATGCCGAAGATGGCGCGGAAATATTCGATGAAAAAGGCGCGGATCTGCTGGTTCTTGATGGAATGCAGCGCGCAGAGCACGGCCGCGTGATGGTCCCGGACGTAGTAAAGGCAGCGGGTGATGGCCGCCTTCCAGTCAAAGGGTGCCTGCGTGACCTCGCTGAAGAGCACCCCGCCTTCTTCCTGCAGGTTCCAGATCAGCAGGTCCGCGATGGTCTCAAAGTGATAGTAGAAGGTCTGCCGGTTGACGCCGCAGCGTTTCGTGAGTTCGCTTACGGTGATCTTGTCGAATGGCTTTTCCGCCATCATTTCCGTCAAAGTGTTCCCGAGAAGCCGTTTGGTGTTAAGTCCCTGATCCATAATATACCTGATATGATGCGAGCTGATGATTCGGATACGCACGTGGGCGCGACTTTATTCAGATGAGTGCAAAATGCTTAAATAATTATATACAATTTCGGCGGATTTGTCTGAAGTTGCGACAGGTGGGCGGGGATTGTCTATTCCCTTTTTTACAGGAATATGTTAAAAACGGTCATATGGAGAACTGTGCTGAAAACCTGATCGAGATCCGCGGGCTGAAGAAAACCTACCGCCAGGGCAGTGTTTCGAGCGAAGCGCTGCGGGGGATCGATCTGTGCGTGAAAAAAGGCGAATACCTCGGCATTGTCGGCAAATCCGGCGCCGGAAAGACGACCCTGCTGAACATGATCGCCGGGCTGGATGACCTCACGGAAGGGGAGATCCTGGTCGGCGGGCAGCGGGTGGACCGGATGAACGAGGTGCGCAAGGCTGTCTGGCGCGGACGGAATGTCGGGTTTATTTTCCAGTCCTTTCAGCTGCTGCCGGGCCTGAGCCTGCTGGACAACGTGATGCTGCCGATGGATTTCTGCGGAAAACTGGACCGGCATTCACCGGAGCGGGCCGCGGAGCTGCTGCGGATGGTCGGGCTGATCGACCACATCCACAAGCTGCCTTCCGAGATCTCGGGAGGACAGCAGCAGCGGGTGGCGATCGCCCGGGCGCTTGCCAATGACCCGGCCCTGCTGCTGGCGGATGAACCGACCGGCCGCCTGGATACGGCGACCTCGGAGGTCGTTTTTGAGATCTTCAGCCGGGTGGTCGCCAAAGGTACGACCATGATCATCGTTTCGCATGACCATACGCTGGCCGAAAGGACGCAGCGGGTGATCCGGCTCGCGGACGGGAGGATCGCCGATGCGTGAGTCTTCTTCCCGCCGGATTTCGGCTGTTCCCGCCGCGGTCAGCGGCCTGTGCAAATATTACGAGACCAAAGCCGGCAAAGTCGCGGCGCTGGATCACGTCAGCTTTTCGGTGGATGACGGGGATTTCGTCGGGATCGTCGGCAAAAGCGGCTCCGGGAAGTCGACGCTCATCAACATGCTGGCCGGGATCGACAAACCGAGTTCCGGGAGCGTGGCGGTCTTCGGACGGAAACTGGAGGAGATGACGGAGGAACAGCTGGCGCTGCTGCGCGGTTCCGATGTTGGGATCGTTTTCCAGTTCTTCCAGCTGCTGCCGGTGCTGAGCGTGTTGGAGAACGTGCTGCTGCCGATGGACTTCCTGGGCCGGATCCCCGAAAAGGAACGGACCGAACGCGCCTATGAGGTCCTGCGCATGGTCGGGATGCAGGACGAAGCCGGCAAACTGCCGTCGGAGCTTTCTGGCGGACAGCAGCAGAAGGCCGCGATCGCCCGTGCCCTGGCCAACGATCCGCCGATCATCATCGCCGATGAGCCCACCGGCAACCTCGATTCCGCGGCAGCGGAGCGGGTCTTCCGCCTGTTTGAGGACCTTTCGGGGAAGCGGAAAACGATCATTATGGTCACACATGACAGCGAACTGGTGCAGATGGCGCACCGGATCCTGACGATCCGTGACGGCGCACTGACCGGCGATGAACGCACGGTCAGCGGAAAGGAGCGTTCCGATGCGGCCGCGGGATAAAAAGATCCTCAGTGACTTCCGTTCGGTCCCGTCCCGGTCGATTCTGGTGATCCTTTCCATCTTCGTCGGGCTTTTCGCCGTGGGGATGATCATGACGCTGTGGATCTGCATCCCCTCGGACCTGCGGCTCGGGTACGAGCAGAGCAATCCTGCCAATATCTATTTCCGCCTATCCCCCTTTGACAACGCCCTGATCCGGTCTGTCCGGAAATGGGATAATGTCAGTGACGCGCTCGGTTCATCCGTGGCGACGCTGCGGGCTTATGACGGAGCGGGCAAACTGAAAAAAGTAACGGTCCAGGCCGTCAGCGATGACAGCTGGCCGGTGAACCATATCGATGTGCTTGAGGGCACCTGGCCCATACGCGAAGGGGAAGCGGCGGTCGAGAATTACCAGCTGGAGGACCTCGGCAGCGCGGTCGGAAAGACCCTGACGCTCAAAACCGCCTCCGGGAAGGAAGTGCCGCTGAAGGTCGCAGCCAGCATCCGCGACCAGAGCCTCGGGGCCGGGGACTACAGCATCGTGTTCATCGAGCCGATCCAGGTCTATGTCCACGAGGATTCGCTGCGAAAGCTGGAGATGGGCACGGAATGGAACCAGCTCCGCATCGTACTGAAAGAGGGCGGAACGGATGAGGATCAGATCCGGCAGTGGGCGGATGTCTATGCCGATCGCTTCGAAAAGGCGGGATTCAGTGTCTACTCGATCGCCATCCGCCGCTCCGACGCCCATCCGACGGTGGATTACGCCGACGCGATCGCCGGGATCCTGCTGCTGGTCGGGATCCTCGTGATGTTCCTCAGCGGTTCGCTGACCTACAACACGCTTTCGGCCATCCTTTCGAACCAGATGCGGCAGATCGGGGCCATGAAGACGGTCGGCGCGACCTATGTCCAGATCGTCCTGATGTATATGCGCCTGATCCTGATCTATTCGCTGACCGCGCTTGTGCTGGCGGTGCCGGCCTCGTGGGGGGCGGCCGAACTGTGCCGGAAGTTCCTCGGCGAACAGATCAACTTCGCCAACATCCGCACCGGGATCGTCTGGGAGACGGTCGCCGTGCAGGCGGTGCTGGGTCTTGTTGTCCCGCAGCTGGCGGGGGCGGTCCCGGTCACCCGCGGGGCGCGGGTCAGCATCCAGAAAGCCATGGGCGGAATGCGCGGGGCCGGGGGTGGTGAAAACGACCGCTTGACCCGGAACCTCAGCCGTCTGTTTTCCCGCCCGACGGCGCTTTCCATGCGCAATACGTTCCGCAATAAAAAACGGCTGCTGCTGACGCTCTTCACCCTTTCACTCGGCGGGGCGATCTTTATCGGCTCGTTCAACGTGAATGTTGCGATCGATGAGCACGTGGCGGTGATCGCCCGCTATGTCCAGGCGGACCTGGACCTGGTGACCGACCGCCCCTACCGCATTGACCGTATCCAGGGCGTCCTCTCATCTGTCCCGGCGATCGATTATATCGAAGGCTGGGGCTTTGGGTCGGCTACGTATATCACACCGGACGGTTCGGACGGGCCGAGTGTTTCCGTCTTCGCCCCGCCGGACGGCTCGGAGCTGATCGATCCGAATGTGAAGGATGGCCGCTGGTTCGAGCCTGGAGAAAAGAATGCCATCGCGCTTTCGGAGCGCTTCAGCTATGCTTATCCGGATCTGAAACCCGGAGATACGGTCACCCTGGAAGTGAGCGGGACCGGCCGTAAGACCGAGTGGACCATCACGGGCTTTTTCACGATGGCCGGGAAGTCCGGCGGTTTTCTGGCCTATATGCCGCTTGCCTCCTGGCAGCGGGTATCCGGGACCGGGACCAGCCTGACGAAATTCCAGATCGTGACGAAGGACCGGCTGAATGACGAGAGCCGGGCCGCCCTGACGAAGGAGGTCGAAACGCTGCTGGACGCCCGGGGCATCCGGACGACTTCCATCCAGCGCAATGATTCCTTTGTCTCGGATGCCGCACGCGGGCTTTCGATCATGTCGATCTTTATGATGATCATGGCGGTGCTGGTCGCGCTGGTCGGCTGCATCGGCCTGACGGGGACGATGTCCCTGAATGTGATGGAACGCACCGCGGAGATCGGGATCCTGCGGGCGATCGGCGCGTCCAACCGGGACGTGATGCGGAATGTTTTGACGGAGGGCCTGCTGATCGGTTTCATGAGCTGGCTGCTCGGGGCCGCCCTTTCGGTCCCGATCGGGATCGTCCTCACGGACAGCCTCGGGAACGCGATCTTCGGCTCGAAGCTGGCGCCCGGGTTCACCTGGGTCGGGTATGTCCTGTGGCTGGCGCTTTCGCTGGTCCTTTCGGTGCTGGCCTCCGGCGCGCCGGCGAAAAGCGCGGCGGACCTGACGATCCGGGAGGTCCTTTCGGTGGAATAGATCCGGGACGCCCGGAGGAGTGAAAAATGTATTGCTGACAGCCGGATATTCAGATAAAAGTACGGGGCACCGGGGACCGCGGACAGCGCGGAGCTTCCGGTCCGATTCCGATTATCATGATCCGTTTGATCAAAAATGGGGGTGTTGTATGAAAAAAAGTCTGATCCTTGTGATGTTGGCGGCACTGGTGCTGGCCGCGGCCGCGTTCTCCCCGCTGGGGCAGGAGACCTCCGGTGACGGTCCGTCGGCCGTTTATGTGCGGCAGACGGAGTACACCGGGACGGCCCGTTCGTCTTCCGGTGCTGTTGCGGAGGGAAAGCTCCATCCGAAACAGGAGGTATCCCTCGGTTTTGCGGGCGCCGGTGTGGTGGAAGCGGTTTATGTCAGCGAGGGGGATCCGGTCCGGAAGGGCGATATCCTCGCGGAGATCCGGGGCGCCGAGAATTATCGCCAGCAGTATGCCGAAGCGGAGCTGAACCTGTCGGCCGCCCGGGATGAGCTGAAGAGCCTGAACGATGCGTATCCCGTGGAAAAGGCGGATGTCACCCGCAGGCTGGTCGAAGCCCGCCGGGAGATGGACCGGGCCAATGAGGACTACGCGGACTACGATACGCCCGCCTACCGTACCCGGCTGGACAACGCCAACCAGGCTTATACCGACAAATGGGCTGACGTGGAGGACGCGCAGGATCTGGTCGATAAGGTCAGTGAACTGGAAGAAGGCAGCACCCGCCGCCGGACCGTTGAGGATGATTATAAGAAGACGCTTCAGGACTATGAAGACCTGAAGCGGGCCTATACGCTGCTGCTGAACGATAAGGATGCCGCGAAGGCCGCGGTGCAGGCCGCGGAAGCAGCCGTCGCGGATCTGGAACGGCAGCTGGAAGAGCTGGCCGACGGCCCGAAAGCCGCGCAGCTGGAGATCATCAACCGGAAGATCGAGGCTGCCGAAGCGCAGAAGACCGCCGCGGAAAAGAACATCGAACAGCTGCAGATCATCGCCCCCTTTGACGGCAGGATCGTCAGCGCGGACCTGACGGCCGGCGAACTGGCGTCCGCGGCAAAGCCCGTGATGGTCCTTGCTGACGAAAGCGCGATGATCGTCAAGACGGTCGACCTTTCCGAGACGGACGCGGCCGGCGTCAGTACGGGGAGCCGGGTGCGGGTCGTTTTCGACGCCTATCCCTCCGCCGAGCTTTACGGGACGGTCACGAAGGTGACGAACTGGGCCGGGGCTTACCTGGGCGATGTGGTCTACCCGGTGGAGATCACGCTGGATCCCCACAACCTCCCGCTCCTCTGGGGGATGACGGCCTCGGTATACTTCTGACATCTGCCCGGGTGGTGACGGTTCCTTCGGTACTGCGGACGGGTGACGGTTGCCCGCAGACACCGAAGGTGTCGAGGGAACCGTCACCCCTGAGCGTCCGTGCGTAGAGACGCATTTCCCCCCCAACTAGAGACCCGGCAGTCCGGGGTGTTCCCCTGGCGCTGAGGCATCCCTTCCCGTCCCCGGCGAGCGTGGCGCCCAGGCCGGGGCATCACCCCGTGTGCACAGGCCGAAGGCTGTGACGGTTCCTTCGGCACAGCGTGCCTGCAGGCAACCGTCCTCATTCTGTGGGTTAGCATGCCGACGGGGGACGGTTGTCCGCAGACACCGAAGGTGTCGAGGGAACCGTCACCCCTGAGCGTCCGTGCGTAGAGACGCATTTCCCCCCAACTAGAGACCCGGCAGCCCGGGGTGTTCCCCTGGCGCTGATGCATCCCTTCCCGTCCCCGGCGATCGTGGCGCAGGCCGGGGCATCACCCCGTGTGCACAGGCCGAAGGCTGTGACGGTTCCTTCGGCACAGCGTGCCTGCAGCTGACCGTCCCCATTCTGCCTTCATGACCGATGAATTACCGGTTTCGGCGGTTCTGCGGAAATCTTCATTATAATTATGCTATGAACATAATTCTGATCCTTCTTATCTGTCTGCTGGTGCTGTTCCTGGCCTGGGTCCTGGTGATCTCGCTGAAAATGAGCCGCACGCTTTCCGACCCGACGTATAAGACCTATGAATACACGATCGGCCGGGCCAAAACGGTGGAAAACTGTTACGGCGATTTCGACTCCTATGCAAAAGAGCCTTTTGATGTCACGATGCGGGACGGCTACGTGATCCATGGCGACATTTACCCGCTGGATCCCAAAAAAGTCGTGCTGATCTCCCATGGCCACGGCGACAACAAATACACCGGGATCCGCTTCCTGCAGGTTTTCCGCAAGCTGGGCTATACCACCGTCATCTATGACCTGCGCGGGCATGGTCATAACGAACCTTACGTCTGCACGATGGGGATCAACGAATCCAAAGACCTGCTCGAGGTTCTTTCGTATATCCGTTCCCGCTTTCCCGATGCACAGATCGGCCTGCACGGGCTTTCCATGGGCTGTGCCACCACGGTCATGGCCCTGAAGTACAAACCAGACGTGGACTTTGTGGTCGCCGACTGCGGTTACGCGGTCCTGCGCGAGCTTTGTTATGACTCGCTGCACAAAGTCAAGGCCCCGAAATGGATGTACGTCCCCGTCAACTGGTGCAATCAGCTGCGCTACGGCTACAGCGGGAACGACGTCAATCCGATCGATGCTCTGGATGAAAATGAGATCCCGATCTGTTTCATCCACGGGACCGGCGACAAGCTGATCCGCTATCAGCACTCTGAGTGGATGTATGACCGGAACAAAGGCAGCCTCAAAGAGCTGCACCTGGTCCCGGAAGCGGCCCATGCCGAAGCCTGGCTCAAAGACCCCGCCGGCTACGAAAAGATCGTCGCCGATTTCCTCAAAAAACTGCCGGCGAAGGCAGCGTGAGTCAGCCGTAGCCGGTACAACTGACGCTTTGTTTTATGGCTGAGCATGCCCGGTTTTACCCGGGCATGCGGTCGTCCATGAGAAAATTCAGTAAACCGATGTGGATGATGCCATCTTCATCGATTTTCTGTTTCATATAATTCCCGCTTATGATAATTTTTCTGAAAGCATCCTTTGCCTGAAGCAGGGATTTTTTTTCCTGTATCATTTTTCTTTCATCCGGGATCCGATAAGCGGATTGTATATAATACTTTTCACTTCCCCGGTTTATGACAAAATCGATCTCATATTCTTTGCGGATCGTTTTTCCCATTTCATCTCTGGAAAAACCTTCGGCCGTACCAACATCGACCCGATAACCGCGTGCCGCAAGATCATTATAAAGAATATTTTCCATGATGTGGTTTTCTTCCACCTGCCGGAAATTCAGTCTTGCGTTCCGCAGTCCGATATCTTCAAAATATATTTTATAAGGTGTTCCGATATATTTTTTCCCTTTCACGTCATACCGCTGTGCTTTGGAAATGATAAAGGCATCCTGAAGACAGGATATGTAATGGTCGATCGTGTTATGAGAAATATTTTCATTTTTTGCAGAGAGAAATGTTTTTTCAAGCTTCGTGGGATTGGTATATGAGCCGATTCCCGAAGCCAGGACATTTATCAGTTCTTCTAAATTGCTTTCTCCCTGAAGATTATTCCTTTCAACAATATCCTTCAGGTATGTACTATTAAACAAATTGCTCAGGTATTCTTCTTTGCTTTCCCGTGATTTATATGAAAGGACAAGCGGCATTCCGCCGAATGTGAAATAATCATCCCATGCTTCCTCTCTGCTGCTGTAGGCAGATGCAAATTCGCTGAACCGAAACGGGTGCAGCTGAATAACATCCCCGCGGCCGCGGAATTCGGTTGCAATATCTGAGGAAAGAAAACGGGAATTACTTCCGGTCACATAGACATCAAGATTTCTGATTTGCAGCAAACCGGTGAGAAATTCTGTGAAATCCTTCATCATTTGGACTTCGTCAATGATGACGTAATGGATCTCACTGTCCCGAATGTTCTCCGTTATGAATTTATAAGCAGTTACAGGATCCCGGTAGGCCTGATTCATAAGTCCTTCCAAAGACAACTGAATGATATGATCCTTTGGCACACCGGAGCGTTCCAGATGTGTCACAAACAGCTCATTCAAAAGGAAAGACTTCCCGCAGCGTCTGATGCCGGTCACGATCTTGATCAGACCGTTGTGTTTCCGTTCAATAATTTTTGATAAATACAGATCCCGCTTTATGATCATTGTTATGTCCTGAAAATGTGTATTGCCACAATTTTAGTACATATCGATTTTTCTGGCAATACGGAAAAATTAAATAATGATGCTTCAGAAGCGAATGCGGAAACGGGTTTCAATAAAACACCGCGATTGGATGAGACAGTTGTACCTGGTACAACTGTTTCACCCATAATAATATACCGGCCGGAATGACTTCCGGCGGCTGACGGCCTAAAACACAGATCACCTTATCGGGCAGAGCCGATCCCTGAAAGAAGGTACACGAGCCACCTGTATCAGGTGACTGTGTACCACGCCGTGCTGTCCCGGGTCATTGCGGATCCAATGTGCCCGGGACATTGGATTTCCGGATAGATAAAAATCCGACTGACTGATATAATAATCATGTTATGCGATATCTTTTTTGAGCGGGGGTGCGTAATGGCGGATGATTATTCAATGTCCTATACAGCGGCCGGACTGATGTATCCGGAAAGCCTTGCGGTCGCCGAAGCCTATGTAAAAACATACGACTGGGAAAAAACATGGGGACAGATCCGTACCGAAAACCTGATGCAGAAACGCTGTCAAACGAGCATAGAACGACAGCGGCGAGAACTCGTGAAACGCTTGATATACAAGGCTTCCAGCCATCTTAAGGCTGATAATACTTGAGCGCTTTTTCTTCTCAAAGCCCGATTTTATAAGAGTGTATCCAAAATCTGTGCTTGACAGGCATAGCCCAAAGGCGAACTGCTGCGCGATACGGGTGGGCTATTGAAAGCTCAGGGATATGACATCAAGGTCATTGACCTCATCAACATGGAGAAAAGCCATTGCTATAACCCATTCATGTATCTGCGAAACGACAACGACATTCAGCGCCTTGTGACCAACCTCTTTAAGAACACCACGCCCAAGGGCAGCCAGAGCCAGGACCCGTTCTGGGATCAGGCCGCGACCATGCTCCTGCTGGCGCTGGTGTTCTATCTGCATTATGAGGCCCCGGAAGATGAACAGAACTTCCCCATGGTCATGGAAATGATCCGGGCCGGAGATGTCAAAGAGGACAATGAGAACTATGTTTCCGTCCTTGATAAGCTCTTTCAGCGGTTGGAAATGAAGAACCCGGAGCATATTGCTTTGAAGTATTACAAGAG
>CADBKS010000083.1 GCA_902795255.1 uncultured Chloroflexota bacterium
CATCGGTCTGCTCCTCTACTTTTTCAATACCCAAACAAAAATACAAGCGGCAACAACCAGTAATGAAACACCTGCGCAAACTTCCAAAAATTCAAGAGCGCTGTTAGCTGTTGGTATCATCATTTTTCACATCTCCACGGTTCTGGTAAAGGCATCCATGCAATGACATCACTAAGTTCTGTCCAGTAGTCATAAGCAGCTTCATCACAGGTTTCCCAAACGCCGTCTTTATATCGACAGTCTGTAATTGTCCAGTTTTCGCCTTCCGGATAACCTTTGACAGTGCATAAAACAGCTTGGCCGTCTTTCGGCAATGCTTCGGTGACGGGTGTCCACAACTTGACTTCTTCCAAGACAACATCATTTTTTCTGCCGTACAGATGGAAGTACTTATCGATTTTCATCACTCACCTCTCATGTCCGCACCGCAGTGCGGGCAAAAATCAAATTCTTCCGTACAGTTATTGCAGATGCTGTAAACATGACCGCACACAGAACATACAATATGATCATCACTATAAGCATCTTCGTATCCGAGACAATCAGGATATTCAATCCACTCACCCTTCTTCAGTTCTGGCTCTGCGGACGGCAATGTTTTGATCCATTCGATGCATGCTTTCCATCCTTCTGCATACTCGATTGAATGCCCTGCACATTCTTTAACTTTCATCAACCGTAACGCTTTTCTGTTAATCAAATCGCTCATCATTTCCACCTTTCAAACAAAAACACCAACACCAGACTGACCGCGGTCAGCAGCACCGTCACACAGACCGCCTCGATCATATCAACACCCTTTCCCGGAAGACAATGTATATCTACTTTTTCCATTCATCTCATTCAGCTCTTTCATCATTCATCTCTTTTTTTATTTTGAACCGCAGCAATTCAAAAGCACTGCGGTTTCTTTATCACAGGTCACCCTGTGTAACTTGCTGACCGCCCCGGATGGCAGACGGTACAGATATTTAGCGAATGCGCTTGGGACGCATATAGTGATGTATTTGCTTCTGACCATTTACCTTCCGACAATGATTAAATAGCATTAATCTTTCTTTTTGCAATATGGTCTCATCCGGTAAAACGCTGGGCACATCCCAACGACGTTCTTAACAATTTGTTGCTCAGTATCAGAGGTGTGTTGCCATTTCCCGAATGGCCGTATGATTATCCACACCATGAAGCTTTGCGTACAGCCCGATCACGTCCAACGGCAGCGGCGTACATCCGGAATGGCACCCACAAATCTGCTGTTTCGTATCGATCCAGAAGCTGGGATTATGATCATCATGGAACGGACAAACCGCCAGCTTCCAGCGACCATTTCCACCGCTGTTGACCGCACTTGGAAAAAAGTCCTCTACATGATATTTCTGTTTGATTCGTTCAACAGTATGCTGATTATCTACACCGGTATCAGCTACATCCCAGATTGCACCAGGATCAAAATTTTGAGGCATTTGAGCGCTCGGTATAGGATTATTTCCATTCGGCTGCAAACCGCCAAAATTTTGCGCTGTTGCTTCAGTTTTCGGTGCTTTCGCGGCATATGCCAGGTCAAGCAGCGCCGCCGGCAATACTTCATACAGGCTGCTGATCGTGAATGGGCCGCCGCCATGCCAGACTTCATAGAATTTCCCGCTTGGATGTCTGCTGGGCGGCAGAAGCGCATATTTCCGTTCAGCCAAAATGTCGATTTTCGGCAGCTTGAAATTTTCGGCCGGATTCAGATTCTCCGCATCACAACAGCGGACAAATACATGAACCCCGCGGGAAGTTGTATGCATCCGGGTCCGCTCCATGATCAGCCGAGAAACCGGGCTGAACTTATACGCCCATTTCTGCCATTTCCGAAAAACTTCCATTTCATCGAAGTCAATAATGACCAGGTCTTCCCAGCCGGCGACAACACCAATATTCATCGGTTCACCGCCAAACCAGCGCGCCAATTCAATATCTTCAGGTAATCGCTCGGTATACTGGAGCCATTTGACAAGCGGCTGCTTACTGCTATACTTGATCGGGATGGTTGCGATCCCGCGGCGTTTCCACCATAATGCTGTTTCTAATTGTTCTGTCATTGCTTGCTCTCTTTTTTTTTGTTCGGTGGATTGTCCCCCGATTAATCCACGGTTCAAAACCTGCTTTTCTGCGAATTTACTCGTAAAATCCACCGTCCACCGTTGTCACCGAATATTAATGGCCTTACCCTATAATTTAATTCTTCCCCTATATCCCATCTCATTGGTGGATTGGTGGATTAAGTGGATTAAGTATTAATAAATAAGAGTAAAATAGCAATGTTCTAAAATTTTTTCAGATTTTAGAACGGTGGATGATCGGTGGACGATCGGTGGATTAAAAACTACTTTACCCAAATGCCTAGATACCCTTTCACATGCACGGACTGGCTTACGCCAATACCGGTTGAGACAATACGTCTTTCTGCTTTTCGCAGTCCCAGTGTTTTCAGCGCTTCGGAGATCTTCCGGTCAGACGCTTCCGCTGCGGAAAGGTTGCCCCGGGTAGGATCTCGGAGTACCGACCGGATGTCTTTAAAACTGGTAAAGGTGGAGCTGTTCGGTCCGTCTGGATCCAGAAAAAAACAGTCTTTGATGATTTCTTCAACGCTGTTGATCACCTGATATTCTTTGTCGATTGCCTCAACGGTCTCTCGCTGATCTTCGGTCAGTTCGTTTGTTTCCCCGGCTTTGTATGCCGCATAAGCCTCAGCCCAAACATCATCAATACTAAGCTCTTCCGCATACTTCCAATTGATCCCATCGATGCCCATCACCCAATACCGGCGGGCACCGGTGCTGTCGTTCAAAAAGCCGGCAATGTCGTTGATTGTTCCGATGTATGACGCCATGGCTTTGTACTGCAAATTGCTTCGGCCATATGGTGCGCGTGCTGTAAATGTTTCGGTTGTCAAAAAGTTCTTCAGCGCGTCCACATCGGAACGCCTGGTCGTGGACCCTAATTCAGCGACTTCCCAGATCCAGACTTCCGCAGCTGCGATTTTGTCATCACGGCTGTCCGGATCGATGGGACCTTCCCGAAAGTATTTTCTGTCCGGACACAGCCATTTTGAAAACAGCGACTTTCCGCAGCCTTGCGGTCCATCCAGAACCAGCATCGGATTCTGTTTTCCATCCAGTGCCCGCATGATCGCACCAATCAGCCATTTCCGCAGCAGTACCGGCCAGATCGGTTCATTGATTGCCTGAACGTAACCGGCAAGCTTCTGAATGTGCGGCTGCCCGTCCCATTTCAGCTTTTCCAAATATTCCAATACCGGGTGAAATTCGTTTTCCTTTGCGGTAGCCATCACGCAGTCTTCGATGATCTCTGATTTCGAGAATCCGGCGTCTTTCATATCGTTCCGGATATTGGCATAAATGAAGTCAGTAAGCAGCTCACCGTTTACTTCGATTTTGTTCCCCGCTAAATTCAGTCTGACGTCATATCCCAAAATACTGAGCTCTGTCTTGTAGTCATCTGAGGTTTTCTTGTTGCCTTTTACAGCCATCGCCTGGGCAATAGCTGTCATCCGTTTTGTGATAGCATCATTCAGCGCGGTTGTGGGCCTTCCTGATAATGCGATCGCGTCATTTTGAGCATCGGCAATCGTGATCGTTCCGCCGCCGCTCTGGAAGATCCGCACAGTATCGGAATAGATGCTTTTCCACGGCTCCCCAAATGCCGGTATTTGCTTCGGCAGCTGATCTGTCAGAAGCACACGCGCGAAGACGTCGAGACCGGTGCAGAATCCCGGACAGGATCCATATTCGGCTTCTAGCGTTTGGATGCTTCTCACTGGCATACCTGGCGCGTATTTTCTTAACTCATCTTCAAAGAGGCTCAATTCTCCTCCTTTCATTTGGTAGAAAATCAGCAGCCGGTCTGCGGATGACTACTTGGCCACATGACCGACTGCCAATTTATTATTAATTTCCGCTGTTCAACAGATAAACAATGTCCTGTTTTATGTTTTCTGCAGCGCTTTGCATCGCGGATCCGCCGGACACTGAGGCTAATTTATATAAGAAATCTTTCCCGAAACCGTCTTCTTTGCCGATATATACGGTATCGATCTTATTGTCGAAACGCTTCGCCTCTGCCAGCGCCATCGATTCACTGTCCGGTGAGCCATCGCTGATCACTACAAACCGCATATCCGGGACATCCGCCATTCGGATGAACCGCAGTCCATCCGCCAAATCGGTACCATAACCGCACAAATCCATAACCGGAACACCGCCTGGCATGAACTGAACTCTATCTGCAAACTGCACAACGGCAATTTTTCCCGGCATGGAGGCCTGCAGCTCCCGCAGTTGCTCACATCCGCGGTCGAAGCGACTTTTCCCGGTCCCGTCATCGTTCGACATCGAACCGGACACATCAAACAGCACAACGCAATCGCATGAGAGGAAGCTTTCAGCCAGGGAAACGTCTTCCCGCTGCATTAGATCACTGATAGATCCTTTTGTTATTTCAAATTTCATATTTCACCTAATTCCAGGTAAGAGATGGTTCATTCGCGCCCATTGGCCAGCTGGTTACAAGGACCTTCCCGGCCGGGCTGACAATGTCCTGCCAGGCTTTGATTTTCTGGACCGTCAGCCGGTTCCCAAGCTCCGTACAATCGGCCAGGATCAGCCCGCAGCGTAAAGGCGCCCGGTATTCGGAGACTGACGGTTTTGACGGTTTGTCAGTTTTTCCCGCTGCCTGTTCCAGCTTCAGACCGGCATCATACCGGCTGCGCATTTTTTGGTTCGACAGGATCTCAAATGCCTTTTGGATCTTCATGAACACTTCAGCCGCATCCGGTTCCTTGCAGACATCCGGATGCCACTGACGGACCATGCGCCGGTATGCGCTTTTGATTTCGTCAGATTTTGCCGTCATTTGAATACCGAGCGTTTGATAATATGTCGTTGATGACAACCGTTCCGGTCCGCCGAAATCGGGTTCGAACCAGGCACGCAGCACCTTTTCCGGAAAGATCACATTCCAGCCAGGAATCAGTTCGCCCGGCAGCTGAGACCATCCGAAGGCTGAACATTCACCGCCGCCGCGCTGTTTGCACTGGCCGATATAAAGGATCTCAAGTATCCGGCTGACCGATGCAGCAGCGCCGATCGGCGGCACATCAATATATTGCCCGAAGCATTTTGCGATCAGCGCCACGATGGCCCTCCCATACTGAGCGGATACATTCCAGCAATGATCATTTTTGCTGTAAGATCGCTGCGATGCGGGAACTGACGCTTTGAGTTCATCCACGAAGCTTTGCAGGTATGGCGTGACGATCTTATACCCACCGGCGGCAGTAATGATTTCACACTTTTTCGCATTCGATACTGAGCGCATAATTTTCTCCTTCCTGCTTTTCGATGGGGAACCACCACTTGCATCCGAAGATGTCGGCGGTCCTGTCCCATCCGCTATTCCGGTGGCTGTAGCCGCGTTCGGTTTGATGGGCGGCGCTGTGGCATTCACCCGTTGACATCCGCGGGTCCTTTGTCTTTTCATCCTGGACAAAGTACCGGCACCGCCAGCAGGCTGCGGAATTCCCGTCCGGGAAGCGATGCGGCATGTAATAATGCAGTTCGCCTTTGATCATGATGGCTTTATCATCAATCATCGCGCATCGCTCCCCGTGAGCAGAACTCCGTTTCCATCACGTCACAGTTCCAGATGGAACAATGTCCGTGATCCGCATCTTTCCACGTTGCCGGGTCTTTTTCCGCTTTGTAGCACATGCAGTCTCTGCAATTGCAGAACATCGACATGGACTCCGCCCATTTCTTAGCATCCTCATTCAGCTTCAGCATGCAGCCTGCGCCGCCTTCGTCGAAATAGCCGGAGTCGTTGTATTTGTCGTACGGGCATCGGCTGCAGTCGCGCTCATCCAGCCCGCCGTAGCAGGCGTTCATCCCTTCAAGAATTTTGAGATATGCCGGTTTCCGTTTTCTTGCCATTTCACGCTCCCTGACACATTGCCCAGTAATCACACCACTTCGGGCTGCATTTCCAGCTTCCCGGTGCCGCGGGCATGAAGATCCCGGCGTTCATCGACTGCCAGACGTCCTGGATCTGCCGGAACAATTTAAAGACTTCAGCCGGTTCGTGATGATGCCGCAGCATCTGAAACTTCGGCTTCTTTGTTTTCACCATGACCAGATGACAAAAGTCCCAGTTTACCGGCATCCTGCATTGTCCCATCGCGCCCAGGTAAAAGACCGGCTGCAATTCGGCTTCCGCGCGTTCCTGTGTCCAGCTTTTTGAGGATGTCTTGAAATCTGCCGGTGTTCCATTGGAAAGGATGATGTCGATGTAACCGATGATCGGTACATCCACCTCCGGAACTTCCAGCGTGACTTTCCGCTCGATCATCGGGCCGTTGTCATCGACCTTTGCCGTGATGTTTTTGATTTCGCTCAGTATATACGGGTCGGAAACAAGCCGCAGAACGTCATTTTTAGCGTTTTCCGCTTCAGGGGTATTCTCGTCTATCTCAGCCTGACAAAGTCGCTCACGGAAGCGCTGTGCGGCAAAATCGGTAATGTCCGTGTCAAAAATACCGAGCGTACGTTTTTCAATCAGTTCTTCAACTGCGTCATGGACCGTACTGCCGGTGACCAATGTCAGGCTGGAAGGCATCTGGATCTTATCGATATAACGGTATTTCCAGGCCTTCCCGCAGGTCAGATAGGAACTGATCGAACTGTATGATAGGTGTTCAATGGGAATCATCACAGGCTGCCTTTACTTTACGATCTCTTTAGGATCCGAGAGCGCATTCAAGAACCTTTTGAAGAAAATAGCTTTTACCATATCGGAATGGTCTGGGTTTTGTTCGCATATTCCTTCGATTGTTTTTGCGGTAAGCAGTTCCCACATTGCGAAGACTTCCGCACCTTTTACAGAACCTTTCCCGCCGATTGTAATGATGGCTGTATTATGAGATCCATTTTCTTGCGGTTCGTCAATACATGCCATGATGTGAATGTTCGAGTCCTTGATAATGTTATTCAAATGTTCCGTGATAAACATCGGAGAGACGAAGTCCGCGCTGCTCATTTTCCTTCTCCCTCCAGCTTCTTTGCGATTTCCGCGCATTCTGCATTAGTCCGTGGCATAATACCGTTATTTATGGCCAAAATCTGCGTAGGGTCAAACCGTGCCAGAAGTTCCGATAGTGTCATTTCGTCCTTTGGCGCTTCCATGGATTCGGTTACCGGTGTCGCTTCGATCACAAGCGGTTCATCGCCTTGTGCAAAAGACCTGGCGTCAGTTATTTCTTCCGGCATTTTCAATAGCCCGGTCATGCCGGCCATCAGGTCTGGAACGGCAACATCAGCGCAGAAGCCGAGAGCACGCCAGCGGCACATATTCCGCGGATACTTTTCCCAGTTGCTTGCCGGTTTCAGCAATCCGGCGGTTTTCGCTTCATCCAGCGTGAACTGCTGTTTATAAGAAACAGCCTCACCGTTTTCCCAGCGAATGATTTCGCACTCCGTTCCGGTAAAGTTCCCTTTACTGTCAGTCAAATCGGTGAACTTGCAGCTCTTGACGATCTCCGGATGCGCCCGCATCAGCGCAAGCGCTCCCATAGGTTTCAACCCGACACGATTTTCGATCACTTCGATGAAATCAAAGCTTGCGGTCATCGGGAAGCCAAGCTCATATCCTTTCAGCATGATCATTGCAGCGGCTTCTTCAGATTTTGCCCGGCAGATCCCGGATGCCCATGCGATTTTTCCGAGCTGGATCGCGGTTTCTGTTACCGATAAAGTAACATCGCGGTGCTGCATTAGCGCTCCTGCTTTTTGTGGTACAATTTCGTTAGACATGTTTATTTTCCTTTCAATCAATCAGCTGGCGCTTTATGCGCCTTTTTTATTTCGTTAGGTTTTGTGACTTGGATGATTTCCTCATTACTGAGTCCCAAGACTTTTCTGATCTGTTCGCGCTTTTTAGTTCCGACTTTCGGCAGATATTCGCCCGTCGTCATCATTTCCAGAGCATGTGCAGCAGTCCCGGCTTCTTTCATGACCAGGGCGGACAGCTCCGTGGAAATGCCCGGTAGTCCTGACAAAAACTCTTCGGATCCGTCCAGCTTTTTACCGATCCGCTTTACAGCGGGAAGCTTCATAATGTCAGTTCGGTCTCTGTTCGACAACCGGATACAGGCATCCTCAAGATCTTTGCTGTTTTTCGCAAAAACCGTAAAAACGCCGAGCTCCTGAATACTGAGCAAAAATCCCTGAATCGCGGTGTATTGGACATCCCGAAGATCTCCGTTTACCCATGTCCTGCCGTTCGGGCCCGGATTGAGCTCTCCCATGATCATCACATAAGGCCATAATCCGCTGTTTCGCAGATTTGCCAAACCTGTAGCTTGCCGGATGAGCCGGTTGGATATCATCGATCCGATAAAATCTTCCGGCTCTTTCCGTTCGATCACCAATGTTTGACCATCGTCGCAGGTGATCCACAGGTCGCCAAATTCCATCTCGAGAATCGCCTTTTTTGCGCCGCAGAATGCTAATTTCTGTACCCATTTTGGTTCCCGGCTGTCGATAATGATGGATTTGATCATTCTCTCTCCAAAGCCTATTGTCAGAGGGCTTATCCAATAATAAGCGAGGCAAATCGCTTAGTATCTGAGGGCTGTTCCGTTTCTTTTTGATCGGCACCGGCTTTCCAATCCGGTCTGACATCGAGGATCTTGCTATTGAAGTTCCTCACAACAACTGCCAGACGGTTTGCAGTCGGAACGCTCATCGTAAGCATTTTCATCGGATGGCCTTTGTAATTTCCGTATATATGGAATTTCGGATGTTCTGTGCCCACCTGTTCCATTTCGACCCACAAATCAGATTCCGGATAATGTTCATTCCGCTGAATGTAATATCTTGGTTTCATCTTTCCTCTTAGCTTTCCGGAGCAAAAACTTCTCCGATCAAATCACCTAGTTCAGCCAGGCTTTTTTCCGTAAAGGAAAGCCCGTAAAGCGGCTGTGCATCAGCCCACCAGCGGAGATCGAACACAGGCCGGTCTCCATTCCAGCGCAAAAGATTAAGCTCTAATGTTTGCCTTTTCCCGTCGCCTGTACCGATTCGTTCACCGATGATTCCGTACATTCGGATGATTTCACAGTTACTTGGATCCTTCTTTTTCATCTCTGTCGCCTTAGAATGGGGTTTGATCCAACAGTTCACGGACTTCGGGACTGTCAACCGTCAGCCCGACACAGGCGCTGGCATTAGTTTCGATGAAAGTGCGAACCTTTTCGACCACATCTTCATACGAAGCGCCGCTTTTATACGCTTCGTTGATCGTCGTTTCAATGAACTGCAGCGCGACTTTATTCGGAACGATCGTTGACTGGGCTGGTGTTGCGGTAGCTGCAGTGCTGCTGTCCGGATGCTGAGTAAGATAAGCATTTCGGCATGCCTCGCGATCCGCATAAACCGCGGTGAATTTCCACGTCTTGTAATTTCCTTTTTCTGGATTGGTTTTATTCTGGCGAAAACCTTCTACAGATTCCAGCTTAACCCACTGACCATTGAAGCGCTTTGTGTCGCACTTATTATCCTCGCGGATGAATCCCAGTGCGCGGATGCTCGGCATGGTGATCTTGTTCCAGTCCTGGTCAAAGTTCGTCCATTTCATTTCCATTGCATAGCTGAGCGGCTGGTCCGGAATGACGTTCAGACGGGCCTCGATCTGCAGGAATGGGCGCTTGCCGGCATGAGCCTGCGGGTTATAAACGACCGGACGCTGTCCGCTGCCTTTTTCACCGGGGAAGACCATCCAGACAGGTGTCAACTGTACCTGACCGTAATACTCATAAACCGGCACATATTCGGTTCCCGCGGCTTCCCACGGGTCCATTACATTTGCATTCGGGTTGATATTTGACATTACTTATTTCCTTTCAGTTTTTTGTTTTCTTGTTTCGGTTCGGCAGAACACATTGACGCCGGTACGGTTTTTCTGATGCCGTTGATCACGATGTCATAATATGGCTTGCCGAAAATTGTGGCTTGTTTCAGGAATTCGACCTGTTTCCCGCCAAAATACACATATTGTTTGCGCTCGGTATCAGAGAGCATGCAGAACGCCCCAGACAATCATCAACGCAAAGGGCAGACTGCCCAGAATCACAATACCGAGCGGTTCTTCCGGTTCGGCCTTAGGTTTTCGGTTCAAATCGATCATGCTGAGACCTTTCCTGTTTCATGGTTTTTTAAAAACTCACGGATCTGGTCGGAATCAATGCGGATCGTGTTTTTCTTGTCGATCCGGTAGCATTTCAGCTCTTCATCATCGATCCATTTCAGAATCATGCGGTAGCTGACACCTAAGTACTCTGCGGCTTCGCGTGGCGTGAATATCGTTTTCTGTGCTTCCATGGCCTCCTCACTTTTGCATATTGACACCAGAGCACATTTCAAATACAATTGGATTTGGAAAAAGTTATTGGAGTGCATTTTTCATGCGCTCTTGGTGTCGTTTTTGCGTATGAATCATGTTTGATTCGTACGGTATTTAATATACTCCAACTTAAGTGAGAGGTCAAGCCTTCAATCTGTTTTAAGTGAGAGGTAGATTATGGTATTCGTTGAAAATCTGACGAACCTCATGAAGGAAAATGACATAAGTAACGTCAAGCTCGGAAAAATTCTGGGTGTCAGCGACACGGCTGTCATGAAGTGGAAGAGAGGGGAAGCGGTTCCTGCTGTGGACAAAGTCATGATGATTGCCGAGTATTTCGGGGTCAGTCTTGATGAGCTTATGGGTAAGCCTCTCCATACTGAGCAGGCATCTATATCTCTGCCTATAGTTGGAGTTATTGCCGCGGGTCCCTTTGACATCCTGAATGAAGACGCATGGGATGACAGCAAAACAGTGCAGGCTCGTCTTCTGGCAGGCAGACCGGCTAAAGAATGCGTATTGCTTCAGGTCGATGGCGATAGCATGGCCCCGCTGCTGATGGCCGGTGATGTTCTGGTAGTGCATCGGCAAACCTATGCAGTCAATGGCAATATCATCGTTGCCTATGATCCTGTACTCAACGGCTATACCGTCAAGCGTTATCAGCAAACCGGCGACAGCGTGACTTTAGTCCCGTGCAATCCGGAATATCAGCCGATGCAATACAACAATCCGAATGAGCAGCAGCTGAATTTATATGGTGTTTGTGTCGGTCTTGAAAGGAAACTCGTGTGATTACCTGTCCGCGCTGTGGATTTCAAGCTCCAGATGGAACGCCCTGGTGTCCTCATTGTGGTTACGGCTGTCCGTATCCGGTGCCGTATCAGCAGCAGCCATATCAGCAGACGCCGGTACAATATCAGCCTCAGCCAATTCCCGCTCTGTATGATGTGGTGGATGTGCCGCCGCAGCCGGATCCGGTCCGACAGGACCCACCAAAAAAGAAGAAGAAAAAGAAGAAACTGCACGGATGCATTATTGCAATATTGATATTTTTGGGTGTTATTATTTTGGGTTTATTTGCTATTGTTATTGCTGCTATC
>CADBKS010000084.1 GCA_902795255.1 uncultured Chloroflexota bacterium
CCCGTACCTTGCGAAGCAGGGGGCCGACGGGGCGAAGCTCCTGCTCCGCATAAAAATCGGGCGAAGCCCGTACCTTACGGAGCAGGTGTTGGGCTGCCGACAGGTCAGCCCGATCGGCCCCGGCTAAATAAACCAGGCGCGGCAGATTACTTATGCAAACACACGAGCAACCGGGCCGCGCCTTGCAGCGCAGCTCCTGCACCGCATCATGGAAGGTGTGGGCACAGCCCACCCCTTACGGTGCAGGTTACTCCCTTCCGATTGCCGTGTTCACTGCAAAGCATTCACTGACATGCGCTTGCAAGCGCATGTTGATTTGGATGCGCCGGTGTTAAAACAGATCCGCGATCTGTTTGATGAGCAGGCCGCAGGACATGACGATAAAAAGGACGCGGATGAAGCGGCTGCCTTTCAGGACCGCCATCCTGACGCCGAGCCGGGCACCGGCCATGTTAAAGAGCCCCATGGTCACACCGAGCGGAATATTTCCGATCCCCATGGAGGTGTACATGATGAAGGCGGAAATGTTGGTCATGGCGTTGATGGTCTTTGTGTCGGCGGACGCATGCAGGAAGTTCATCCCGTAGATGAAGATCAGCCCCATGATGAGGAAGTTCCCGGTCCCCGGACCGAAGAAACCGTCATAAAAGCCGATCACCAGTCCGAGCAGCAGACCGAGGATCGTCTGCTGTGCGGGCGTGAAGCGGGAAGGCGTTTCCCGCTGTCCGAAGTCCTTTTTGAAGAGGGTGAAGACGATCAGAAAGGCCACCAGGATGATGATCAGCGGTTTGAGCAGCTCATTGGGGACGCGTTTGGCGGTCCAGGCACCCAGCGCGGACGTGCAGAAAGCCAGCAGCGCGCTCTTCCACATCCGGCGGAAGTCGATGAGTCCCTTGCGGGCATATTCGATCACCGCGGTGATGGTGCCGCACATGGAGGAGGTCTTGTTGACGGCAAGCAGGGTCACGGCCGGGACTCCCGGAAGAAAAGCCATGATGCCGGGCAGCTGGATGAGTCCGCCGCCTCCGGCGATGGCGTCAATAAAGCCGGCGGTGAAAGCGATGGCGCAGAGGCAGGCAAGCTGCCAAAAGGACATGGAGAATGGAAGCGTGATCTGAGTCATTTTATTTTCTACTATAAGAGCTCACTTCGATAAGCACATGGCAGTCGAAAGTGAGTACCCTGCACCGTAAGGGGTGGGCTGTGCCCACACCTTCCATGATGCGGTGCAGGAGCTGCGCTGCAAGGCGCGGCCCGATCGCTCGTGTGTTTGCATAGGCTGCTTGCCGCGCCCGGTTTGTTTAGCCGGGGGCACGGGCCGGCTAAAGCCGCCCGTTGCCCCCCTGCTTCGCAAGGTATGGGCTTCGCCCGATTGTATTCGAAGCAGGAGCTTCGCCCCCCAGTTAATGTGCCTGAGACGACAGATTTATTTATACATCCGCGGCTCTTAATGAGACTCACCCGCATATAAAAGCGGTTACCTTTTATAGGAGGTGCGCTGCGGGGCGGATCCGTTCACTGCCGGCTGCCTGCTGCCTGCTGCCGGCTGAATCTCACCACAAACGGCAGATACAGGAAGAAGGCGAACGGCAGACATGCGGGGGTGGCGCCGAGCACTTCGAGGGGCATCGAACAGGCGAGGCACCAGGGGACGAGCGCGGAGAAGAGAACGGTGGTATCGGCCACGTCCAGCATCATTTCTTCATTGCTTTTGCCTGCTTTTTTGTAAACCGGGCGGATCAGCGGGACCTGCAGCATGAGCGCCAGGGTCTGGTTGCAGGAAAACATGATCATCGGGATCCCGGTCAGTGCGGTCATCATCAGCAGCGAGGTCTTTTCGGAAAGCTTTTCGAGCGGAGCTTCCGCGGCCGAAAGCATCCCGGTCCCGTTGAAGATGCCGGAGTAGGTGGCCGAGATGACGATCATGACGCAGGCATGGGCCATGGAGCGGATCCCGCCGCCGCTGAGGAGCGCGGCAAGTTCGCCTTTGGCCTCATATCCCAGAACGGCGGTGCGGAGCAGTTCCGGCAGCGGCATTTTCTGCAGGATCAGCGCCAGCACGGAGGCACAGAGGATGCTCAGCCCCATCGCGGGTTTGATCCTGATCCGCAGCAGCGGGGCTGCCAGGATGATGAGCGCTGGCAGCAGAAGCAGCGGGGTGATGGTGTATTGCGTCCGCATGCTGTCCAGGATCCGGATGTCGACCTCCCGGACTGGATGGCTGAAGGAGATCCCGGTATAAAGGACGGCGGTGATCAGCAGCGCGGGCAGGCAGTCTTTGAGCATGGCCCGGACGTTGCCGTAGATCTCTGTCCCGGTGAGGTAAGCGTTCAGGTGCGCGCAGGAGGAGGCCGGGGAGGCCCGGTCGCCGAAAAAGATCCCGGACATGACCGCGCCGGCGGTGAGTACGGGGTCCGCCCCGCTGACGGAGCAGAGCGTCACCATAACGATCCCGATGGTCGCCGAGGTGCCGAAGCTGGTGCCGATCAGGTAGGAGACCGCCGCCGGCAGCAGAAAGGCGAAGAGAATGAACAGTTTCGGGTGGATGAGCTCTGTCCCGTAAAGGACCAGCAGCTGAATGGTGCCGCACCCGCGCCAGACGCCGGTCATGGCGCCGATGATCAGCAGCACGCCGACGACGATGAAGGATTCACTGATGCCGTTCAGCATCATGCGCAGGACCTCTTTCAGCGGAAATCCGGAACGGACCGCGGCGGCCATGAAGACGATCATGCCGATCAGCAGGCCGTATACAAGGTCCGCGTGCAGGACCATGCAGCCGAGCAGGGAAAGGATCAGGAGGATAATGCTGATGAGGAGGACCATTCTTCCTATTATACGGCTTAAGACGGGGAACGGTGTAAATGGATGAGGGGCTTTGGCAGCGGCAAGTGACAAGTGGCAAGTGACAAGTCATGCAGCATCGCGGCGGATCTGTATGCGCTTCATGCGGTGTGTTCACCGTGCCTGTCCTGCGCGGGACAGGCGCGTCATTTGCGGTTCCTTGTTTCCCAAAGGCCGGCCGCGAGCCATATCAGGACTGCGGCTGCGGTCAGGATGAGGCCGTAATTCCAGCCGTAGGGGCGGAAGCGGATCTCCGCTGTTTGGCTGCCCGCGGGCAGGATGAACCCCAGCACGCTTTCATGGACCGCTTTCAGGGGCAGCGTCTTCCCTTCCGCGGTCACGCTCCAGCCGGCATCAAAGGGAATGGAGGAAACGATGAGCTGGTCCGTATCGGACGCTTCGGTCCGGATCCGGAAGGATACGGGCCCGGTCATTTCGGCTTCCGGGGCTTCGGAACGGAGCCTTTCGGCGAGGGCGTTCAGCTGTTCGGGATCCAGCTCCCAGGCAAGGAATTCGCCTTCGATGGTGCCGGTCACGGTTTCCACGCTGACCTGTACGGTGCCGCCTTCCGGTGCGTACGGATCCAGACAGATCGGGAAGGGCGCGTAATCGCGGGCGGCGCTGATGACCGGAGTCCCATTGACGGTTACGTTATAGTTCAGGCTGGCCTCGGAGATGAACAGGTACGAGGACCGATCCGGGGCAGTCCGGACTTCGAGGTCGATCCGGGCTTCACCCGCAGGTTCGATCCGGCGGAAGATGCCGTCATCCCCTTGCTCCAGATTGACGAGCCGGACGGTTTCGACCGGGAGCGGCTGAAACCGGTCTTCGGCGTCCGGACCTTCCAGCAGCCGGAGCAGGTCGTTCTGCAGGGGGACCGCGGTCGTTCCGCTGCCGAAGAAATCATAGCGGGCAAAGCTGTCCTCCGCGAAGAAGAACAGCGGGAAGACGGCTGTGTGTTCCCATGTTTCAGGCCCTGCGGCGGTGTTCCCTGTTTTTCCGCGTTCGGCAAACTCATAGCGGATGCGGAGCAGCGCGTCGGAGACTTCGGTCGCGCCCTGGTAGGTGCACCAGGTCGCGTAGCAGTTGAACCCGAGTCGTTTGAGGAACTCCGCCTGGCGGGTGCTGGCGGTGGAGCTGAAGTGGGAGACGCCCGGGAAGCCGATCCCGAGCGGGTCGTTGTAATTTCGCAGGGCGGTCTTTTCCATCCGGTAAAAGTCCGTGCCCGCCGGCCTGACGGCTTCCGTCAGACTGCGGTACCGCTCATGAAAGGACCGGTAATCGGCAAGTTGTGTGTACCGTCCGGCAAAGGTGCCGATGGTCAGCAAACAGTTCACCAGCAGTTCGGCGGCACAGACGGCCGTCAGCACGGCACCGCGTTTCCTGCCGGAAAGCAGGGCGCCGCTGAGGGCGTAGGCTGCCGGAAAACAGATCCCGGCCAGCAGCACCGGCAGGTCCGGACGGTTCCCGCTGAGGAGCGCCGCTCCGGTCAGCAGGAGCGGAATCAGACAGCACAGGGCCCATGCGCGGTCCCGGCCTGTTCCGGACATTCCGCGGTACGCGCAGCTGAGCGCGAAGAAGGGGAACAGGAAGGCATAGCGGTACGGGAACCAGCTCGGATGGTCCATGGCATGCCAGATGAAATCGAGCGGACGGAACCAGAAACTGAAAAGCAGTGCCGCACCGGCCAGTGCGGCCGTGATTTTTTCCCGGCGCGGGATGCCCCGGCGGGTGAAATAGAGGCACAGCCCGATGACGGCGGGAAGACCGCAGTAGATATGCGGCAGGCAGTCTTTAACGCCGTCAAAGCTGCCGATCATGAGCTTCCCGAAAAGGGCCGGAAAGCTGAAGGCACCGGACGCGGGCGGAAATTCCTGTCCTGCCAGCCCCATGTTGTTTTTCAGGACGAACCAGGTGGGGAGGAGCAGAAACGCGGAGAGCCCGGCCGCGGTCCCCGCACAGATGCCGAAGCGGATCCCGTCCCGGATCCATTTCCGGAGCGGGGCTTTGCGGATGATGAGCTGTGAGAGGAAATACAGGGCGCAGAAAAGTCCCGTCATCCAGGCCATGTAAAACTGGCTGATGAAGGAAAGCGCGAAAAGCGGGACCAGCTTTGTCATGGCGTGCCGGCTGTCCCGCAGCAGCGCGTCGGTCCCGGCGCAGAGCAGCGGAAGCCAGATCAGGGCGTCCAGCCACATGATGTTAAAGGCATAGCCGACGGCCCACGCGTTCAGCGCGTAGCAGGCGCCAAAAAGCGGGAGCAGCCCGTTTTTCCCTCCGGACTTCTCCCGGATGAAAAAGGCAAAAGCGGCTCCGGCACAGCCGAGCTTGAGCACGGTGATCAGGCTGACGGCGAGGGGCAGCCAGTCTTCGGTGAAAAGGACGAGCAGAAAGTTGAAGGGGCTCGCCAGATAGTAGGCGGTCAGGGCGAAGAAGTTCATGCCGAGTCCGGCATTCCACGAGTAAAAGAGGCTCCCCTGCCCGAGCAGGACCCGGCGGTATTCCGCCATGAATTCGATGTACTGGGAGTCCAGGTCGCTGAAAAGGAGCGTTGTTTCACCGAAAGGAACGATGCGGTACCGCAGGAGCGTCACTAAAAAAATTGCTGCCGGCAGCAGAAAGGCCAACAGCAAATCAAAACTTCGTTTTTTTTCGGTCCGCGGTTTTTCCATCACTGCACGCTGATGGGATGGGCGCCGGCCAGCCGCAGAACGGTGATCGTGCCGGCTTTCGCGATGTCAAAGGCATAGGGAACGTTGACATCCGCGATGAAATCCGTCGGGGCATGCCAGTTTTTCGGGTAGGGACGCGGACCGCAGCCGCCCGGGGTGGAGTCTTCGGTGAAGTTTTCCATGGCGGTCATGGCCGGGATCCCCTGAAGCCAGAACGGGGTGTGGTCGCCCAGTTCGTAGGCGACGTAGTTGAAATAGTCATAGGTCAGCGGGAGGTTATAGTCCGTGATGGCCGCGGCAAAGGCCCTGCCGAGCGGGTCGCTGTCGGGAAGGGTCCCGACATGGATCTCGAAACAGCGCTCGTCTGCCGGGTCATTGCCGAACATATCCATGTTGATCACGCCGAGGATCTTGTCGGAGCTGTGGGCGGCGACATAGGCCTGGCTCCCCTGCATCCTGTTTTCTTCTCCGCTGAAGAAGATCACCTTGACGGTTTTGTCAAAGCTGGTTTTAGCGAAGGTCGGCATGGCTTCCAGCAGGGCCGCGACGCCGGTGCCGTTGTCATTGGCGCCCGGAGCCAGGTCCAGCGGATTAACATCGGTCAGCGCCACGCAGCTGTCATAGTGTGCGGTGTAAAGGATCTGTTCATCCGGGGAGACGGTGCCCGGGAAGGTCACGATGATGTTGTACCAGGTGTAAGCGCTCATGGCGTCCCGGTATTCATAGGGTTCAAAGGTGATCATGTCCGGAGAGACCCACTGCGCCAGCTGTTCCAGCAGATATTCGGACGCTTTCGCGTTGTCCTGCCCGGTGAACATGGCGTAGGAGTAGCGGGTGGTGATGGTATATTCCTGCCCGCCGATGCTGACGGGTTCATCACCGGAAAGTTTGCGGATCCAGCCGGCATAGCGTTCCTGATCCGTATCGCCGAGAAAATAGTCCGCCGCGTCGATCAGAACGGGGGTCGGGGTCGGGACCGCTGTCGGGACCGGCGTTTCGGTCGGGACGGGGACATCGGTCGGTGTGGCGGTCATCACCGGCTGGATCACGACCTCTTCCGGATCGACTTTGGCCGGCAGGTGGCAGCCGGACACAAAAACTGCCGCTGTCAGGACGAGGAACAGTCCACGGATAATGATCGGGAACCGGCTGGGAAAAGGAGACTTTCTTTTGGACATAGCTTTGATTATAATTCAAAAAGGACTCCGTCTCATTGTACGGGTGAGTTTAATGATGTGCCCTGAAAAGGTTATCCGCCGATAAGTGCGGGGGAATCTTGCCGGAAGCTGTGGGTATAAAACAAATCTGTTGACCCTGACACAATAAGCGGAGTGCCGGGGGCGGCCGGTTGCTTATGCAAACACACGAACGGCCGTGCCGTGCCATGCGAAGCACTCACTTTGGACTGCAATGAGCATATCAAAAGAGCTCTTGCAGGAGAATAACCGGACCGGTTGAGTCACTTCCCGCCGGAGGCAGACGAAAGAATACACTTCATCCGTATAAGCCCCGGCTTTCATGGTAAAATGCACAATGATGTTAATTTTCGGAGGGAAGTATGCTTCATCCTGATTTGCTTGAGATCCTGCGCTGTCCTGCATGCGCAAAAGAAAACAAGGGAAAACTGGAAACTTACAAAGACAGCTGGCTGATCTGCAGCGACTGCGGACGGAAGTACCCCATTGTGGATGATATCCCCGTCATGCTGATCGATGAAGGCTCGAAATGGATCAAAACGGATCCGGAGGCCCTGCAGATCCCCCCGGTTTACGAATAAAGGAAAACTATGGAACAGAATCAATATCCGCATCAGCCCGGAATGCCGCAGCAGAACGGGATGAACCAGTGGAACGGACAGTCTCCGTATCTGCATCAGAATGTACGGCAGCAGGGGCCGCTTCCGTATCCGCCGCAGGGCGGTCCGGTACCTTACAACCCGCAGGGCATGAACCAGCCCGGCCCCATTCCGCCGCAGAACGGTCCGCAGCCGCAGAAGGATAAAAAGGCGCCTAAAGCCGCGAAGAAGGCGGAGAAGAAGGCGCTGAACAAAAAGAAGTGGGT
Organism: uncultured Chloroflexota bacterium; assembly: GCA_902795255.1. Next base: position 7,578 of record CADBKS010000084.1, read on the forward strand.
CACCCTCGGGATCTTTGCCGTGCTCGGCCTTGTGCTGGGCGTTGCAGCTTTTCTGATCGTGAACCGTTACGCCAAACAGCTGACCGTCATTGAACTGCCCGGCGCGCCGATCATCGCGTCCACGAACAACACCGTTAACGCGGACACAGACGGGGACGGCGTGATGGACGTGGTCGATGTCAGCGACAGCCTGGACCTGACGCAGATGACGACCCAGAAAGGTGAAGCCTGGGACGGCAAGAACCGCATCACCTGCCTTGCGATGGGGCTGGATTACCGCGACTGGATCGAAAATGACGGCACGCCGCGTTCGGACTCCATGATGCTGCTGACTTATGACCCTTCAACGAAATATGCCGGGATGCTTTCCATCCCGCGCGACCTCTGGGTGATGATCCCGGACCACGGGTACGGCCGCATCAATACGGCTTATTCGCTTGGCGAAGGAGAACATCTTCCGGGTGTGAACGGCAAACCGGGCGGCGGTCCGGGGCTGGCGATGCGTACGGTCGAGCTTTTCCTGGGGGTCGATATCCAGTATTATGCGGTCATCGACTTCTACGGGTTTATTGATTTTATTGATACGATCGACAAGCTGGCCATCAATGTCCGGCATGACATCACGGTCGACCCGCTGGGTGAAGGCAACACGGTCCGCCTGCAGTCCGGTGTGCAGGACCTGGACGGGGCGACTGCCCTGGCATATGCCCGCTACCGTTATACGGAGGGCGGTGACTTTGAGCGCGCCCAGCGTCAGCAGGACGTGATCATGGCGCTCTTTGAACAGATGAAATGGCAGCTGCCGGAGCTTCTGGCTACCAAGTCGGATCAGCTGTTTGCCTGCATTCAGAAGGCGGTGAAGAGCAACCTCAGCCTGAGCGATATGCTGAAGCTGGCGTGGACGGCTGTCGATCTGGATGTCTGGTACATCAAGCGGGCTGTCATCGCGCCGCCGGAACAGGTGCTTTATGATACCAGTGTGGACGGACAGCAGATCCTGGTCCCGATCCCGGACCGGATCCGCGAAGCCCGCGACTCGATCTTCGCTTATGAATTCGGGGCGGGCGCTACGATCACCGATGCCGAATATTCACAGGAACAGCGTCTGGTCGATGAGGGCGCGACGATCACCCTGATGAACGGTTCCACGGTGCCGGGCGCCGCGGAAAGGACCGCTGCCTATCTGCAGCAGTTCGGGATCAAGATCGCCAGCATCGGGACCGGGAGCACGGGGGCTTACAACTCGCTGGAGATCCGGAAGGGGACCCCGTATACGGCTAAGTTCCTGACCGAGCTGATGAGTATCCCCACCGGTGCGATCACGATGAATTATGATCCGAATTCGGATGTGGACCTGGTCCTGACGATCACGGATGCCTGGGCGAACGCCGGCATCATGCCGTAACATAGAAACGGGAACAGCAGCGGGCCGCCCTGAAGGACGGCCCGCTGTTTCGTTAATTCCGGAGGGGAGTGCATGCCGATATAAGTGCTCATTTTGATGTGATTCCTGCAGGCGGAAGAGATTGCTTCGCAGGGCGCGGCACGGGCGTTCGTGTGTTTGCATGAGCCGCTGGCCGCGCCTGGTTTTATTAGCCGGGGCCGATCGGGCTGGCTTGCGGCCACCCGTCGGCCCCGGCACCCCCATTAATGTGCCTGAGACGACCTATTTATCGGTAAATCCGCAGCTTTTACTGGGAGCTGCCCGGATATGACTTTTACAGGCGGAAGGGAGAACCTGCTCTGTAAGGTATGTTCTCCGCCTGATTTATGCGGAGCAGGAACTGCGCTGCTTGGCGCTCCGGCTTTAGCCGGCCGCTGATCCCCTGCTTCGCGAGGTATGGACTTCGCCCGATTTTATTCGAAGCAGGAGCTTCGCCCCCAATGAATGTGCCATGGCACGGCAAATTTATTTCTTCATCCGGGGTCCTTGGTTCGACGCACCTTCAATCAGCGGCGGCTTCTCCAAATGAATGTATCGGGAACAGAAGATCGGTGCTACTGCTCCGAGCGCTGTTTGAGGGTGCCGTCGCGGTAGGCTTCAAGGAGCATCTCCAGGTCGGCGATCCGTCCGGCGATCTCCCGGCCCTGGTCGGTATCGGCGATCTTGATCCGTTCGGTGAAGGTCTTGAAGGGGATGACCCGTGACTCCATATCGGCGTTGGTGCGGACGGTTTCATCGGCGGAGTTGAAGGGCTCGTGTTCGGAGAGGTGCATCTCATGGGAGTTGTAGACCAGGGTGTAGCCGGCGATGCCGGTCACGGGCTGATAGGCTTTGGACATGCCGCCGTCGATCAGGACCAGCCGTCCCGGTACCTTGATGGGGCTCTCTCCTTTGCGGATCTTGACGGGAATATGCCCGTTGACGATCACGGCTTCCGGATCCGTGATGCCGAATTCATTCAGGACCCGGTCCACCAGTTCGGGACGGGTGACGAGTTTGAAGTACGGATCCGAGTGCTCCTGCCGGACCTCCTCATCATCGGTAAAACAGCGCTCAAAGGTGGCCATTTTGTTCTTTCCGAAAAGCGGTGAGGAGCGGCCGCACCACAGGTACCAGATAAAGTCCGCACCGCGGTTCCGGTCCTTCTCCTTTTTCGCGAACCTGGCCTGACGGACCAGCTCTTCGCAGCAGTCGAAAAGGCCTTTGGCTTTGACCCGCTTCCCGTAGATCTCCACCGTCCGGCAGTTCCCGTCCTCATCCAGCGGGATGCAGCCGTGGAACATGAGGACCCGGTTGTAATAGCGGTACATGGAGCCCTTTTCGTAAAGAAAGTCGATATGGCGCTGCAGCTTTTCATTTCCGAGGAAGGAGCTGCGGAGGCCGTCCACGACTTCCTGTTCCTGGGCGGTCAGCGCATACGGGTCCTCCGGATCGACCGTCGGGAAGTTCCGGTCTTTCAGCGGATAATTTTGTCCGCCGATATTTACGGTTCCGGCGTCCGGATCGATCTTATCCAGCAGCAGCCGGTCTTCCATGCCGTATTCGGGATGCGCCAGGATGGCCTGGCCTTCCAGCTTAAACTGGATGACGGTGACGGCCTTGTGCATTTTGGCGATGATGCTGCGGTTGTGCTCTTCATAAGCGCTGCCGGCATCGTCTTTCGGCATGAAACAGCTGCAGGGGTCATCCCTGTAGGCATCCAGTGCCAGCAGGGTCAGCGGGATCATGTTGATCCCGTACCCGTTTTCCAGAAAGTCATAGTTGTTGTAGCGCAGGCAGATCCGCACGGCATTGGCGATACAGCAGGTGTTCCCGACTGCGGCTCCCATCCATAAAATATCATGGTTGCCCCACTGGATGTCGACATTCCGCTGTTTCTCCAGCTCGTCCATCACCAGATGCGGACTTTCCCCGCGGTCATAGATGTCCCCGACGATGTGGAGCCGGTCGATGACGGAATTCTGGATCAGATGGCAGATGGCGATGATGAAGCGGTCCGCGCTTTCGGTGTCGATGATTGCGTCCAGGATCTGGCCGTAGTATTCTTCTTTGTTGAAGTCCTTGCTGCCCGTCGTCATAAGTTCGGTGATGATGCTCTCAAAATCCCGCGGGAGCATTTTGCGGACTTTGGACGCCGTATATTTGGAGGTCGTGATCCGGCAGACGGCGACCAGCTGCTTGAGCGTCAGCGTATACCATTCCCGGGTCAGTGCCTTTTTCCGCCTCAGCTGTTTCAGCTTGAGCTCCGGATAATAGATCAGCGCTGCCAGTTCCCTGCGGTCGGCCGAGGATACATAATCATCCAGCGCCTGGTCGATCTTGCGCCGGACGGATCCGGACGCGTTGCGCAGGATGTGACGGAAGCCTTCGTATTCACCGTGGATATCGCTGATGAAATGCTCCGTCCCCTTCGGGAGATTCATGATCGCGCGCAGGTTGATGATCTCGGTGCATACGGACTGAACGGTCGGGTAGC
>CADBKS010000085.1 GCA_902795255.1 uncultured Chloroflexota bacterium
ATGTGTTTGCATAAGCTGCTTGCCGCGCCTGGTATTGTTAGCCGGGGCCGATCGGGCTGGCCTGGCGGCCACCCGTTGGCCCCGGCACCCCCGGTTAATGTGCCTGAACTGACGAATTTATTTCTATATTCAAAGCGCTTAATGAGACTTACATGTTTATAACAGTGGATACCTGTTTTTATCTCTGATTTACCCAGCTGACGCGGCCGGGAACGGGCGGGGTCTCGCGGAAGCGTGCGGTCTTATCCCGGTCGGTGTCATTCCATTTATCGAACCCGAGCGGGGAAATGTGCGGACCGTAGCTGCAGTTTTCAAAAACAGCCAGACCGTGGTCCCGCCAGGGGCGGGCCAGAAAGATGCTTCCGTCCGCCACACCCTTTTCCCGGGTGAAGCGGCAGTTCCGGAAAACAAAGCCGTCCTGCTGATCCAATGAATGGGCCGGAGCGGCCGCATAGCCGATATTCCGGGCATCGTTCAGCGAGCGGATCTCACAGTCCTCAAACAGGGTATCCCCACAGCCGAAGATGAAATCGACGGTCCCTTCAATGCGGCAGTCCGTGAACTGCTGGCGCATATGTCCGCCCCGCAGCAGCTCGGGCGCGTGGAAGCCGGTATAGCGGACGATCAGGTCCGGCGGAAGCGGACCGCAGAAAAGCGTATCCTGCGTGGACCGCAGTAGGCAGTTTTTCATGGAAAAACCGTCCGCCACCACGCTCAGTGCCACCTCCTGCCCTTTGATCTCCGGATGGAGCGCATCATTGATGACCGCCAGATCCTCCATATGAACATCATCGGCACAGACAGCCAGCGACCAGGTGCGGAAGGTGTTGTACTCCCGGCCCTGTTCATCGAGTTTGAGCGCATGATCCTGCCAGACGATCGAAGTGTTTTCCATGCCCGCGCCGGTCAGACGCAGGCCCGGAGTCCGGATGACTGCTTTTTGCCGGTATTCTCCGGGACCCAGACGGATCTCCGCCCCTTTCGGAGCGGCGTCAAAAACCTGCTGAAGGCTGGACTCTGGCGTTACGTTTATGGTATATGGCATGGCTGATCCTTTCCTTTTCCCGTTTGTACAGACGCTGTCTGCATCTCTGAATTATATGGCTTAATCGGATAATTTAAACGAATAACAGGTCTTTTTTGTGTATAAAGAAACTCATTTTTACCATGTACGAAAACTTATTCGAAGGTGAAAATAAATAATCATTCGGGAAAATGTCCGCATTTTGCCTGTGTGTTGTATTTGCCGGATGAGAGAGGTACATCGTGAATCGTCATATGACTTTGAAGCAGTACCGCCGTTTAGATCTGTTTCTGTTCGCCGTAATGCTCATCATTTCGGAATCGCTGATCGTCAATGCGGCGATCCGGTGGTTCCCTGACCAGCTTTATACGGTTTCTGTAAGTGCGGCAATCACGGCGATCGTGATGATGCGCTGGGGAGCCCGGGCTGCGGTCCATGCGGTGCTCGGCGGGCTGGTCTACTGTTTCTGGGCGGGCGGTTCACCGAAGCAGTTCCTGATTTACGGGATCGGCAACCTTTTCGGACTGGCCTCGCTGCTGATGTTCAGGCTCTGGGGCAAAGACCGGATCCGTGAAAATGTACTTCTGACTTTGCTGTTTGCGGTGTGCACGCAGCTTTTTATGCAGATAGGACGCGCATGCGTTTCTTTTCTGAGTGGCGCTCCGATCGAATCGGGACTTCACTTTATTACAACAGATGCCCTTTCAGGGCTGTTTACCATGGTGATCGTTTGGATTGCCAGTCGTCTTGACGGCGTGTTCGAAGACCAAATATCATATCTCCTTCGTGTACAAAAGGAAAGCGAAGAAGAAAAGGGAGGATTCTAATGAAAGCACCTGTGGCAGACTTCCTGATTTATGATGAAGCCACGAAGACCTATCGCGAGGACCCTGAACAGGCTGTTCGCGATGACGTGGAGAAGCACTATTGGCTGCATGTTGTGCGGATGGTCGCCAAGGACTGGCGTCTTTATCTGATGCTTGTGCCGATGCTGCTGGTTTTCCTGTTCTGGCGGTACTTCCCGATGTATGAGCTGCTCGGCAGCTTCAAAGTCGCGGATAACGTACTTCCGGTTTCGGAGCAGTTGTTTTCCGGCTTTTCCAACTTTAAGGTCCTGCTCAGCGGTCAGAGCACCATCTCCTGGGAATTCTGGCGCGCGCTGCGGAACACCTTCGTACTGAGCTTCTACGGGCTGCTGTTCGGGTTCCCGATGCCGATCATTCTGGCACTGTTCTTCAACGAAATCGGATCGAACATCGCCCGCAGTTTTTATCAGGTCCTGACTTATCTTCCGAAGTTCATGTCCACAGTCGTTATGACCTCCCTGGTCGTGATGCTTGTGAAACAGGGCGCTCAGACTTCGAACATGGGTATCGTTTCCCAGCTGCTTGTGGCGATCGGTGCGCTTCCAAGGGATGTAGCCAACGCCGGGCTTTTGAACAATCCGGCGTTTTTCCGCGCGATCTACGTGATCTCCGGCATCTGGGAAGGTGCGGGGTATGACAGCATCGTTTTCTTCGCTGCCATCATCGCCATTTCCCCGACCAGTTATGAAGCCGCGCAGATCGACGGTGCGAACAAGTGGGCTCAGATGCGTTATGTTGTCCTCCCGAGTATTCTTTCAACAATCGTCATCATGCTGATCACCCGTATCGGCGGCCTGCTCAACATCGGCTATGAAAAAGTGATCCTGCTTTATAACTCCAATACCTTCGTTACCGCTGATGTGGTCTCCACATTCGCGAACCGTTACGGTCTTGAAGGCGCGTCCAAGGGTATCGCGTCTGCCGCTGAAATGATGAACAATGTCATCGGCATGCTCCTAGTGATCGGTGCCAACACCATCGCCCGCAAAGCGGCCGACACGTCACTGTACTGATCGAAGGGAGTCCGGCAATGAAAAGAAAACTTGAAACTTCCGAGCTGATTTTCAAGATCCTCAGCTATACACTGCTGACGATTTTCGCACTGGCTTGTTTGTATCCTTTCGTATACGCCGTTTCCGCTTCCATCAGCGGTGCCCATTCGGTGGACTACAATGAGATCGTCCTCCTCCCGAAGGATGTCCAGTTCGAAGCTTTCAAATACATGTTCTCTAACAACATGTTCTGGAATGCCTACTCCAACACGCTGTTCCTCACCCTTTACGGTACGATCTGGTCCCTGATCTACTCGATCCTCGGTGCGTATGCGCTCTCCAAGAAACGCCTGCTTTTCCGGAAGTTCTTCAACTTCTTCCTGGTTTTCACCATGTGGTTCTCCGCCGGTATCGTCCCGCAGTATCTGAATTACCTTCAGACCAAGTCGATCTTCAACGGCATCGGGATCATGGATGACAAATGGCTGGTCGTCATTGCCATGGGTATGGCCGCGATGAACATCATCCTGCTGCGCAATGCCTTCGAAGGCGTTCCTTCCGAAATTGAAGAAGCGGCCATCGTCGACGGCGCGACCGAATTTCAGGTCCTCAGCACGGTCTATCTGCCGATGTGCAAATCCACCATCGCTACCGTTGCCCTTTTCTTCGCGATCTCCCGCTGGAACGGTTACTTCTGGGCACGCCAGATGATCTCCAACAGCTTCGAAAAACCGCTGCAGGTGTTCATCCGTGAACTGCTGGAACAGTACCGCGATCCTGAATTCATCGCCGGCTGGAACGCCGTTTACGCATCCGACTCCGTGATCTACGCGCTGATCGTCTGCTCCATCGTTCCGATCCTTGTCATTTACCCCTTCATCCAGAAGTACTTTGCCAAGGGTGTGAACGTCGGCGGTGTCAAGGAGTAATTTCCGTACGCGGCGGTGAACCGGGCAAGACTCCGGGGACTGCAAAAATCTTAGATCGTAATTTATCCGGGATCGGTTCCCGGACAGAAAAACAAAGGAGAAATGATTATGAGTAAAAGCAAATCCATTCTTATGCTTCTGGTTGCTGTCTGCATGCTTGTGATGGCCTGCACAGCCGGAGCTTCGGATGAGCTGCCTTATGCGGAAGGTACTGTTCTGCGTATGGCTACCGGTTACAACAGCGCGAAGACGGGTCTGTTCTTCGATGCTGAAACTGCCGGCGAAGGCATCACCCTCGCTGACGGCAAGACCTACAATTCCGGCGATCTGAAACCGACATGGGTCGAAGTTCAGAACGTCCTCGGTGTTGTTTTCGAAAACAAATACCAGGGCAACGGCGCCAGCGCTGAATTCGATTACTGGAAAGAACAGCTTGACCAGGTCGATATGCTCTCCGGTACCGCTTCCAAACTGTCCGAATACGGTGAGAGCGGCGCGATCGTCAACATCGCTGAATACCTGGACCGGATGCCGAACTTCAAGGCCTATCTGGAAGCCAACCCGATCGTCCGCCTGTCCATCACCGGCAACGTTGATACCGGCGCGATCTACTTCAGCCCCTACTTCGATGGTGTGAACGATATCGAACGTATGCCGCTGATGCGCGTTGACTGGGTCCAGAAACTGCTGGACGGCGAAGGCGAATTCACCGCTGAAGCCTGCAACACCCTCAAGGCCCCTGTTTATCAGCCTTACATGCCCACCTCCGGCAAGGTTGACATCGATGTCGTCACCCTCGACGGCAGCGCTGTTGAAACCATCAGCAAAGACTATGATGCCGCCGGCAACATCGTTGCTCTGATGAACGAAGCCGGTGAGATCGATGGTGTTGCCGCTGTCAACATGCTCCGCAAGTACATCGATGAAGCTTACAACGGCTACTATGGCACCGAACGCTCCAACCTCTTCGTTGGCCAGAACGCTGCCTGGGACGTCGACGAACTCGTCGCCCTTCTCCGCTGTGTTGTCTCCAACCCGCAGACCCTCAACGGCACCGACAAGGTCCAGGGTCTCTTCACCCGTGAAGATGACAACAACCAGCGCCGTGTGGATATGTTCCGCTTCGCCGGTCACCTCTTCGGTGTCCGCGGTCTGGAATCCCGTCAGGATTACCTGTATGTCGGCACTGAAGGCGAACTGCACGATGCCCGCATCGAACCCGAAACCTACGAAGCCCTTTCCCGCATGCACGACATGGTCCTGGAAGGCCTGATCTCTGAAGCTTTCGTCAACAAGGAAGCTGAAAGCTCCTCCACTTACCTGGAAAATGACCTCGGCTTCATGCACTATGACTACAACCAGACCCAGACCATCCTGAACGCCACCAAGCTGCAGGAAGGCGAAAAATACATGGCTGTCATGTGCCCGGTCGCCCGCTGGTATGACGGTACCGATGAAAACGGTGTTTACATGCGCTTCACCGAATCCTGGCGCTCTGTCAAGACCGACGGCTGGGGAATCTCCATTCCGGGTGTTGCCGGCAGCGAAGACAAGCTGAATGCCGCGCTCTCCCTGATCGACTTCGCTTACAGCCCGAAAGGCATGATCCTCATGTCCTACGGTCCGGATGCCTTCATCAAGACAAACGAAGACGGTTCCTATGTGACCTTCATGTTCAACGGCCAGGAAATGCCGGTGATCGCCGACGCGACCTATGAAGAACTCTGGGCCAAGGCCAAGGGCAACTACACCAACTATGCCCGTATGTACCTCGGTTCCACCCTGAGCTTCGCGAAGAGCCAGGCGTTTGAATATCAGTGCACGCACGAAGTCGGCCGCGAAGGCGCCGGGAACATTTCCACCGCCATCGGCCTCGGCACCATCAAACACCCTGAACTGGCGCTGACCGAAAATCCGTGGTACACCTCCGTGCCGACCGTCCTGCCGACCTCCAAGGCTGATAATGATCTGATTAACACCTACACCGACCTGATCAACCAGTTCAGCTCCGCGAAGGGCGACGACAAGGTCAATGTCCTCGTTGACGTGATCGTTTCCGGTTTCACTTTCGAAGGCTTCTCTTCTCCGGAAGAAGCTGCCCAGACGGTTGCTGAAAACTGGAACGGCGATGCCTACCTCGGCATCAAGGAATGGGCCTGGGAAGACATTCAGGACTACTATAATTCACTCTATTAACCGTTATTGAATAAAAAACGTGCCGGCATTCGAAAGAATGCCGGCACGAAAGATGATCTGAAAAAGGAATCTGCAAAGATTATCAGATAATATTGTTTGGGGAATAAAGATCAACATGGAGGTCTTATGTATAAAAAGCAATTGAAAATACAGAAAATCGTATGTTTTCTTGTATTGGCAGCCAGTGTAGTCGTGTTTCTCTATTCGCTTGGGATCATGACAGATCTCTATGATTCACTGTATTACACAATTCCCAATAAAGACAATCTTGACAGAAGCCGTGTTGACGGGGCCCGTGTTTATTATGACATGCAGCCGTTCAACAAACAGTTCCTGCACTATGCGATCGGGCTGATCCTGATAGCGGTCATCCTGTTCCTGACGAATACCAACTCGCGCAGGAGATATTACATCAGCAATATTTTTGCTGTTGCACTCAATGTTGCCGCAAATATCTATGTGGCAGTCTGGGCACATGCTCAGATCCTTCAGTTCAAGGCCCAGTTCCTGCAGGTGGATTTTGAAGCACTGAAGAAATTCTCTGAAAGACAGCATACGTTATATACGGAATCGACCTTCTGGTTTGACGTACACATCTGGGTCTTTGCTTTTGCGATCATCGCGAATATCCTGCTGGTCGCGAATATGATTTGGAAATTCCAACTGATGAAAGAAGAAAAACAGTTGATCAATGCCGGAAAGGGGGCAGTCGCATGAACGAAGAAGAATATATCCGCAAGGACAGATTACGCTTTACAAAGAACTCTCTTGCCTCCACACTTGCGATCGTGGCGATCGTTTTCAATGTGTTGTATTTCCTGAATATTTACAAATCGGATGTCAACCACAACGTCGGAAACTTCTATTACCAGATCCGTATCGGCGGTTCGATCATCCTGAACCTGCTTTTCATGCTGGCAGCCTTCCTTTCTTCCGAAGGTGTGAAGAACTATAAAATCGGATATGCTTATGTGCTGGCATGTCTCGGTGTGCTGCAGATCGTCCGGATCTTTATTCTGCCGATGCAGGCGCATCAGGCGGAGGTCTCAATTGCCGGCACGACGACGAATGTAATGGAGACCGGTCAGTTTGTTACGGTCATCATTTATCTGATCCTTTCGGCACTCAGCTGTTTTGCCGCTGCTTATGTCGGGGTGAAGAGAAGCAAAGAGCTGCAGGCCCATATGGCCGCCCTCGAAGCAAAGGCTGCATAAGAAGGAGGGACTGAAACATGGCGAATCTGAGCTTACAACATATTGATAAGATCTATGATAATAACGTTCAGGCTGTTTTTGACTTCAACCTGGATGTGAAAGACGGGGAGTTTATCGTTCTGGTCGGCCCTTCCGGCTGCGGTAAGTCCACGACCCTGCGCATGGTCGCCGGTCTTGAAGATATCACCAACGGGAAGCTGCTCCTGGACGGTCGGGATATCACTTCTGCCCCGGCAAAGGACCGCGATATGGCGATGGTTTTCCAGAACTACGCTCTTTACGGCCACATGACGATCTATGAAAACATGGCCTTTTCCCTGACGCTCCGCAATGAGAATCCGAACGTCATCCATAAAAAGGTCCTTGCGGCCGCGGAGATCCTCGGGCTGACGGAACAACTCAACAAGAAGCCGAACCAGCTTTCCGGCGGTCAGCGGCAGCGTGTGGCGATGGGCCGTTCGATCGTCCGCAACCCGAAGCTCTTCCTCTTCGACGAACCGCTTTCCAACCTGGACGCGAAGCTGCGCGGTGCGACCCGGCGTGAGATCATGCTGCTGCACAAACAGCTTGGCGCGACCATGATGTATGTGACGCATGACCAGACCGAAGCCCTGACCCTTGCCGACCGAATCGTCTGCATGTCCATGGGCCATGTGCAGCAGATCGGTACGCCGCTGGAGCTTTATGATACCCCGGCCAACCTCTTTGTTGCCAGCTTTATCGGTCTGCCGCCGATGAACATCTTTGATGTGAAGGTCGAGGACGGTTACCTGATCGGCAAGACGGCCCAGATCAAGCTGACTGATGCCGAACGGGACAAGCTTGCCGATTATGAAGGAAAGAAGATCGTTCTCGGTGTCCGCCCCGAAAATATCGTCGAAGGCGGCGAGATCAAAGTCAAGGTGTTTGACAATGAGAACCTGGGCATGAACACGCTGGTACACGGTTATATCGGCGAAGAAGGCAATGGCCCGAAGATCACGGCCAAGCTGCGCGGCTGGTGCAATTACAAAGCCGGCGATATTGCCAGCCTTTCTTTCAACCGCAAACATTTCTTTGATGTTGACACGCAGAATGCCATCTGAAGGAGGGAATCAGCATGAATAATCAGTCACAAAAACGCTCCGGTTTCAGTGAATTTATTCGGAAGAGCATCGTTTCCCTGAAGCGGAAACCGCAGACGATCGCGATGGTCGTTCTGGTGATCGCCTTCCTGATCTATTCCCTGAATCTGACCTACATTTCCCACACCACGAGCAGAATTCAGGGCCCGGGCATGGGGCTCTACGGGTTTATCACCATGCTTCTTTCCATGCTTTCGTTCGTTTGTTTTACGAACTCCTTCCCGCGCCGGAAGAAACCGAACTATCCGATGATCGTCCTGATGTTCGTAATGTTCGGGATCATCATCTTCGCGGATATCAAATACCGCGGGCTGGTCACGAATGCGCTGACACGCGCGGAAAACCCGATCGCTCCTGAAGTTTATATCGACAAAGCCGTCGCGGCGCTGAACGCCCACATCATCGTGCTGCTGATCGGTGCTGCGCTGGTTCTGCTGCTGCCGGTCTATTCCAAAGCGCTCCGCAGCATCAAGACTTCCATCGATGTTGAAGATAACGGCGGTATGGCTGCGATCGACATCGCCGGCGATGACTAAATCGGTAATTCAATAGAAATTAATGGATCGGGAGGCCCGGATGCGGACCTCCCGTTTCTGCTGAAACGGACATTATGGCTCGAAAGAAAAAAGATCAGAAAACGGCTGAAGAACGGAAGCCCGCAGAGGATTATTACAAACTCCACAGTCAGGCAGTCAGCGACCTGGTGACCGCCAATGAGGAGAACTCTCCGGTCGTTTCCAAAGAGGAACTGGCGAAATACCGCTCGGGAGGAAGATTCAGGATCAGTGAACCGGTAAAGGCGCTGTTCGTTAAATTCTGGTTCGGAGGTTCTGTTTTCTTTTTCTTCTTCATGGCGCTGGGAAATTATTTCCGGGACCTGCTTGACCAGCTGTTCATTCTGGGGTTCGCGATGGGCGTCATCACCGATATCCTGGTCAACAACATTCTCCGCTTTATCGCCAAGCCGGAAGGGGCAAATGACCGCTGGATGATGTTTCCGCAGAAACGCTTATCCAGTCTGTTCCTGAATATCCTTTATGCCTATGTCGTTCTGGCCTTTGTTTTTATGCTGTATAATCTGATCAATTCAGTCCTGCAGTCAGCCGGGGCCTCGCTCCTGAGCGTGGAACCGATCCTTTTCGGACTATTTTATCTCGGTTTTGATCTGCTGTTTATCGAATTGAAACGGCTGTTCATCAGGATCGTACAAGACGCAAAAAAGAAAGTATAAATTATGTTCAAGCTTCTCTTTGCCAGCTCCAGTTCCGCCTGTTTTGAACTGGAAAACAAAAATCCCTACTACGCTCCCTCCGCCTACACGGTTTACCTGAACGGTGAACGGGTCCGGCGGGAAAAAGCCAACGTCTTTTCACTTTTCGGGCTGAAGTCCGATACGGAATATAATGTGACCGTAAAAACAGGACGGAAGCTGGAGTCCATGATCTTCCGCACCCGTCCGGAACGTTTCGCCATCAACGTAAAGGATTTCGGTGCGAAGGGGAACGGTGTTGCCGATGACACAAAGGCGATCCGCGCCGCGCTTGATTTCCTGCCGGAAGGCGGCCGTCTCTTCTTCCCGAAAGGAAAATACCTGACTTTCCCGCAGGCGCTCCGCAGCCACATGACGATCGAATTCGCCGAAGGTGCGGTGCTGCTCGGCTCACCGGAACGGGCCCGCTACCAGGTCATTCCCGGAGAGGTCCACGATGTTGAAGGCGGCGATGACCTGATCTTCGGTGCCTTTGAAGGCGAGATCCGCGAGATGTATCAGTCCCTGCTGGGTGCTGCTTACGCTGAGGATATTACGATCATCGGCCCGGGTACGGTCGACGGAAATGCCGGCGCGGGGGACTTCTGGACGAAATTCAATGAATTCAAAATCGCACGCCCGCGGCTCTTTTTCTTCAGCAACTGTAAAGATATCAACATTCACGGGATCCATGCCTGCAACTCCGCGTCCTGGCAGTTCCATCCCTTTTTCTCGGAACGGGTCTCGTTTTATGACGTTTCGATCTCGGCTCCGAAAGACAGCCCGAACACGGACGCAATCGATCCGGAATCCTGTGACGGTGTGAACATTATCGGCTGCCGTTTCAGTGTCGGGGACGACTGCGTAGCGATCAAATCCGGAAAGATGGAACTCGGAATGCGCTTCAAGAAGCCTGCGGACCATCATATCATCCGCAACTGCCTGATGGAGTTCGGCCACGGAGCGGTGACGCTGGGCAGCGAATCCAGTGCCGGCATTCAGAACCTGACGGTCGAACAGTGCTATTTCCGTCAGACGGACCGCGGGCTGCGCATCAAGACCCGCAGAGGACGCGGAAAGCTTTCGGATATCAGCGGTGTGGTTTTCGATAACATCCGCATGGATGGTGTCAAGACGCCGGTCGTTATCAATATGTGGTACAACTGCTGTGATCCGGACCGTTATACGGAATATGTCTGGTCCAGAGAGCACCTGCCGGTCGATGACCGCACGCCGCATCTGGGCAGCTTCCATTTCTATAACCTTGACTGTACCGGCGCGGAAGTGGCCGCCTGTTATATTGACGGCCTCCCGGAAATGCCGATCGATGAAGTTTGCTTTAAAAATGTGAAAGTCAGTTTTGCTCCGGATGCCAAACCGGGCGTCCCGGCGATGCAGAACTTCGCTGAAAAACGCTGCCGGATGGGGCTTTTCATGGAAAATGTCCGCCATATCCGCATCGAAAATGTCTCGCTCCACGGTGTGGAGGGCGAAAGCGTGATCTCCCCGCATCATGAGGATCTGTCCATCGAAGGACTGCAGACCGATGACAGCCGTATCCGCGGATATGTGCAGCGTCTCATCCGGGAATCCACTCCGGAAAGAACGATCTGGAATGTTGAAAAGCTCCGGACGGGCAAGCCCGCGAACTGGAATTACATTGACGGATGCATGATCACCGCGCTGCTTTCACTTTCGGATTTCAGCGGGGACAGGTCCCTGTTTGATTTCGCGGAATCTTATATCGATTCATTCATTGAGGATGACGGAACGATCCGCACCTATAAAATG
>CADBKS010000086.1 GCA_902795255.1 uncultured Chloroflexota bacterium
GAGCGAGTTTTTTATTGGCAAGCGCCATCCGGAACTCGTAGTCGAAATCCGAAAACACACGAAGTCCGCGGACCATGCATTTTGCCCCGACCTTCCGCGCGTAATCAACGGTCAGTCCGGTATACCCCGCAACCACGATATTCGGGACATCCGCGAATATCTTTTCGGCCATGTCCCGGCGTTCCTCAAAAGAAAAGAGGATATTTTTCTGCGGTGTAGCGTAAACACAGAAGATCAGTTCATCAAAGATCTCCGCTGCCCGCAGCGCAATATCAATATGTCCGTTATGGATCGGGTCAAAACTTCCGGGGAAGATCGCTCTTCTGCTCATTTCAGCTGATTTCTCCTTTTTTCTGTTCAGCAGCCGCTTCAAGTACACGTGCCTTGAGCGCCTCGTTTTCCGGATGGCTGAGATCCGGATCGCTTTCAAATAGTTTTTCAGCCTCACTCCGCGCTTTTTCGATCAGACGGACATCGGACATTGAGGCCAGCTTCATATCCCGCAGACCGGACTGACGCTTACCGATAAAGTCACCGGGGCCGCGCATTTCCAGATCCATCTCTGCGAGTTTAAACCCGTCATTGGTCTGCGTCATCGCTTTCAAACGTTCGTTTTCGAGATCATTATCCTTTTCGGGGATCAAAGCGCACCAGGCCTGGGCGTCACCGCGCCCGACACGGCCGCGGAACTGATGCAGCTGTGCCAGTCCGAAGCGGTTCGCCCCTTCAATGATCATCGCGGTAGCGTTCGGCACATCCACACCGACTTCGATCACGGATGTTGACACCAGAATATCATATTCATGGTTCTTGAAGGCTTCCAGGATCTCGTCCTTTTCATTGCCCTTCATCCGCCCGTGAAGCAGCGCCACCTTGTACTCCGGGAACACCTGTGTCTGCAGGAATTCGCTGCCTTCGATCGCGGCACGGCCTTCTTTTTCCTCATCATCGCCTTCTTCCACCAGCGGATAGATCACAAAGGCCTGATGCCCCGCAGCAAGTTCCTTCCGGATCCGGTTGTAAACCTGCTCACGGCAGGCGGACGAAACGACCATCGTCTCGACAGGTTTCCGTCCGGCAGGAAGTTCATCGATCAGTGTCAGATCCAGATCCCCGTAGATCGTCAGGGAAAGGGAGCGCGGGATGGGTGTCGCGGTCATCACCAGAAGGTGGGGGTTGGTGCCTTTGGAACGCAGCGCCGCGCGCTGGTCCACACCGAAACGGTGCTGTTCATCGATCACGGCAAGCTGCAGGTTTTTGAAGCGTACCGGTTCCTCGATCAGTGCGTGTGTACCGATCAGGACCCGGATCTCCCCGTTTTCAAGACGGCTGCGGATCTCCTGCTTTTTTGATTCAGGGGTCGCACCGACGATCAGCTCAACCTGATCGGCAGTGAGATCCGTGGTTTCCGGTCCGACCGACTCAAGGAAGCGGAGAAAATTGCGGTAATGCTGTTCGGCAAGTACACCGGTAGGCGCCATGATCGCGGCCTGTCCGTCTTTCTGTACCGCGATCAGCGCGGCCAGGCTGGCCACGATCGTCTTTCCCGAACCGACATCCCCCTGTACAAGACGGTTCATCGGAT
Organism: uncultured Chloroflexota bacterium; assembly: GCA_902795255.1. The sequence goes on from CADBKS010000086.1 coordinate 1,586, forward strand.
GCCCGGAGCCCATATCGCTGCGGATATCCGCAAGCGCCGCGCGCTGGGCGTTCGTCAGCTCAAACGGAAGACGGGAGACCCAGGTCTCAAACTGTTCATCACTGACGGTCAGCACTTCACCCGGCAGTCCGCCCCATTCCTGCTTCTGCGACAGCACACAAAGCTGCATCAGGAAGATCTCATCGAAGGCGAGACGCTCACGGGCATACCGGAGCATTTCCATAGACTCCGGAAAATGGATATTGGAGATCGCCAGCTGCAGCGGCAGCAGATCTGCGGATTCCAGCACGGATTCCGGCAGGAATTCCGGCAGCTGCCCGGTCCAGTGCCGGACCGTGTTATAGACCATCCGGCGCAGGAAATTCTGTTTCAGGTTCTGGTTCAGTGCATAGATCGGGACGATCCGGTTCGTGGTGATGTTTTCCTGATCGACCGGCTCCCATTCCGGGTTGCTCATCACCGGGCGTCCGAGAAATACATCGATCTTTCCGGAAAGGACGATCCCCATTCCGGTGCGGATCTGGTGTTCCAGCCAGGTGCGGTTGAACCAGGTCACACGGAGCACACCGGTGTTGTCGGATACCAGACATTCCGTGACCTGATAGCGCCCGCGTTTTCCGCTGCTGATCGAACGGACCACGCCGATCACCGTCACGACCTCATCCGGAACGACTTTGTTGATGGCCTTGAAAGCGGAATAATCATCATACCGCCGCGGGAAGTAATAAAGGAAATCCCGAACCGTATAAACGTCCTGCTTTGCCAGCGCTTTTGAGTTGGAAAAACCGATTCCCGGAATATCCGAGACGGGGCTGTCGATCGAAGGGCCCTTCGGATCGACAGCGGGATTTCCGAAATTTTTGCGGAGTTCGCTGACCGACGGAGCCGGAGTTTTCACATGCGGTTCATGGGAAATACGGACCGGAGGCGTGGTCTCCGCAGCAGAGGCGGGAGCCGGCTGTGCTTCCGGCTTATCAGCCATGTTTTCCGCATGGCTCTCTTCCGGATTAATGACCGGCTCGGGGCGGTGTTTCCGTTCCGGACGCTCCTCACGGCGTGCCGGAACAGGCCGCTCACGGCGGGCGGGCGCGGCTGCGTTATTTTTTTCGGGATCCGCAGCGTTCCCGCTGTCCGTACGTTTCTGCCGCGGGTTCCCGTCCCGGGCCGGTCTCGGTTCGGGAGGGGGCAGGACGGCCAGGATCCCGCTCACGGCATCCTTCCGCTCTTCGCCTGACTTTTCCGCGTAGGACGTCAGAAAAACCGTAACAGCTTCGTTGATTTCCGGAGAAACCCCCGCTGTGGAAGATTCTTTCTGCCAGATCGGCAGAAATTTTTCAAGTCCGCCGGTGACAGCACGATTGTCAAAATTCCGTTTCTGCTCCAGCGCAAGAAACTTGCGGAGCTTTTCTACAGGTGACAGCATCATATTTATTTATTTCCGTTTCTGTTAGTTACCCCCGGGCCGGAATCTTTCATCCGGAGAAGGCGGCACGATGTACAATGATATTATAACCAGTTAAACGAAAAACCCGGGAAATCCGGATGAAGAGAAAAACATGTGAACGGCGTCTCATCCTTTCGGCAGGGATCCGGATTCCTGCCGTATAATAAAGGCCATGAAAAAACAGGCACCGTACCGCCCGCAGGGACAGGTCACCCGCGGAAAGACCGCGCGCAACCGTCTCCGCCGCTCCGATATTTTTATGCTGCTCACGGAGGGCCCGCTGATCCGAATGCGGGACAGCGCGGGCAGAAGGTCTTTATATGTGGATCTCGGATTCGGTGCCGAACCGTACACCACACTCGAAACCGCCGAACGGCTGCGCGTCCAGAATCCGGACCTGCCGGTGCTCGGCGTGGAGATCGATCCCGAACGTGTGAAAACAGGACTGCCGTTTGAGGATGAAAAGACTTTTTTCCGGCTGGGGGGGTTTAATCTTCCGCTGAAAGAAGGGGAACAGGCACGTCTGATCCGCGCCTTCAATGTACTCCGGCAATATAACGAATCCGAATGGGCAGCGCCTGTGGAACAGCTCGGGCACCAGCTCATCCCGGGCGGGATGCTGCTGGAAGGGACTTCCAACCCCTTCGGTTCTGTCTGGACCGCCAATGTCATCCGCCGGTCCGCAGTCTTCCCGTACCCGGTTTACCGGGAAGGATACCTTTTCAGCACGAATTTCCACATGGGGTTTGAGCCGGATCTTTTCCAGCCGGTGCTGACAAAAAATTTTATTCACCGGATGGTCAGCGGAGAAGAGATCTATGAATTTATGGAAGCGTGGAAGACAGCCTGCCGAAAACTGGCCCCGATGCGTTCCTTCGGCCTGCGTTCGCTTTTCTGCGCCGCTGCCGCGGAGCTCCGCGAGGCCGGATACAGCATTGACATGCGTCCGCAGCTGCTTCGCCGCGGCTTTCTTTTCCGAAGAACAGGGGACCCGATCGGGAAAGGATCCTAACCCTGTTTCCGGCTGTCCGTGATCAGCCGGTACACGATCTCGGCTCCCTGCAGCACCCCGGGGAGGAACGGGCCCGGATGCGCTCCGCTGCCCACAAAAAAGAGATTAGCGATATCCTCGCACTGGTTCGGAAGGCGCGGGACCTCGGTCCGCTCCTGATTCGGGTCAAAACCCCAGGCCGCTCCCATATAGCTATTAAAGGACGACTGCAGCATAAGCGGCGTGACATACCGTTCCCCGATCAGGTCCGAACGCAGATCATTTTCAAAATGCTCCTGGAGGGCAGCGAGGATCCGGTCACGGAAGTGGTAGGATTCCCGCGGCCAGTTGATCCCGGAGTCAAGATTCGGTACCGGGCAGAAAACGCTCAGCGCTCCTTTTTCTTCAGGAACGGAATCGGGATAGATCTTCCGCGGAATATTCAGATACATCAGCGGATGCTGGGGAAAACGCTTTTCCTCAAAAAGGTCCCGCTCCCACTGTTTCATATCCGGCGGCATCAGAATGTTGATCCCGAGCAGGGATGTTTTTTCCACAGGCGGGGTCCTGAATGCCATGTGATAAATGAACAGGGAGATCCCCGGTTTCCGGAGTGCTGCCTGCTCAACAGTCCGATAGCGGAGCCGGTCCGAGTCGATCAGGGAGCGGCAGGTGTAAGCCGTATCCGCGTCTGAGATCACATAATCCGCCTGCCGGACACTGTTGTCCCGCAGACGCACACCGGTGACCGCTCCGTTATATACCTGAACGGCTTCGACCTCGGCATTGTACTGGATCTCACCGCCGCATTCAAGGAAAAGCTTCACCAGCGCACTGACAAAAGCCTCCGGACCGCCTTTCACCGTATAAACGCCCCAGCGCTGCATCGCGGAAGGGATCACCCGGTAAAAATGGGAACTGACAGAAGGCGCCCCGCCGCAGAACATCGGCCAGAAGGAATGCACATTCCGCAGTTCTTCGGAAGTAAAAAGACGCTCGCTGACAGACCGGCCGCTGCGTCCCGGCCGCAGTGTACCGAAACCGAACTCCGAAGCGAAAGGATTCCGCTTCCTCCGGTAGGGCTTTGTAAAGAATCTGGAATAGTATTCGTCCAGAACACGGTCGCTGCGCTTGCCATAAGCCGCGTATCCCTGCTGATCCTGGAGCCCGAAAAGGCTGTTTTTCATCAGGTTATCCGCCGCCTCACGGTAAAGCGTATACTCGATCCCGTCCCTGAAGATAAAGCGCAGGATCGGGGAGTATTCCTCAAGCGTCAGATAGTCTTCCGCGGAACGGCCGGCTGAGCTGAACAATGAGGTGATCCCGTCCGGAACCGTGATCAGATTTCCGGCATTCGGGCAGGTAATATCACCGATCCGGACCGGACGGATCCATCCGCCCGGTTCCATATTTTTTTCGACGATCCTGACACGGAAGCCTTCTGCCGCCAGCCGGATGCCGGCTGCCAGACCTCCGATCCCCGCCCCGATGATCAGAACGTTATTGTTTTTCATTGGCGATCACAAATCATGACCACCGGCTTCGCCGGTGGTTTGCTCTGCGCCTACCCGCATGCGCTTATAAGCGAATGGCAGTGAACGCTTTGCTGTTTTCATGGCAATCGAAAGGGATTGCTTCGCAGGGCGCGGCCCGGTTGTTCCTGTGTTTGCATAGGCTGCTTGCCGCGCCCGGTTTATTTAGCCGGGGCCGATCGGGCTGGCCTTGCGGCCACCCGTCGGCCCCGGCACCCCGTTTATTGCGTCAGGGCCGACGAACTTGTTTTACAACCAAGGGTTTCAGGTAAACGAACTTGCTGAACTGCGGCTATCTTTCAGCTAAAGCTCTTCGGCTCCACCTGATTAGCAGGCGGTTTTTCGCTGCTACAACAATAAAGGCAGCAGAGCTGCCTTTATTGCACTATACATCTGATGATCAGTGGCAGCTGTGCCCGCAGGAACTGCAGTCGCCGCAGTCACACCCGCCGAGATCCAGAGAACCTTCTTCGATCTCCTCTGCCGTACCCGGGCGGATAGAAACGATCTCGCAGTCAAAAACCAGCGTCTTGCCGGCCATCGGCGGATTCAGATCGACCGTGACCGTATCGTCCGTCCACTCAAGAATATAGCTGTGAAGGTGATTGCCTTCATCATCCTGCAGCGGGACCACGCGTCCCTTTTCGATCGGGAAACCTTCCGGGAACAGGCTGCGGTCCAGCACGATGATATTTTCCGGATCATATTCGCCGTACGCTTCTTCCGGTTCGACCGTGACATTCTTTTTGTCGCCGACCTTCATCCCTTCCAGAGCTTTTTCCAGCCCGGAGATCAGGTTATTATGACCGTGCAGGTATTCCAGCGGATCGGAGGCCGGCGCGGAATCTTCAACGGCATTATCAACATACAGCGTATAGGCCAGACCTACTGCCATGTCTTTTGCAACAACTAAACTATCGCTCATATTTCTACTCACTCTCATTTCTATCGTCCGGGCGACCGTCCCGGGCGGACAGGTCATCCCTTTTTTTCTTTGCACGCACCAGCGCGAACACTGCCAGCGCGGCACCGATCAGCCATCCGAATTTCGGGATCAGCAGCCCGAAAGCCGCGGATATCGCTGCGGTCACACCAAAAGCAAGGATCCAGTCCAGCCGATCCATATCCGGATGCACTACTGTTTCAGATTTTCATCCGCTTCGAAGGTCCTGCGCATTCCTTCTTCGAGCATTACCTTCGGTTTATAATCCAGTTTTTTCTCCGCGATCGTCAGATCCGCACACATACGGTCGGCACCTCCGACCCTGCGCGGATTGTGGACGACCTGCGGCTCCACTCCGGTCACCTTTCGGGCGATCCCCAGCACATCCTTTACGGAAGTTTCCACGCCGCTGCCGATATTGATGACCGTTTCATCACTGTCTTCAAGCTTTGAGGCCGCGATAAAGGCGTCCACCACATCATCAACATAGACAAAATCCCTGGTCTTTGTCCCGTCCCCGTGGATCACCACGGTCCCCTTCAGCGCGCACTGGCGCAGGAAGGTCGGGATCACGGGGGAATGTGCGAAGGAAAAGCCCTGCCATGGTCCATAACAGTTGAAGATCCGCAGACAGACCGCCTGCAGCCCCCACAACTGTCCGATGGTCCGAATGTACAGCTCTCCGGCAAGTTTGGAGACGGCGTATGGCGATTCCGGCCGCGGGAGCATATCCTCCCGGAGCGGCATCACCTTCTGGTTTCCGTAAACCGCACCGGATGAAGCAAATATCATCTTCCGGTTCCCGACATCATGCATCGCCTCAAGCAGCGTGACCGTTCCGCCGACATTGGTCTTTTCGTATTCCCCCGGATAAAGCAGTGAATCCGGAACGATCACCTTGGCCGCGAGGTGGTAAATGCAGTCCACGTCCTTCAGCAGACGCCACAGGGATTCCTTGCTGTTCAGATCGTTGCGGACAAATTCGACCTCGGGATAGAGCCGCTCCGGCTCTCCGCCGGAACAGTCATCCAGGCCAATGACCTGATGTCCTTCTTCGATCAGTCTGTTTGAAAGCGCCGTTCCCAAAAATCCGGCGGCGCCGGTAACAAAGCATTTCACAGCACAAACTCCGTTATTTCAGATTTGGATTAATCATAACCGATTTTTTAAAGTTTTTCAGAAAAACGGAACCTTCCGGCATACGGCACCCTGCGGCATGTCCCGGAAACAGGAACCTGTCTTTTTTCAGGAAGCGGAATGCAGCCGGGCTCTCAGCTCCGCGCGGTCGATCTTTCCGCTCATGGTATGGGGAAGCTCGCTGACGACGCGGTAATGCTTCGGGACCGCGTAAACCGAAACATTATTATTTACGGCTACACGCAGCGCCATTTCCAGCTCGCGGTTCCATTCAAAACCTTCATTCAGGACCAGAAAGGCCGAGGGCACCTCGTAACTGAGTTCATCCGGCTCCGCCACGACCGCTGCTTCCGCCACGGCAGGATCCGCGGTCAGCACCTGTTCCACTTCCAGCGGACCGACCAGATGTCCGGATGTGTTGATCACGTCATCCTCACGACCTTCGTAATGCAGGTACCCTTCCGTATTGATGCTGACGAGATCCCCGGTTTCAAAGATCCCGCCCGCGGTTTTTTCCGCGGAAGCATCCGGCATCCCGTAATAGTACGCGAACATGGAGCCGAACCCTGTTTCCAGCCGGAGTTTTCCTCCCTGAGCGGGTTCGGGCCCGATCAGCTTCGTATCATCGACCGGTTTCCCCATCCAGCCCGGCAGGATCCGGCACCCCGGCTGGTTCGCGATCCGGATCGTACCCGTTTCCGTCTGGAACCAGGTATCATAGACCGGCTGTCCGAACGTTTCGGAAGCCCAGTTAAAAACGCCTGCGGGAAGCGGTTCCCCGATGCTGTAGATCTGTTTCAGTCCGGAAAGGTCATAAGCGGCGAAAAATGCCGGAGATTCCTTCATCAGGGCGCGCAGCGCTGTCGGGGCTGTATACCACAGACTGACTTTCCGGTCCTGAAGGATCGGCAGCCAGCGTTTCGCATGAAAGCTCCCGTCATACTGAAGGGAAGGGATCCCGCAGATCAGCGGTCCGATCACACCGTAAACCGTTCCGGTGATCCAGGCCGGATGAGCCGTGCACCAGAAAAGGTCTTCAGGACAGGCATGCAGCACATTCCGCATGCTCCGGACGACCGCATCCGCAGCCGCGTGCCGGTGAACGACCGGTTTGGGCGTACCCGTCGTGCCGGAAGTAAAGACAATAAAGGCAGGATCATCCGGTGTGACCGCTGCCGTTTCCGCAGCCGCCTGACTGTCATCCGGATGCGGACAGTAAAACAGCGGCCCGTCGGAAGGTTTTCCGAGCAGGATCACTTTTTTCATACTTTCCGGGAACCCCACTGTCTCCGACATTTTGGCAGGATCCGCGTCCGTCACCAGAAAGCAGGCTCCGGCCGCCTTCAGCCGCACCGTCAGCCCGCCGGGGCCGAGGCCGGGGAAAAGGATGCAGGGAACCGCACCGGCCCGCAAAGCGCCCCAGAAATAAGCAATGACCTGAAGCGATTCACGGAGGGAGATCAGCACCCTGTCGCCGTGCTCACAGCCCAGTGAACGCAGACAGCCGGCTGCCCGTGAAATGTGTGCGTCCAGTTCAGTCATGGTGAAGTGTTTCGGCTGCAGTCTGGAATCAACGACCGTCAGGATCGTCCTGTCCGCCGGATAAAGCGAAAGCTGTTCATGATACAAAGAATTCAGCGTGTTCATATAAGATCCTCCGCTCCGGCTGCTTATTTCAGAAAAAACCGCGGCAGGGTCCGCCGCATCAGATAAGCGGACTGCTTTTCCGAAACGACCAGCCCTTCGTGATTCACATAGGTCCAGTTCCCTTCATCAAAGCGAACGATCCGGAAACCGTGTTTTTCATAAAAATGCCGCGCCCGGACATTATCGGAAGCACAGTTCAGGAAAATATCCCGCAGCCGCTGCTCCCGCGTCTGACGGAAACAAATCTCCATCAGCCGGTTGCCCAGTCCCCGGTCCCGAAAAGGCTCTTTGATCCGGAAGGAGCTCAGGAAAAAATAACGCATCCGTCCCGCATAAGCGGGATTCGGATCTTTCCGTGTCAGGAAAACCTGACCGATTATGCCGTCTTCGGCAGTTTCCGCGACATACGGGAAAGAGATGCCGCGGGCAAGATTTCTGTAAACTTCCTGATAGATCTTCCGGTAGCGGGTATATTCCCCATCCCATTCCAGTGCCGGAAGGTCTTCTTCCCGAAGCAGCCGGATATTTACCTGATCAAGCCAGTTTTCGTCAGCCATTCGATCACAGATCTTTCCGCCCCGCCTGCCGAAGCCGGAGCAATTCATCTTCTTTCGAACGGATCGTTCCGTCGATCCGTCCTGCACGGAGAGAGCGCAGCAGTTCCCGAATCTCAGGCCCGGCGCTGAGCCCTGATCGCAGCACATCATCGCCGGTCAGTTCCGGCACAACATGCCGCCAGCATTCCATATACTTCCGGATCAGTGTCTTTTCCGCTTCGGATGCACAGAAGCGGAAATAGCAGATCAGCGGTCCGGGCGCAAAATTGTCAAGGAAAAAGGCAGCCTCAGAAGCCGGCCGCCCGATATACTGCCCCAGGCCGGAACGAAGCAGCGCTGTCTGCCGGATCCCCTGCAGGGACCGTTTCGATAAGAGCAGCCGGCAGCCCAGTTTTTCCGCTGTTTCCGCCGGCAGCGAACTCAGCCAGACCCACAGCGGACCTTCCTCAGCCACAATACACAGCTCCGGACCGTCTGACTCCGTCAGGCAGGGATCCGCCTGCGCTGTCCGGAAGCGGACACATTCTGCTTCGGTTTCGGGGCCCCACACCAGTTCTTCACTGATCTTTCCGGCAATTCCGAGCTCCGCGATCCGCGAGAAAGCTTTTTCCGGAAATGGCTCGGCACAGTACAGTCTTAATTCATGCCAGATCCGCTGACCGGTCAGCTCCGCGATCCCGCCGGACTGCTCCCGCAGCTGCCGCAGCGTGTCTTCCTCCAGTGTGAATCCGAAACGCTGTTCAAAACGGACCGCACGGAAGATCCGCGTCGGATCATCAATAAAAGAACGGTCATGCAGTGTCCGGATCAGCCCATGGCGCAGGTCAGCCATCCCCCCGCAGCGGTCCAACACTTCACCGCGGTGAGCCCCGTCAAGCCGGACCGCGAGTGTATTGAGCGTGAAATCCCGGCGGCGAAGATCATCTTCTATCGTTCCCGGACGGACCTCCGGCAGCGCGGCAGGAGCAGCATACCGCTCCGCACGCGCGCTGATCAGATCCAGCGGCGTACCGTCCCCGGGTTCCCACCTGGCAGTCATAAACTGCCGGTGGACCGTGAGTTTCCCGCCAAACGATGAGACGAGCATCTCTCCGAGCGCGGCCGCGTCACCTTCCGTGACGATATCAAGATCCATCATCGGCCGGTCCAGCAGCAGGTCGCGCACGACCCCGCCGACGATATAAACGGGCATCTTCAGCTTTTCCGCCGCTTCAGATGCACGGATCACAAAAGTCAGGAGGTTCGGCGGAAGTTTTTCGGTCAAAGTCTGCCACAGATTCGGAGTATCGGAACGGATATGCTCCGGAAGGAGCCGGAGGATCTCGTCCCTGACCTTTATGATCTCGGCATCGGGATCCATATTTTC
>CADBKS010000087.1 GCA_902795255.1 uncultured Chloroflexota bacterium
GTTTCTGTTTATTTTCCTGCGAGTTTTGCATGGCGCTCCTCCTTCTTTGCATGGAAGCAGCGGACCCACTGGCCCGGCATCACTTCTGTCATTTCAGGTTCTTCTGCGATACAGCGTTCATCGCAGTACTTGCAGCGGGGACCGAATTTGCAGCCTTTCGGCAGGTCGAGCGGGTGCGGGACGGCGCCCGGGATCGCATCCAACCGTTCATGTGCCGGCGTATCCAGCCTCGGAATGGAAACCATCAGTCCTTCTGTGTACGGGTGGGAATAAACAGACTTGGTGAAAATCGTATGTGCCGGAGCCATCTCAACCACCTGCCCGCAGTACATGACTGCCACATCATCAGCCATCTGGGCGATCACGCCCAGGTCATGGGTGATGAACAGGATCGATGTGCCGTGTTCACGCTTCAGATCATTCATCAGTTTCAGGATCTGTGCCTGGATGGTCACATCCAGAGCGGTCGTCGGCTCGTCCGCGATCAGCAGCTTGGGGCGGCAGGCAAGCGCCATCGCGATCATGACACGCTGGCGCATCCCGCCGGAAAGCTGATGGGGATACTGTTTGGCAACGGTTTCGGGGTTCGGGATCTTTACGTCCTTCAGCATTTCGATCACGTGTTCGGATGCTTCCTTCTTGTTCATGTTCTGGTGGATCATGAACGGTTCGGAAACCTGTTTGTCGACCGTGAAGACAGGGTTCAGGGATGTCATCGGTTCCTGGAAGATCACGGAGATCTCATTCCCGCGGACCTTCTGGATCTCGTGCGTGGAGAGTTTCGTCATTTCCCGCCCGTTGAACCAGATCTCACCGGAGTCGATATAGCCGTTGCCGTCCAGTAGCTGCAGGATGCTCATGGCTGAGACGCTTTTACCGGAGCCAGATTCACCGACTACGCCGAGTGTACGGCCTTCATCGACACTGTAGGAAACACCGTTGACGGCCTTGACGATGCCGCGTTTTGTCGTAAAGAAGGTATGCAGATCTTTCAGTTCAAGTAATGTGCTCATCTTGGTCACCTCCTTATCGTTCCGCGCTCTTTGGGTCGACTGCATCGCGCAGACCGTCACCGATCATATTGATGCAGATCGTGCAGACACCGAAAATCGCTGCGGGGAACACCCACTGCCACCAGTACTGCTGGATGACGATGGAGTTGTTTGCACCGTTGAGCAGATTGCCCCAGGTCGGGGTCGGGAGCGGAATACCGAAGCCCAGATAGCTCAGAGAGCTTTCCGTCAGCATGCAGGTCGCAAAGTCCAGTGTCATGGAGACCAGAAGCAGGGACATGACATTCGGGAGAATGTGACGGAAAACGATCGTTCCTTCGCGGATCCCCATGGCCTTGGCCGCTGTGACGTATTCCATTTCGCGCTGTGCCAGGATCTGGGCACGGATCAGACGGCAGGTACCGGTCCAGGAAAGGACGCCGAGCACGACCATGATCAAGTACATGCGCTGGGTCGGATCCAGACGGGAGCCGATGACCGCGGAAAGGATCATCGCGAATGGGATGAAAGGCAGACCTGCAACGATCTCTTCGATACGCATGATGATGATGTCAACATGACCGCCGAAGTAACCCGCCAGACCGCCGGTGATGATGCCGATGATCGTTGAAATGATCACGGAGATCGCGCCGACTGTCATGGTGACACGTCCGCCGTTGACGATGCGGTTCAGCATATCACGTCCGAGACCATCTGTGCCGAGTACGAATCCCTTCAGCCCCCAGGTAACAACGGATCCGTCGTTCATGACCGCATAGTTCTGGAAGTTGCCGGTGTAGATCTCCTTGATATCCGCACCGCTTCGGATCGAAGCGGGAACTTCCGTCTGATGATACTTGTTGGAGCCCCAGGAGATGACTTCTCCGTCTTCCAGCCAGGCGACATAGTGGAAACGGCCGCCGTAAAGCTTTTTGACCGGAGCGGAAAACTCGGGAACATTCTTCTCCCCGAATTTGCTGTTGCCCCAGACGATGACGTTTCCGTCTTCCGTCACGGCTGCTACCGTTGAACTGGTGGAAGCGATATCCACGACTTTTGTTTCTTTCAAAATGTCCGGGATCGCGGCAAAAGCGGAACCCTTATCCTTATAACCGGTATAGGCAACGGTTCCGTCCTTGAGCAGGCAGATATATTCATTGGAGGTAAGCGCGACTTTTGCGATCTCGCCCTGATATTGTTTCCGGAGTTTGATGTCGGCCAGGTTGGAATTGCCCCAGAGGTAAAGGGTACCGTCGGAGGAAAGCGCTGCGGAAAACTGGTTGGAGGCCTCCAGCTGGATGATGTCCCAGCTTTCATCCTTGTTTTTCATCCCCTTCTTCATGTCGGAGGTGAAGTTGCCCTGCTGCAGGCGGGTGTTGCCCCATACGTACAGCTGTCCGTCAGAATCCATGGCGACAACGTGGTCGTCGCCAGCGGCAAACATGACCAGGTCGGCGTTTTGTACTTCATCCGGGATATCGGCAATGTTGATCTTTTCGGTGATGCGGGTGATGCCCCAGGTGTGGACATGACCGTCGGTGTCAACAGCGACGCCATAAGTCCGTCCGGCTGCGATATCGGCGATCTTTCCGCGGATCTCCTTGGGGATATCCATCATGTTCTGTGACGGCGCCAGGTTGATCAGTGTCGAGTCCTGTTCGGAAAGATCCAGTACCCAGTAGCGCGGGCCGATAAGGACAAAGAGGAAAATCAGGATGAACCCGGTCAGGCCGATGCGCACGGTGCGCTTGGCAAAGAAGTTCTTGGCCATGGTCTTGACCGGCGTTTCCACCTGCTCTTCCTGCATGATATCGACAACTTCCTGACTGGAACCGAGAAACGCGCGTTTGAACCAGCGGAACAGGAAAAATTCTTTTTTATTTGCCATCTTTCTCCTCCTTCCTTACTTGTCCACGCGTACCCGCGGATCGACGAGACCGTAGCTGATATCGATCAGGAGGGAGCCGACCAGCGAAACGATCGAGTAGAACATCTGCTGCGCCAGGACCAGCTCAAAGTCAAGATTGTTCAGCCCCTGCCAGTACAGGCGGCCCATACCGTTCAGGGAGAAGGTGTTTTCAATGATCACCGATCCTGAGAAGATACTCAGGAACCACCCGAGAATGGATGTGATCACCGGCAGCAGTGCGTTGCGCCAGGCGTGGGAATAGATGACGACCTTTTCTTTCAGACCTTTGGCGCGTGCGGTGCGGATGTAGTCCATGGAAAGGGCATCGATCATGGAGGAGCGGACGTAGCGGGTCATGCCGCCCAGCGAACCGAAGGTCATGACGATGACCGGCAGTGCGATGTGGTAAAGCATATCCACGAACTCTTCCCACTTGTTGGCATAGGTAAGCCCCGGCGTTTTCGTGCCCATGATCGGGAAGATCCGCCAGAAAACGCAGAAGAAGAACATAAAGACCAGGGCGATGATGTAGATCGGGATGGAGTATCCCAGCATGGTTACCACCTGTGTGGCGCTGTCAAAGCGCTTTCCCTTGTGGACCGCGCAGTAAATGCCGAGCGGGATCGTGATCCCGAGCGAAAGGATCGTGGAGAATATGTTAATGAAGATCGTATTCCCCATCGGGGCTTTAATGACCTCGATCACATTGCGCTTATACAGGTTGGAGTAACCGAAGTTACCTTCCAGGACACCGTTGAAGGTGCCGTCCATATCCTTCCACAGTCCCATCCAGCGTAGATAGCGGACGACCAGCGGATCGTCCAGCCCCATCCGCTGACGGGTCTGTTTGTACAGCATTTCATATTCCTCGGCTTTCAGGCCCTGGCGCATAGGCTCCAGTTCCTGACGGGCCGGGTCAGAAGGGATCAGGTTGTAAAGTGCGTACATCAGAAAGGAAAGGATAAAGAAGACGAGTACGATGTATCCGCATCGTTTAAGAATATACCTGCCCAAAAGACACCTCCTTCATTTTTTAGTTTTTGTTTCGAAAATGAATCCGGTTTTCTTCAGGTTGTTAAACCGTCCCGTCAGGCAGACGTCCTTCGGTTTGCCTGACGGCAGAGTTCAACATCCCTTTGAAAAGCGGGGCGGGCAATAACTGCCCGCCCCTGTTAATGATCCATTCAGGGATGGATTGAGACTTACCGTTCGTCTTATTCAGCGATGCTGGCGTAGACGATGGCGTTTTCGAAGGACCAGTAGGAGGTCTGTTCGTAGTCTTCAAGCCAATCCGGGAAGACGGAAACGTAGATGTTGGAGTAGAGCGGAACTTCCGGCAGAAGTTCGTTCCACAGCTGGATGAACTGTTCCCAGATGTTGAGGTAGGTTTCATCATCACCGGCTTCGACACCGTAGACCATGTCCATGGTCAGCTTGTCGAGTTCTTCATTGAAGATGAAGTTGGTGTTGTAACCCTGTTCAACGAGGGCCGGATCCAGTGTGAAGTCATAGGAGCGGTCGTAAACCGGGGTGCTCCAGTTGGAGGCCAGGTTGTACATGCCGTAGGTCTTCAGGCCGTACTGTGCGCCCTGGGAGACATCGCGGTACATGTAGTTGAGCAGTTCGGAGAAGGTCATAACGTTCTGGTTGATCTTCATACCGGCTTCGGCAGTCTGGGTACCGTTGGCGAGCATGACGCTCAGCAGGTCGGAAACGGAGTTGCCTTCGGAAGAGGACCATTCGATGATCAGCGGCATCAGGATGCGGCCGTCAGCGAGGGTGACGTTGTGGACATAATCGCCGGCTTCTTCAGGGGTGACTTCCTTGTAGCGGATGCCTTCAACATAGTCGTTGCCTTCGGCATCGAGCACCCAGCCGTCAGCGATCAGTTCTTCAACTGCAGCTTCCGGATTGTAAGCGTAGTTGTTCAGGTTCTCATCGAGCCATTCTTCAGCTTCCTGAGCCATCCACATCGCGGTGCCGTAAGGGCCGTTGACAACGCCGCCCCAGCCTGCGCAGAAGGTGTTGGCGAATTCATTGCGGTCCAGAAGCAGAGCAACAGCATGGCGGACAGCTTCGAACTGGGTGGGCCCGAAGTCGCACTGGAACATGATCTTACCATAGCCCGGGCGGTCGAACTGGACATAGTCAAAGCCATAACCCAGTTTTTCCTTGTTGGCGTCATCTTCGATGATGTCCATGGCGGTGTTGACCTGTTCACCATCGGTGATGGTGTCATAGAAGTTGAAAGCACCGGTCTTCAGAGCGTCAGCCCAGGTAGCGTCTTCAGCTTTGGTGATGACGATCTTTTCGATGGAGGGTTTCACGCCTTCGTAGTTGCCGGCGTAGTTCGGGTTGGCTTCGAGGGTGGCCTGTTTGGAAGCCTGGTCGAATTCAACAAGGTTGTACGGGCCGGCGGAAACACGTTCCGGTGAAGCCATGAAGCGGGCAGCGGTGAACGTAGCTTCGGAGCCTTCCTTGGTGAAGCCTTCGAAGTAAACGCCTTCGCCGGCGTCTGTCAGGGCGACGCCGTCACCGAGCCAGAAGTCCATATCGAAAGCGGTGAACGCGGCGTAGGTGATGTCGTAGTAGTACGGAACATAGTCAGCGACGATGGTGATGGCCAGGGTGTGGTCATCCAGAATGCGCAGACCGGAGATGGTGCTGGCATTGCCGTCGTAGTAGTCCTGACCACCGGCGATCTGCAGGTAGGAAGTCACTTTGGCGCCCAGTTCGGTAGCGACCGGGGAGCAGCCGAAAGCAGATGTCCAGACAAAGTCTTCGATGGTGATGGCTTCGCCGTTGTTGAAGACGAGACCGTCATTGATCTGGACGGTGTAGGTCTTGGTACCGTCGTCGTTCATGGTCCCTTCGACGCTGGCAGCGACGGTCGGGTTGACGATGTAAGCACCTTCCTTGTTCATCACGACGGTGGTGCAGTCATCGGTCATACGGCGGATCATGGCGTCAGTAGCGTTGTTGGTGAACCAACTATCGCTGGCTGAGAAGTCGCCGCTGATCTCCGTTGTGGCACCGTAGATCAGCTGATGAGCATCTTCAGCGGAAGCGCCGATAACGCCCATGAGCAGTGCGGCAACCAACAGCATTGCAAAAAACTTCTTCATACTTATTCCTCCTTGGGATAATTACACACGCCTTCGCAGGCGTTTTTGACAATTGGCATATTACTGATGCCCATTGGATACCCATTAATATTAAAAGGTTTTTCCCAAGTTGTCAAGACAGCAGGCCTCTTTAAATCGTAAAAATATCCGTATTTTGAAGGTTATTTGGAAAAATTGCAATAAAAGCCCGCCGAAATGTCGGAATAATTAAACCTGAAAAGACCGAAACCGGCTGATTTCGGCTGTTCAGACAGTGTTCTGCTCATCTTTTCTTTTTCTTATGCTTCGGCAGCGGTCCTTTGTGTTCGGTTTTCACCGGACTGTTATCTTCTGCATTCTCTCCGAACATGCTGTCCCGGAATCGCTTCCAGACTTCCATCTGGATCTGTTCGGTCTCAGCGGTCAGGTCCTGTCCGGGTCCTTCAGGCTCTGCCTTTTCTGCGGAAGCGGCCGGCCTTTCCTGTTTTTCCTTTTTCTTCGCAAGATCTGCCCGCAGCTTTATAAGGGATTCCTCGAGCGCATCTTTCTTCAGTTTCGGGAACGGCTTTGCCTCGAAAACACCCGGAATGGAAGGCCATTTTATGGGCTTTTCTTTTACGGGTTTTTCTTTTTGAACGATTTTCCGCGCCATCGATCCGAGGACCGGCAGCGAACCGGCCCTTTGGTGAGCGGAGAGCATCTCTGCTTTCCCCGATTTGCTGCAGGCTCCGCTCAGGGTCCGCATGACTTCAGCCTGTTTCAGCATGCTGTCCGCGCTGATCCGTCCGTCCCTGATCTGCTGGATCTTTTCGGCAGTGGAGTTCAGACGCTCGGCGAGTGAAAACAGCCTGCATTCCAGGTCAAGCAGTTTGAAATCAAGAATATGTTTTTCTTTACCCTCTTTCAGGGCAGCCCGGCATTTGCGGTAGTTGAAGGAAACGCAGCGGTAAAGGAAGCCGACAGAGATCCGTTCCGCCTTTGTGAAGGTGACACCCTTCTTTTCCAGCACGGCGCGGGTCACACAGCAGCTCCCGAGTCGGTTGATCAGCTTTTCCATAAGACTGCAGGACGAAAGATAGTTTGGCGAGAACCGGTTGTCGATCGTGGTCAGACCGTAGATGTCTTCCAGGTCTTCTGCGAGTCCTTCCATGTATTCCTCAAAAGAAAGCGGCAGATCGCTGAATTCATCGCCCTGCTCATAAGCGAATCCGTACACGTCGGTATCCTTGTGCGCAAAGGATTCCGCCCGGGTCAGGTTTTCTTCTGACCAGGTCGGTTTGCTCCTTTTTTCCGCGGGCAGTCCCTTTTGTTCCTTATCGCTTGCCATCTGTTCTCCTGCTTTTTCTGAAGGACATGAATCCTTCAGTTATCAGAAAGTCTACATCAGCTCTCCGCGAAAAAAAAGGAGCAATGTTGTCCCTTGATTTTTTATAAAAATGTGGTAGTCAGACCGTTTATCAGTCAGACGTTCAGAAAAAAATACGGATAAACCCGCTTATCGGGAAAAGCAGACCTAAACAGCGGATTCATTACCCTGATACACGCTATTGTGATATAATCCCATAACAATTGAATAAACAGAAACGGTGCACGTTCGGGGTGACCCGCGTGAAAAGGGAATCCGGTGAAAAGCCGGAGCAACAGCCATTACTGTGATGAATGATAACGGACAGCAAAACCATTGGGCGGATCTGCCTGAGAAGGGTTGTCCGGAGAAAGCTTCGGCTTTCGCATTCTCAGCCAGGAAACCTGCCGTCTCTGTCGGAGTCTTGATTTCTTGGGCAAGGGAGAATGACAGCCGCTGCCGGTTTCCCCGCCGAAATGGCGGATCATGGCATCAGAATCATGCGCTATCATTTCTTCAAATGATGGCGTTTTTCTTTTCCCGCGGTTTCACCGCTCTCCGGCCCGTGAAATAAAAATACAAAACAAGAGGTACAGAGTAATGAAACGTAAATTGTTTGTATTTGTTTTATGCCTGCTCGCCTGTTTTTCAACCGCGTTCGCGGAAGAAAACGGCCCGCTCAGCATCACCGGCTCCATGGAACTGGAATATGCGACCCAGTTCTCGGTTGACTACTGTGAAGGCGGATACGCGCTGATCACCAATTCGGACGGCGCCCGCTTCCTGACCGTGCCGGAAGGTGCCGCTGTTCCCGAAGGGCTGGATGAAGATATCGTCGTTCTTCAGCTGCCCCTCTCCAACCTGCTGATCTCCTCCACACCGGTCACCAGCCTGATCAACGCCATCGGTGCGCTCGACGCGGTCTCCATGACCACGCAGGATTACGACGGCTGGTACATCGATGATGTGAAAGCCGCCATGGATGCCGGGACCCTCACTTACATCGGTTCTTACAAAGAACCGGATTTCGAAGTTCTGGCTGCCAATCCCCCGCCGTTCAGCGTTTTCAGCACCATGCTGGACAGTGTCCCGGATGTCGCGGATAAGCTGAAAGAACTCGGCATCCCCTTTATGCGGGATACCAGCACCTATGAAACGCATCCGCTCGGCCGTATGGAATGGATCAAGCTCTACGGTCTTCTCCTTGGCAAAGAAGCTGAAGCTCAGGCCCATTTTGACGCTCAGAAAGCGCTGATCGAAGGGATCGGGGATCAGTCCACGGGCAAAACCGTCGCCATGTTCTACATCACCAGCAAGGGCGATCTTTACACCCGCCGCGCGGGAGACTATATGGTCAAGATGCTCGAACTGGCCGGCGGTGAATACGTGCTTCCTGAACTGGATCCCGATAAGAGCGGCACGCAGAAGATCGAAGCCGAAGAGTTTTATGCCGGTGCCGGAGATGCGGACTTCATCGTCTACATCTGGAGCATGGGCGGCAAACCTGATTCGATGGAAGCCTTCACCTCCCGCAGTGAGATCCTGAAGGACTTCAAAGCTGTCAAAGAAGGGAACGTCTGGTTCACGACGCCGGATTATTTCCAGATCTCTGATTCCTTGGGTGCGATGATCCTGGATTTCAACAAGATGCTGACCAACACGGATCCGTCTGTTACGGAACTGACGTATCTGTTCAAGCTGCCGTAAGCATGTCTTTGAAAACAGTCAGAACGATCCTTATATTCAGCCTGCTGGTGTTTGCCTTCGGAGCATTGCTTGTTTTGAATGTAAACACCGGCAGTGTTTCGATTTCTCCCGGAGAGGTCTTCAGGATCGTGCTTGCCGGACAGTCGGACGGTTCCAAGGTGGCAAATGTCATCTGGAAGATCCGGCTGCCCCGGCTGCTGGCAGCAGCCGTACTGGGCGGGGCATTGTCCGTATCGGGCTTTTTGCTGCAGACCTTTTTCCGCAACCCGATCGCCGGACCGTATGTACTGGGCATCTCTAACGGGGCGAAGCTGCTGGTGGGCATTACCATGATCTGGGTCATGAAGAACCACTCGGCGGTCCCTTTCAGTACGGTCATGGCCGCGTCTTTTGCCGGATCCATGCTGGTGACGGGGTTTGTGCTGCTTTTCGCTCAGCGTTTGAAGAATATGTCGGCCCTGCTGGTGGTCGGGATCATGATCGGCAATATCAGCAACGCCGTCACGAATTTTCTGATCTCCTTTGCGGATGAGGCCAATATTGCCAATCTGCATTCCTGGAGCATGGGCAGTTTTTCGGCAATATCCTGGCAGAACCTGCATTTTGCCTCGGCTGTGATCCTTACGGCCTTTGTATTGTCATTCCTGCTTTCCAAGCCGATCTCGGCTTTTCTGCTCGGTGAAAACTATGCTCAGAGCATGGGCGTCAACGTCCGGCTGTTCCGCTTCGCGCTGATCAGCCTTTCCAGCCTGCTTTCAGCCGCGGTCACTGCCCTCTCCGGTCCGATCTCATTTGTCGGAGTCGCTGTGCCGCACATCACGAAGTTGCTGTTCGGTGTTTCCAAGCCCATCATTATCATTCCCGGTTCTTTTCTGCTCGGCAGTGTATTCTGTCTGGGGTGTGACCTTATCGCCCGGACAGCCTTCGCACCCGGTGAGATCGCGATCAGCAATGTTACCGCCGTCTTCGGTGCGCCCATCGTGATCATCCTGATGGTCCGCCGCCACAGAGAAAACCGCCCCGCCTGAAAAGTGGTACAGCAGCACCTGATACAGGTGTACCAAAAAGTGGTACACCTGTATCAGGTGCTGCTGTACCATTATATGATTTTCCGCAGTGCTTCCGCGTTAAGGCCGCATCCGATGACGATGAAAATATCCGCCTTGTCCCCTGCTTTATCCGGGTCCGCGTTCCGGAAACAGGTGCCGGCGGGTGTTATATCGAGATAAATCAGTGTTCCCTGTCTGTCCCTGATATATCCCTTTCCGCGCAGGATCCGTCCGGCGGTACCCGTGATGAGTTTTTCCGCAAAGGCGGACGGCGTGAGGGATGTGAGCCGGATGTTCCGCAGGGTCTCCGCTGAAAAGATCTCTTCGGCGTGATGATGTTCGTGATCATGCCGGTGATGGTGCCCGTCTTCGTGATGATGGGCTTCTCTGTCCTCGGAAAAAGCGGAGCCGGCCGGTATGGTACTGACCAGATCCCTCAGCATATCATCATCAAGTCCGCGGAAGTCGGATTTGCAGATCATGGCCTCCGGATTCTGTTTTTTGAGGTCCGCGCAGATGGCATCGATCTCTGCCGGCGTCCGGTTCTCCGTATGGCTCAGGAACAGCAGATCCGCGTGCCGGATCTGATCGGTATAAAAATCGCCGAAGCAGCTCATGTTTTCTTCGTAATCAGAGACGTCAACGATCGTGATGCATTTGCTCACGGGATATTCCGACGGATAATCTTTATTCAGCTTTCCGCAGGCATTTATAATGTCGCTCAGCCGGCCTACGCCGGTCGGTTCGACGAGTATGTGGTCGGGGTTTGCCGAGGTTTTCAGTTCTTTCAGGACCCGCTTAAAATTATTCGAAAGCGAACAGCAGATACATCCGGCGGTAACTTCCCGGATCCCTGCCCCGCCCTCAATCAGTGTGCCGTCGAGGCTGACATCTCCGAATT
>CADBKS010000088.1:0-3364 GCA_902795255.1 uncultured Chloroflexota bacterium
TTGATATCAACAACGATTTATGATCAAGGTTCTTAGTAAGACTCACCCGCAGATTTTTGGTTTTCAGGAACTACGTCACAGCTGCGGTGCACACCTTATATAAATACGATTCGGTGAATGAGAATAATCCGGAAGATTATGTATTCCTGTAACGATTCAGTACCCCCGGCGTTCGTCCGCCGGCGCGCTCAGTATCACGGTTTTCACACATCGCCGTGACGGCGCGCCGGAGGGTTTATGGGGGCAGCCTGACCCGTAAAGTACAGGCTGCGCCTGTTTTAGATGCGGCTCAGGAGCTTCGGGAAAAACCTGTCCCGTAATGGGCGGGCGGTGCCCACACCTTTTAAGATGCGGTGCAGGAGCTTCGCCCCCCAAACCCCGGGGAAACTACTAAAAATCTGCGAAGTTACCAGGGGGTTCTGAATAGTAACGATCAAAGTGAAAAAAACACCGGCGGGGATGTTTCCCTATCTGCATTGCTGCGCTGTGTGAATTTGGAAATTCGTTCAATTCACTCAATAAATCGAATCAGAGTATAATTATTTTGTGATATTTGATCAGGAGCACGCGGAAAACAATTATGCGTTATCAGAAAAGGAATAAGAAACAGGAGGCTGACCGGATAAAGAATCCCCATTCTGCCGGTCTTCAGAAAACGGAAGAGAGCCTCTTCCCGCTTCCTAACAGCGTGATGTGGGAACTGCTGGATCCCGGAGCCATCGCCGCGGAGAAAGAGGCTGACCGCCTTTCCGACGGGATCACATCCGGATCCTTTGATTCCGTTCGTGAACAAATGGGATCTCGTCTGCATTCCGATCTTTCTTCTGTCCGATACCACACCGGTCCGGAGAGCATCCGCAAAGGCGGAGCCATCGATGCCCGGGCATGGACCCGGGGGAGCGACATCTATTTCGGAAAAGGCGGTTATGACGCGTCGGTCGCTGCCCATGAACTGGTCCATACCGTACAGCAGGGCGCGGTCGAAGGCACGGTCAGCCATCCAGTTCCTGCGGGGACGGTACAGAAGTTTACGCTTTTCGGAAAAAAATTCGGCAGGGATAAGGAAAAGCCGGATCTTGACTACCTGGCGGATCTTTACAAACAGAGGCTCCGGGAGAGCCATAGTCCCGGTTCCATCAGCGATCCCGGGGATTCGGGAAATGTAAATGTTCAGCAGAACGGATCAGAACAGCAGAACGTACAGGAAACATCCGGGACGAATATGACCGGCGGCAGCGATCAGGAAAATCAGCTGCCCGAAAATGTTCAGAATGAAGTGCTGAATGAGACCCCGGCGGAAAATCAGTCCAACGGCAGTCAGATGGAAAGTTCATTACTCAATGATCTGCAGCTGGATCCTTTTCGCAATAATTTAAACAGCATTAGGAATAATAATGAAACGAACGAAATAGCGAATAACAGCTGGAATTCAACACCTGCTGATAACCCGTCTAACGAAATTGCATTGAATCCCCGGCAGAACGGGGCAGACCAGCAGAGCGGAAAGGAAACATCCGGGACGAATATGACCGGGGACAACGGTCAGGAAAATCAGCTTTCACAAAACCCGCAGGGATCCGGCGGGAATACCGGCGAATCTCCTTCCATGACAAACAGTGACCTGACAGGAGAGCGCCCTCTCCCTGAGGATTTTCCGGAGCGGCGGGAAGGAGAAGTCCCGGATGGTTCCGCACCTTTGCACAATAACAATACCGATCAAGGGTATGATGAGAGCGGGGAATTATTACGGAGCGCCAAAACAGGGGCTGATATTTTCGCCAAAACCGTGCATTCTCTGAGCTGTGCCGGCGTATTGGGGGAAGCCGGCTATAACGCGGGGGTCCGGAAATACAACAAAAAACATGACGCTTCCAAAGCGAAATCGGAAAGCAGCTTTATGTTCAGCAAAGCCTCCCCGGCTGCCGATTTCGGGACGGACCTGATCGGCTTGGGATCCGGCCTGGTGAACACCGCTTCCGGCGTAAAATCGATCTATAAAAATGTGAAAAACACCGGAGGAAAGGGAAAGCGCTGGTGGGATGTGCTCCACTCAACCGTAGACACAGGGATCTCGGCAGCATCCGCAACTTCCTCGTTCTTCAGCATGGCGAAAAGCGGCGGAAAAATATTCGGCGGGACTGCCGGAAGGGACTTCACCCATATCGCGAAGCTCCCCGGCGCCAAATTCCTGCCGGGTCTGGGGATTGCTACAGGGGCGGCGGTCGCGCTGAACGGTCTGTGGAAGACGCTCCAGGGAGTACATTCGAAGAATAAAATAAAAGGCCGGCTCAGGAAGCTCAAAAATCTGATGGCGGACGGGAATGTCGTCACGACCGAATCACAGCGGAAAGACCAGGAAAAGCTGAAGCGTATATTCAAACAGGGGAAAAGGCTGGCCGAATTCAATCGGGCGGGCGGTATATTTGATATGATCTCCGGCGCCCTGACGGCAGCTTCCGGGGCCATGTCCCTGGGCGGGCCGCTCGGTGCGGTCGCCTCGGGAGCGCTCGGACTGGCAAGCGGCGCTGTCGGACTGGTAAGACACTTCTATGAATACAGAAAGAAGAAGAAGCACGTCAACGATGTCGTGGCAGAAGAGCTGGGGATCGGTAAAAACGGATGGGACGAGAAGATCAAAGAGGTCCGGGACGTCCTTGGAGATGATGCGAAAGGATTGAGCGATAAGGATATCCGGGAGATCATCCTGAAAGCGAACGGATTCATAGAAAAGACCCGCCATGAAGCTTTCAACCGGATCCGGATGGAGCGGGCGGATTTCCTGCTCAAAAAGGCAAAGGATCAGTTTGAGGGCAATCAGGAAGCAAAATGGGCCCGCCGGGTGATCCGGGCGATCGGTATTGACGTCACCGCCCCCGGCTTTAATTTTGATGATCCGGACGTAAAGAAACTGCTGGCGGAAAAACTGGGATAAACGCTCCCGTTCCCCGTTTGATACGCAGAAGGACAAAGCATGGATATCAATAAACTTCTGAAAAAACTGGAAAACCTGATAAAGCGGGACGGTCTGGAGACCGCCGTCATCCCGGGCGGAGAAATGCAGATCGGCGATACGCTGCGGACACTGCTGCCGGTCTCGGAATCCGGGGATGCCGCTTTGCTTGAGATCATGGCCGGTCCGCTGACAGATGACATGTACATGCTGCAGATCTACACGACGATCATTCTGGAGATCGGCCCCGGCTGTGAGGCCCTGAAGGATGTCCTGGAGGACTGGAACCTGACCTGCGCCATCGGCGCGTACGGGATCTATCGGGAAAAGCGGCAGTTTTACCACAAATACAACTATCCGCTCTCCGCGGACGCGGATACGGACCGATCGGCATCAGCGATCCTCACGCTTCTC
>CADBKS010000088.1:3384-14321 GCA_902795255.1 uncultured Chloroflexota bacterium
CGCTTCTCTGCCTGAGCCAGGCAGTGATCTCTTCCAATTACGAAGACGCGGTAAAGCTCTCCGGCCGCGATTGATATTTCCGCTCTTCCCGGATAAGTGCACCGGTGGGGACGCGGCGATTGAATGCGGAATTCGGGAGGATAGGGGCCGGCTGCGCGGCACGCGGGACCTGGCCCCTTTGATCTTCGTGGTGCACCCGGGACAGACCCGGCCGGGTCTGTCCCGTACCCCGGCGTCTCGTCCCCGGCCTATACCACATTTTTATCGATTTGTCAACCGGCAACATTGCCGGTTGACTTTTTTTAAAGTAACTATTCAGAACCCCTACTGAAGAACGATGTTACCCTTGCCGTCAAAGGCTGCGTATAATGCTTCAACGACGCCAATTCCATGCTTCAGCCCAGTACTGAGATATGACATAATATCGAGATAATTCTGTGCTCCATCTTCGGCGCGGAAGCAGCCGATTATCTTGTTCTTGGTTTTTACATTTCGAAGGTCACGTTCTGCTTGATTGTTATCAAACGGTACCTTAAAATCATGGACAAACAGGCAGACCTCATTTTTCAGCGTCATGAGTCGTTCAATCAGAGAGCGTTCTTTGCCTTTTTTCACCCGTCCTCGTTTCTTTTCCGGTGAGGATTGAGGAGGAGGGCATTCACTGTCGGCTAAGTTCATTATTCTTTTATACTCCTTATTGAACTTGTGCTTGTGATAGTAGAAGTGCAAAGGTTCCTTACAAAAACAGTAAAACAATTCATAAGGTTTCAAGTGAAGCACTTTACTATGATGGAAAAGTCTTTGCTCTGTTTAATTTATCTGATGCTCCGTTAAGTAAATCAGAGGCTCCTACATTATTTTGAGGTAAAGTGAAAAAATCAATTTTCCTTACCAAATCTCTTTGTTGAAGGGATTATTTTGAAATACATTCTGAAACACAGAATAATTGATTAAAAGAGAAAAAATGCCGCTGGGTTGGATCGATTTTTCAAAGAGTGAACGGAACAAGGTGCTGAGTGTGCTGGATATGCTCTCGGAGGCAGGGACACTCGATGAGCTTGGTATTGCTCCGATCCGCGACGGTTTTGCAGATCTGTTCTTCCCGGGCACTTCAACGATCCGGACGCGAGCTAAATATTTTCTGATCGGTCCGTATGCCCTGAAGGGCCTTGAATACGGCAGCGAGGCTGATCCTGACCATGAGAAATCGGGGGCGGATACTCCGGCTCAATGCGAGCCTCCGGAAAACAGGCCCGACCCTTTCCGTCAAATCCAATACCATATTTTCAGCGAAAAGTCAACCGGCAATATTGCCGGTTTATCTTTTAATTCCTGTGATGTAGACTGATTTGCAACAGTGTGCGGTGCGCAGGCGCTGCGTTTACCGGCCCGCTGTCAGGATCATCAGGAAAGAAGGACAAAAATATGGAAGGAACAAATGAAAAAAAGAACGCCGGAGCGTTCAGGATCCCGCTCATTACCTGCGTCGGCTCCTATGAGGATATTATGGCGGATCTGAAGGAGCTTTTGGAAGAAGAGCGCAATGGGTTTAAAGCCTCCGGCGCCGCAGATGGGAAAAAAGTGAATAGTGAAAAGTGAATAGTGAATAGAATCGGTGACGCTTCGCGTCGGATCCGGATGCGCTGCTCGTGGGTCAGGGGACGGTTTCCTGTGCCATTGGCGCTGAAAGGACTCTTGCTTTGATGCTGCTGTTTCGGCGGTTCTGCTGACAGAACGCTGCCGGGACACCGGGAACTGTCCCCAAGGCTCTTTTCTCCGCTGCGGTCAGGGTCCGAATATCGGGGGACAGTTCTCCGTGCTCATGGGTAGGGATACCGGATCGGCGGACTTCCCTCAGCAGCTTTGCACTTTTTCCCGGCTTCTCTGGCACGGAAAACCTTCCCTTCGCTGGGCGCGGGTGCAGGTGCGTTGTTCCGCGCTGTGAGTTCACCGTGCCAGTCCCGCGCGGGACTGGCACGTCAGGTACATTTGTGATGAGCGCATTGTGACGCGGAGCGTGATCTTAACCGACGCGAAGCGTCACCTTGTTTAACTTCACTCTTCACTCTTCACACTTCACTCTTTCATTTCCTTCACACTTCACACTTTCATTGACGGCTTATTCCGGGTCGTTCGCGGGACAGGACGGGAAATCTGTATTATAATTTTGTGAGATTTCATACAGACTGGATCGTCCAGATAAAACGAAGCAGGAACGGATCATGAACTTTATTTTTATCTCTCCGCAGTTTCCGCGTACATACTGGCAGTTTTGCGACCGGCTGCGCCGGAACGGCGTCAATGTTCTGGGGATCGGGGATTCCCCCTATGACAGCCTTGAACAGCCGCTGAAGAACGCGCTGACCGAATACTACCGGGTCGATTCACTTGAGGATTACAGCCAGGTTTACCGGGCTGTTGCCTATTTCGCTTTTCATTACGGGAAACCCGACTGGGTGGAGTCCAACAATGAGTACTGGCTGGAGCAGGATGCCCGGCTGCGTACGGATTTTAACATCACCACCGGCATTCAGTCCGATGAGATCGGCAACTGGAAGCACAAGTCTTCCATGAAAAAGTTTTACAAAAAGGCGGGGATCCCGACCGCGCGCTGTCATAAGGTCTCGACCCTGAAAGCCGCGCGGACCTTTATCGCCGAAAACGGCGGGTTCCCGGTGATTGCCAAGCCGGATGTCGGTGTCGGGGCGGCCAACACCTGGAAGCTGGAAAATGACGCGGAACTGACGGAGTTCTTCAATAACAAGCCCGAAGTTCCCTATCTGATCGAGGAGTTTGTGGAGGGGAATATCTTCTCCTATGACGCGATCGTCAACTCCCACAGCGAGCCGCTGTTTGAGTCTATGACCTCCTGGCCGCCTTCCATCGCTGATATCGTCAATAAAGATCTGGACCTGAAATATTTCACCGGACCGACGATCCCGGAAAGCCTGCGGAAACTGGGCCGCGCGGCACTGAAGGCCTTCAATGTACGCAGCCGTTTTGTCCATCTGGAGTTTTTCCGCATGAGCAAGGCCCGTGAAGGGCTGGGTGAAGTCGGCGATTTTGTCGGGCTTGAGGTGAATATGCGCCCTGCGGGCGGATATACGCCGGATATGATGGATTTTGCACATTCCACGGATGTCTATCAGATCTGGGCGGATATGGTGACCACCGATCACCGCATCCTGCCGGACAGCGGCGACCATCACTGGTGTGTTTATGCCGGCCGGAAGGAATACCTGTTCTCCTATGAACACAGCCATGAAGAGATCATGGCGAAATACGGGGACCGAATCGTCATGTATGAGCACATGCCGGAAGTGACCTGGGCAACGATGGGCAATGTCAGCTACACGGCCCATGCTTACAGCGAAGAAGAAGTGTACGCGTTTATTAAATTCGTTCAGACCAGAAAGGGAATGGCATGAGAGAAGAATATCCGAAGCGATACAGCAATATTCTCGGCCGTGAGATGGAATGTGCCGTCTTCCGTGCAGACCATCCGGCGGATATCGATCACAGTAAGGTCTGCCTTGCATTTCCGCCCCAGAGCGGACGCTTTTACGATTTCAAAAATTTCGGAATGGTCGAAGCGGTCCGGCCCTGGATCGAGTCCGGTCAGATTTTCCTGATCTGTGTCGACGGGATCGATGCGGAGACCTGGTCTTCCTGGGGGGATCCGCGGCTTCGGATCGAGCTGCAGGAACTCTGGTTCCATTATGTGGTCGATGAACTGCTGCCGAAATACGCCAATACCGGCGAAAAAGCGCTGGTGACCGGCTGCAGCATGGGCGCTTCCCACGCGGCGAATTTCTTCTTCCGCCGTCCGGACCTGTTTGACGGGATCGTAGCCCTCAGCGGGATCTATAACGCACAGTTTTTCTTCCATGATTATATGGATGACCTGCTCTATGATAATTCCCCGATCCATTTTCTGCCCAATATGCCGCTCGATCATCCCTGGATGAAGCTGTATAAGCAGAGTGAGATCATTTTCTGCTGCGGGCAGGGCGCCTGGGAGGATGATCTGCTGGCCAGCACCCGTGAACTGGACGGGATCCTGACCGCAAAGGGGATCCCGCACTGGTCCGATTACTGGGGATATGATGTCAACCATGACTGGCCCTGGTGGCAGAAGCAGCTGCCTTATTTTATGGATCACCTTGCCGGAGCAGGTTATCTGTAACTGCGCCGTCTGACTGAAAATGAAAAAGGGGATGACTTTTACGGTCATCCCCTTTTTTGCATATAAGAGCTCACTATAATGTGCACATGGCATTCGAAAGTGAGTGCTTCGCACATGGCGCGGCATAAGCGGTCGTGTGTTTGCATGAGCCGCTGGCCGCGCCTGTTTTTATAGCCGGGGGCACGGGCCGGCTAAAGCCGCCCGTTGCCCCCGGCACCCCCAGTTAATATGCCTGAGACTATAGATCTAATTATATCCCCGCAGCTTTTAATGTGCTTCACCCGTAATTAACGGCGGATACCCTTTATTTTGCGGAGCAGGAGCTACGTCCCGCCGCCCCCTGCTTCGGGAGGTACGGGCTTCGCCCGATTTATATTCGAAGCAGGAGCTTCGCCCCGGTTAAGATGCCTGAGACGACAAATTTGTTTTACTAGAATAGCTTTCTACTGCCCCTACCTGATGAGTGTGGCTATCTTTTAGCTGAAGCTCTTCGGCTCTACCTGCTTAGCAGGTGTTTTCTATATCATGAAATAAAAAAGGGGAATGACTTTTACGGTCATCCCCTTTCGTTTTAATTCCCCGGCCGGCCGCTTACCGGATCACGGAGAGCTCAATGCTGCCGATGGAGGTTTCAGCCCTGCAGGTGCCGCCGGATGTTGTGTCCGGGACGCTGATTCTTCCAAGATCTGTTTTGGTGACAAAGATCTTGCTGCTGAGCAGTGTGCCCGTGATGGAACCGGTATCGGATTTGAGATCCAGCGATGCCGCGTCGCAGCGGTCCAGCCGGATGCTGCCGGTGTCGCTTTCCGCTTTCAGTGCTCCGGCGGCGATCACGTTCGTCATCGTGATGCTTCCGGTATCGGTATGAGCATCCAGCGTTCCGCAGGAGAGATTTGTGAGTTCGACCCGTCCGACATCGGTTTTCGCTTCAGCCTCACGGGATACGTTGACGTCGGTGAGCCGGACGGAACCGGTATCCGATTCCGCATCAAGGTTTTCGGCGGATACGGAATTGACCGAGACGGATCCGGTGTCGCTTTTCGCGTCGATTTTTTCATAATTTCCCTTCGGAAGGTACACTTTGATCACCGGGTCCCCGGAGGTAATATTTAAAAATCTGAAAATCGGGAAGCGGTTCCTTTCTTCCACGCTGAGTTCGCCGTTCCGGACCTTCACGTTCAGTTTCATTGTGCCGTTTCCGGTCCATTCGACTTTGGGTTTCCCGTCCGGCGCCTGAAGGATCCGGATATCGCTGGTTTTGCTGCTGACCCTGATGTCGCTGAAACGCTCGTTCAGTGTCCAGGTCTGGGCGGAAGAGTCGTGATTGGATTTGAAAAGGCGGATCCCTAAGGTACTGATGCCGCAGATGGCTGACATCAGGGCGGAAA
This sequence comes from uncultured Chloroflexota bacterium, assembly GCA_902795255.1. The sequence goes on from CADBKS010000088.1 coordinate 8,959, forward strand.
GGATCAGAATAATGACGACGAGAATAATGATTTTTTTCGTATTGCTGCTCATGTTCAGGTTCCTTTCAAAAGTTCTTATCTGAAATCTTACCGCATCCGGATAAGGATACGATAAAGCAGGGATTAAAAAAACATTAGAAAATCAGCTTCAGGCGGGTCCCCTCAAAAGAAACTGCTGCAGAGGTTCGGGGCCTTTCCGCAGCAGTCTTTCGCTTCACATTTTACAGCGCTTCAGGCGCCGCCGTCCTGATAAAGTTCCGGATCCGTCGGGGTTTTGCCGGACGGGTCATGCACATAGACCCATTCGCCGATCTCGGCCCAGTTGTAGAGCCAGTGTGCGTCGCCGTTGGACATGTTCACGCAGCCGTGGGACTGCTCGTACCCGTACCATGCCCGCCAGTATGCCCCGTGGAAAGCGCGGAGTTTGTCGAAATACATGGTGAAGGGAACGTCTTCCAGCCAGTAATAGTCGGATTTGTCCGTCTCGAAGGATCCGGTCATGTTTTCGGATTCGTTTTTCTGGTAGATCTGGAAGATCCCCGGCTGGGTGTAGTAGGGCTTCATGCCGGTGGCGACCATGCAGGCATAGATCAGCTCATAGTTTTCGTAGACCATGACGACCTGTTCCAGCAGGTCCACTTCGATCCAGCGGTCGGTGGGGATCTCCGCGGGCGGTGTGGTGTTGAAATGGGCCGCGCGGAAATGGATGCGGTCCACCCACTGATTCTCTCCGATGCGGAACCAGGTGGTGTCTTTCGTTTCGATGGTCTCGTACAGGTTGACGACGTCTTCACGGTTGTAGTAGACACTGCTCATTCCGTGATTGTAGTTGGGCTCCAGATAGGGATTGCAGCCTTCAACGATCCAGCCGAATTCATATTCCGGCGTTTTGGTGAAGGTCCGCCCCAGTGTGGCCGAGGAAACCGCCGCCGGTGAGGCCCGGAGCCAGAGTTCACGTCCTTTGGAGCGGACGTAGTGGCCGGATCCGATGTCGACGGTATCCGTATAGGAAACATAGCGGATCGCACCGGATGAGATCGTCCCCACCGGGTTGGTGCTGTTCGCGGCTTCCTGCGGCGAGTTGTAAAGATAAATGATGTCCTGATTGTCGGCGTTGATCCGTGCGTAGCGGTAGGGAACTTCCGACAGCTCCGGATCGAGCTTTTTCCCTGTGAAGGGCGGCTCCGGATAAACACCGCCGTTCTGAACATATTCTGTCAGATATTCCGAGGGCCCGAGCGGGTTGCAGCTGCCGGGGTCTGTCAGATAGGCATCCGGCAGGCACAGTACCTCGGAACCGTTCCCGTCGTTGACTTCCGCCGTTTCCGTTTCAGCGGCGGGTGTGCTTTCCTGGGCTGCCGCACTCCGTGTGCATACCGCGGGCAGCATCACCGCCATGGCGGCCAGAAAGGTCAAAAATGTTTTACGCGTGTTGTTTTTCATATGCAAGTATCTCATTGTAAATGGTCCGCTCCTCATCGGTCGGGATCGCCCAGATCTGTACACGGGAGCCCGGCGTACTCAGGCAGGCTTCGCTTTTCATATCGTAGGCCGCGTTTTTTGCCCGGTCCAGGCTCAGCCCGAAAAACTCCGTATCCGTGCAGACCGCTTCCCGAAGTTCGGGATAGCGGATCCCCGCGTCATCGGTGAAGATCAGGGCATCCGCCCCGTCCAGTTCGAACAGAAAGGCCCCGATGTATTTCCGCAGACGGCTGACATATGCCTTAAACGCCAGCTCACAGTCTTTGTTCCCGGCACGCGCTGCCGCGATGATCTCTCCCGGGTTGGAAGAATAGCCGGAAAGACCTTCGAGTCCGCTTCTGCGGTTCAGCAGGTCCGAGACCTGGTCCGGGCTCATGCCGCTCCGGATAAGATCCAGGACGATCTCCGGGTCCAGGTCTCCGCAGCGGGTGGACATGATCAGCCCCGATGTGGGGGAATAGCCCATGGAGGAGTCCACGGAATGTCCGTCCCGGAAAGCGCAGACGGAAGATCCGCCGGTCCCCAGATGGCACATCACGAGCCGCACTTCATCCGGCCGTTTCCCGAGCAGCGCCGCTGCCCTTCCGGATATGTAGCTGTAGGACAGCCCGTGGAAGCCGACCTTTCTGAACCCGCCGGCTTCCGCGGTCTCCCGCGGGATGGCATAAACGGTGTTTTCTGCAGGCATGCGGCTGTGAAAGGCGGTGTCGAATACCGCGTATTGCGGAATGCCCGGCAGACGCTCAAGACAGACTTCGATCACACTGTAGGAATTCGGGTTGTGGATCGGTGCCAGCGGGAATGCTTCCCGCAGCTTTGCGAGCGTTTCCGGATCCAGTTTCGCGGTGCGGCTGAAAAGTGCCCCGCCGTTGACGAAGCGGTGGCCGACCGCGTCCGGACGGATCCCGTGTTCTTTGAGGACGGAAAGGATCAGTTCTGCCGCAGCCCTGTGGCTCGAAAGGTCCGCTGTGATCTTTCCGGAGGTTTCCCCGACGGCCCATTCCAGAACGGCATCCGCTTTTGTCAGTGTGGCGACGTTTCTGGCTTTCCCGTGTGCCGGGATCTCCGGAGCGGATGTTCCGTTTGAACGGAAGACCGTAAAGGACTGCGAAGAACTTCCGCAATTAAAAACCAGCAGGTCCATTTTATCGATGATCCTCCCCTGTGTTTCCCAAAATATGCCCGGCCGGTTCGCAGATGACCTTTTATTCATTCTGCGGATGGGCCTGAATCTTCCCATTATGGTGAATTATAGCTTTAAAACCATTCTTTCAGCTCCGGAAATCATAGAAAAATATATGAACTTGAATGAGTTTTGACACAAAATCGGAAAATCTATTATGATTAAGGCGTCAGGTTGATCAGATGATCGCGGCACGGCGTGGCCGGGCCGAGGAAAGTCCGCACTCCTTAGAGCAAGATGCCGGATAACGTCCGGGGCGGGGCAACTTGCCGGAAAAGGGCCACAGAAAACAGACCGCCTCGCAAGAGGTAAGGGTGAAAAGGTGGTGTAAGAGACCACCGGCGTAAGTGGTAACACTGCGGCCGGGTAACCCCCATCTGGAGCAAGGCCAAGCAGGGGCGAAGCGTGTCGTGTACACGCGGGGATCTGCTCGATCCCATTGAGCTCCGGGTAGGCTGCTAGAGTCGTACAGTAATGTGCGTCCAAGAGAGATGGTCATCTCAGACGGGAGACTCGAGTTACTTCCTCTGAACAGAATGCGGCTTATAGATCAACCTGATTTTTTTAACAAAATGCGAGAAGGAGACCTTTCAATGGATCTGTCTGTGATAATGCCTGTATATAATGAGATCAAAACGATCGAGGATGTGATCGCGAGGGTGAAGGAGACCGGCTATGCCAATGAGATCATCCTGGTCGATGACGGCTCTACGGACGGCTCAACAGAGGTCCTGAAAAAATATCAGGGGCAGCCGGGTTTCACGGTGATCATCTGCCCGCAGAACGGCGGGAAAGGCTCCGCTGTGCGGGAGGGCATCAAGGCAGCCAAATCAAAGTACGCGATCATTCAGGATGCCGATTTCGAATATGATCCGAAAGATTACGCCAAACTGATGCCGGTGATCGAATCCGGACAGGCGGATGTGGTATACGGTTCGCGCTTTATGGAAAGCACCGATGTCTACTATTTCCGCAGCCTGGCCGCCAACAAATTCCTTACGTTCCTGACCAACCTGCTTTACCGGACAAAACTTACCGACATGGAGACCTGCTACAAACTCTTCGAGGTGGAAAAGGTACGCGAGATCCCGCTCCATTCACGCCGCTTTGAATTTGAACCGGAACTGACGACAAAACTGCTCAAACGCGGTTATAAGATCGTCGAAGTCCCGATCAGTTTCAAGGGCCGCTCTTATGATGAGGGCAAAAAGATCAAACCGATGGACGGTGTGATCGCTGTCTGGACCCTTCTGAAATACCGCTTTGTTGACTGATCCGGGATCAAAATGAGGATCGCTGTGCTGTCAGACACACATGACGCCGTGTTCAGTACTGAGGATGTGCTGAAGTCGATCGCTGCGGAAGGGATCGATACGGTGATCCACTGCGGGGATATGTGCCGGCCCTGGACCGCGGAGCTGTTCAGAGATTTCTGTGTATATCATGCCTGGGGAAATAACGACATGGATACGGTCGGGCTCCGGCTGGCTATTCAGGAATGCAAACCCGGTTCCCAGTCGGACCGCTGGATCAAGTGCCTTTTTGACGGAAAACTGATCGCAGCGCTTCACGAACAGGCGTCCCCGCTTTTTTCCGGCCTGCTTGAAAGCGGTCAGTACGATTATATTTTCGTCGGGCATACGCATCGGAAGAGCGATGCCATGTACGGAAAGACCCGGGTGATCAATCCGGGCGCGATCGGCGGCGCTCACCGCGGCAAACGGGGCTACATTATTTTGGATACACTCACCGGGGAGGTGCAGGATATCGTAACGGATGACTGATCTCCCGCGGACCTTATGGATCGATCAGAATGGAAATCATCCTTACTCATGAACAAGCTGATTTTGACGCTGCCGGATCTGTCCTGGCCGCCTGGCTGCTGGATACCTCCCGCGTTCCGATCCTTCCCAAACGGCAGAACCGGAATCTTGCCGCTTTCCTGAACGACTGTAAAACCGAGTTCCCTTTTTATACCTGGCGGAACGCGCCGAAGGATAAGATTTCGCGTATCCTGATCACGGATACGCAGGTGATCGGTCCGCACAGCCGGACAGAAGGGGTGGATGACGTCATTGTGTGGGACCATCACCCCTGCCGCCATGTTTTCCCCGACCGCGATGAAAATATCTATGAACACACCGGCGCCTGCACGACTTTTCTGGTGGAAAAACTCGGCAGGATCCCCGGGATGCGCCCCGGCAGGATCTTTGCAACACTGATGCTGATGGGGATCTATGAGGATACCGGGTTCCTGAGCTACGGGACCACAACGTCACGGGATATTCGTGCGGCGGCCTGGCTTGTCGATCACGGCGCAGACACGGATCTGCTGCGGCGGTACGTTCTGACACCGTTTACGGAACATCAGCAGATGGCTTGTGACCTGCTGATGCGTTCCTGTGTTTCCTATGAGATCCGTGGACGGCAGATCGTGATCGCCTCTGCCGATGTCCGGGAGATCAGCGACGAATTTTCAGCGGTCGCACACCGTATGCGCGACCTGCTTTCCCCTGACGGGCTTCTGCTTTTGCTTTGCACAAAGACCGGACTCCGGCTGATCTGCCGGGGAACCACGGATGATATTGATTTCGGAGGCCTGATGAAAGCCTTCAGCGGTGGTGGTCATGTGCGGGCTGCTTCGGCACTGGTCCCCATCGCGGACCCGGAAAATATGGATCCCGATGCCGAGATCATA
>CADBKS010000089.1:0-10935 GCA_902795255.1 uncultured Chloroflexota bacterium
ACATCTATTTTTTCCACCGGACAGGCTGCCCGCACTGCGCGGCGGAAGAAGTTTACCTGAAGTACCTCAAGGATGACGTTTACAAAAACAGGATCAATATCCATGACTATGAACTGCTGGACCATCCGGAAAATATTGATCTGGCAGACGCTTTCCTGCACGCGTACGGAATCGAATCCGACGCGATCCCGATGACCTTCATCGGGAAACACTTCATTTCCGGTTATGCGGATGACCTGCAGATGACTTTCCGCGCCGCGATCGACGACGAACTGGAAAACGGGCCGATCGACGCGATGGATGTCGTAAACGGCCTCATCACCCCGAACGGGATCCCGACAGACGAAGTCGTGCACATTTACTTCTTCCGCGGTGAAGGCTGTTCGCACTGTGCGGAGGAGGAGCCGTTCCTTCAGCACCTGATCGATGACGTCTATCAGGGCCGGATCTACGTCCATGAATATGAGGTATGGTACAATGCCGACAACGCTGCCCTGGCCGAAACCTTCGCAAAGGCCTACGGCGGAGAAATGGGCGGCGTCCCGATGACCTTCATCGGCACCCATTTCGTCACGGGCTTCAACGCCGACAGCGAACAGAACTTCATCAATATGATCGAAGAAGAGATCGCAAACGGCCCGGTCAACCCGCAGGATATCGTTGACGGCAAGATCACGATCAGCCAGGTCAACGAAGCCCGGCAAAACAAACCGCAGGAACAGACCACCACGATCACGGTCCCGCTCATCGGGCAGGTCGACCTGAAAAACAAAAGTCTGCTCCTTACCACGATCATCATCGGTCTGGTAGACGGCGTCAACCCCTGCTCTCTCTGGGTCCTGACGATGCTGCTGGCGATGGTGATCCACACCGACTCCCGCAAAAAGACCCTCATCATCGGCCTGGTGTACCTCTTCATCACCGCCGCCATTTACGCGCTTTTCATCCTGGGTGTTTTCTCGCTGCTCAGTTACGTCCGCTTCATGAAATGGATCCAGATCGGTGTCGCCTGCATCACGCTGGTGCTCGGGCTGATCAACCTGAAGGATTATTTCTTCTTCAAGCAGGGTGTTTCCCTGACGATCGACGATGAAAAGAAACCGGGACTCTACAAAAAGATGCGCAACGTGCTGAAGAACACCGACAATGTCTGGGCGATGATCGGCGCTACGGTCGTTCTGGCCGCGGGCGTTTCCCTGGTCGAGTTTTCCTGCACCGCTGCTTTCCCGGTGATCTGGTCCAACATCCTTTCCGCGCACGGCGTGACCAAACTGGAATTCGCGATGCACCTGCTGCTGTACATGTTCCTGTACCAGCTGGATGAACTGCTGATCTTCCTGGTCGTGGTGATCACGATGAAATCGAAGAAGATGGAAGAAAAACACGGGCAGGTACTGAAACTCTTCAGCGGCTGTCTGATGATCGCGCTTTCTCTGGTCATGATCTTCCGCCCGGCAATGATGAATGAACTGGGCAGCACGCTGATCGTGTTCGGAGCCGCGGTCGCGGTCACACTCCTGATCCTGCTCTTTACAGCCGTGATCCTGCCGAAATTCGGCATCTACATCGGACATATGAAAGAAAAATAGCCGTCCCCATACACAATAATACAAAAGACCGCGGAGCTTCCGCGGTCTTTTTGCTTCCGGAAAACCGGAAACCGGTTTCGGAAACCGGGTTATTCGATCACAGCCTTGTAAATGCTGCGGATCGCAGCTTCACAGTCCTCTTCAGCCACACCGATGATAATGTTCAGTTCACTGGAGCCCTGGTCGATCATCCGGATATTTACATTGGCGTCCGTGATCGCCTGGAAGATGCGCGCGGCGATCCCTTTATAATAAGCCATCCCCTGCCCCACGACAGCGATCAGGGCGATCCCGTCTTCCACAAAAAGCGTATCCGGCTGAACAGCTTCCTGGATCTCGGCAAGCACACGGTCCCGCACCGGGGCAAGATCTTCCGTGCGCAGAAGAAGCGAAAGGGTATCGATCCCGGAAGGCAGATGTTCAAAGGAAAGCCCGTTCCGCGCGATGACCTCCAGGATCTTCGCACCGAAACCGATCTCACTGTTCATCATATCCTTTTCGATCAGGATGGAGCTGAAACCCTTATGGCCGGCGATACCGGTGACACTGCCGGGGTTGGCATTTTCCGGAAGATGCGGGATGATCAGCGTTCCGGGGTCATCCGGATCGTTCGTATTGCGGATATTGATGGAAATATTCGCCTGCTGCACCGGGAAGACCGCATCCTCGTGCAGGACCGTCGCGCCCATGTAGGAAAGCTCGCGGAGCTCACGGTAGGTAATGATGCGGATCTGACGCGGATTTTCCACGATCCGCGGGTCAGCGGCCATCATGCCGGAAACATCCGTCCAGTTTTCATAAATATCCGCATGCACCGCACGGGCGACGATCGAACCGGTCACATCCGATCCGCCGCGGGAAAAAGTATGGATCCTGCCATCCGGAAGGCTCCCGTAAAAACCGGGGATCACGGCCCGGAAGGTCACGGAAAGGACCTTTTTCAGGTCTTCCTTCGTTTTCTGAAAATTCAGGGTCCCGTTCTCATTGAAGAAAATATGGTCCGCGGCATCGACGAATTTATAATCCAGAAAAGCCGCCATGATCTTCGCGCTGAGGTATTCCCCGCGGCTGGCCATGTAATCTTTCTCGGGAGTTCCCGACAGATGCTCCCGGATGATCCGGATCTCGGAATCCAGGTCCAGGTCGATTTCAAGATCCCGGATAATTTCCGCGAAGCGCTGCCGGATCAGCTCCAGCGTCGGCTCGAAATCTTCCCCGCTGACCGCGGCGTTATAGCAGCGGTAAAGCAGGTCCGTCACTTTGATATCATCCGGCGTTCGTTTTCCGGGGGCGGAAACCACCACATAACGCCGATGCTGAGAAGTCTTGATGATCGCGGCAACTTTGCGGATCTGTGCAGCATCCGCCAGTGACGTACCGCCGAATTTCAGTGCGATTGTTTTCATTGTTTATACGGCTTTCTGTATAAGATAATGCCCTATTATATCAGCATGAAGTGCTGCCAGGCGAATAATTGTGAACGGGACCGGCAGATATGCCGGATTATGCAGCGGGGCGGAACATCCGGCGCCGATATGATAAAAGGAGCCTTTGGCTTCATCGATAAAATATCCGAAATCCTCGGTCGTCATCAGCGGCTGACCGATCACCCGGATCCGTTCTTTGCCGAAGAGGGCTTCCGCGGTATCCTGTACGGCACGTGTCTCGGCTTCCGAGTTAACGACCCCGGCATAGCTCTCCCGGATCCGAATCTCAGCCTCAGCCCCATACAGGGCAGCCGCCTTCATGACCGAATCACGGAAAGCCTGCTTCAGGGCGGCCCGGTCCGCCGGACCGAGCGTACGCATGATCCCCGAGAACGCAGCGGTATCCGCGATAATGTTCCCCGCGGTCCCGGCCTGAAACGTACCAACGCTCAGAACAGCCGGATCACTAATGGTCCGGGCAGGAAGCCCCCGGAGTCCGGCAACAGCGGCAGCGGCAGCCCCTAGGGCATCAATCCCCTTCTCCGGCTGGGCGCCGTGTGCGGAGCGTCCGTGCATGATCACGGTAAACATATCGGACGCAGCATAGAATTTACCGTACCGGACGCCGATCGTCCCTTCCGGCAGATCCGGTGCCGTATGGGCTCCGAAAACAGCACTGACCCCTTCCATGCAACCGGCACGGATCATCCGCTGTGACCCGCCGGAACCTTCTTCATCCGGTTCGAAGAGGAAACGGACTTCCCCGTGCAGTTCCGAACGTCTTTCGGCAAGGATCATCGCAGCCCCCAGCAAACCGGCAGTATGCACATCATGCCCGCAGGCATGCATCATTCCGGGAATCTCCGATGCGTAAGGCGCACCGCTCTGTTCCGTAACGGGGAGAGCATCCATATCTGCACGGAGCGCGATCACCGGTCCCGGAAAATCCCCGCGGAGCGTTCCGACGATCCCGGTCTCCGTGATCCGGCGGGTCACGATCCCGAGACGGGCAAGCGTCTCCTCCACAAGGGCAGCCGTTTCATATTCCCGGTTCCCGATCTCGGGGTGGCGGTGGATCCGCTCCCGGATGGCATAAAGTTCAGCGGAATGGGCTTCCGCACGGGCAAGTGAGTCTGTCATTTCAGTACCGGAACTCCGGATCGATATCCAGGGTGGCAAAGTAGTCCGCGGCGGTTTCCGCGCGCCGGACCAGCTTTAGCGAACCGTCGGGACGCAGCAGATATTCCGCACAGCGCAGCCGGCCGTTGTAGTTATACCCCATTGAGCGTCCGTGCGCTCCGGCATCATGGATCACCAGCACATCACCGATATCCGTATGCGGGAGCTCCCGGTCCACGGCAAATTTATCATTGTTTTCACAAAGCGGTCCGACAACATCAGCGATCCCGGCGGAAGGCAGGTCTTCCTTCCCCGATACCGTAATATGATGGTAGGCTCCGTAGATCGCGGGACGCATCAGGTCTGCGGCAGAAGCGTCGACCCCGACGTACTCCTTGTGAATATGCTTTTTTCCGACAACGGAAGTCAGCAGATATCCGTGCGGACCGGTAATAAAGCGGCCCATCTCCGTAAATATGGAAAGTTCCATGCCGTTGGCACGGATCATTTCCTCATATGCCTTCCGGACCCCTTCACCGACCGCGGCGATATCCACACCCTCCTCTTCCGGACGATAGGGGATCCCGACTCCGCCGGCCAGATCAACAAAGGAGACCGTGATGCCGAGCTTATCGCGGATTGAAAGCACCAGACGGAACAGCTCGCGGGCAAGGGCAGGGTAGTACCCCTCATCCAGTGAACAGCTGGCCAGCATCGCGTGGATCCCGAAACGGACCGCGCCTTTCTCACGAAGCCGTGAAAAAGCCTCGTAAAGCTGGGCTTCCGTCATACCGAATTTTGAATCCGCGGAACTGCCGATAAAAGCGTTCGTAAAGTTTTCAAAAGCACCGGGGTTATACCGGCAGCAGACCGTTTCCGGGACCCCGCAGGAAGCCGCCAGATTATCGGCCTGTGTCAGATCATCCAGATTGATGACCGCACCGGCTTCAGCCGCAGCACGGTATTCCGCCCCCTGCGTTTCGTTAGAGGTGAACATGATCCGCTGTCCCGTCATTCCGGAACCTCTGGCAAGGAGGATCTCCGGCACGGAAGCGCAGTCCGCACCGCAGTTCATTTCACTGAGGATCCGCAGGACCGCAGGCGTCGGGAGCGCCTTGACCGCGAAATATTCACGGAAACCGGGATTCCAGGAAAAGGCGTCATAAACAGCTTTCACCGTCTCACGGATCCCCGCCTCATCATAAACATAAAACGGGGTCGGGATGCTTTTTTTCCAGGCTGATACCTGCTCTGTACTGAACGGGAGTGTTTTCTTCATAGATACGGTCTCACAGCTTTCTGAGCATGGATTCCAGCGCCGTTTTCTGGGAAGTACCGGCGTCTTTTTCCTTGATGACTCTGGCCGGGCAGCCCGCCACGACCATATTCGCGGGGACATCCTCGATCACGACAGCACCGGCCGCGACGACCGCGTTTTCACCGATGCGGACGCCTTCGATCACGACCGCGTTGGCGCCGATCAGGACATTGTCCTCAACGATGACCGGCGTCGCGGAAGCCGGTTCGATCACTCCGGCCAGCACGGCACCGGCACCGATGTGGCAGTGCTTTCCGACCGTAGCCCGGCCGCCGAGGACCGAGCCCATATCGATCATGCTGCCTTCACCGACGACCGCCCCGATATTGAGAATGGCGCCCATCATGATGACCGCATTCGGGCCGATCTCCACCTGGTCCCGGATAATGGCACCCGGCTCGATCCGGGCGGGAACATTTTTCAGGTCCAGCATCGGGACCGCGCTGTTGCGGCGGTCATTTTCGATCACGATATCCGCGATGGCATCCCGGTTGGCGTCCAGGATCGGGGCCAGTTCCTTCCAGTCCCCGAAAACGATCTTATCCCCGGCGCCGAATACCTTCGCACTGCCCCAGTCGATCGGGCTGTTTTCTTTCACATACAGTTTCACCGGCGTCTTTTTTTCAGCATTGCCGATATAGCTGATGATCTCCTGCGCATTCATCATAGGTCTTTATCCGATCATATCCTTCATATTGTAAAGTCCGGCGGGCTTCCCACAGAGGAATTCCGCCGCTTTCAGGGCCCCTTCCGCAAAAAGCGCCCGGCTTTCGGCTTCGTGTTTGAGCGTGATGGTTTCATTCCCGTTGGAAATGATGATCTCGTGCGTCCCGACTTCATTGCCGATACGGACCGAATGGATCCCGACTTCATTCGGCCGGCGCTTTCCGTTTTCGTGCCGTCCGATCACAAATTCAGCGTCTTCACGGACCTCACGGACCGCGTTCGCCAGCATCAGCGCCGTACCGCTGGGAACATCCAGCTTGCGGTTATGATGCATTTCGATGATCTCGATATCCGCCTCAGGGAAAGCCGAGGCAGCCCTTCGGGCAAGATCCGCGAGCACGGCAATGCCGACGGACATGTTGGCCGCGAAAAACACCGGGATCTTTTCGGCCGCACGGCTGATCATCATCTTCTCTTCTTCCGTTTGTCCGGTAGTGGCGATCACGACCGGCAGGGAACGTTCTGAACAGTACGCGAGCAGGTCTGCCGTTGCACTGTGGTTCGAGAAATCGATCACACAGTCCGCCTCTCCGGCGAATTCATTCAGCGAAGTAAAAATATTTGCAGCCGGATCACTCTGCAGCTCGGGGCTGACCTGAGCTGCCAGTTCGGCTCCGGACCGGCCTTCCCGGACCATCCCGCAGACGATCCGGCCCATATGGCCGCCGCTCCCGTGAACAAGGATCTTCATTCCGGGCCTCCCCTCAGATCAGCTGATGCTGATGCATGATATCCAGCAGGACCTTTTCATGGGCACCTTCCATCGGTGTCAGCGGCAGTCTCAGATAATTTTCGCCAAATCCCATGGCCGCCATTGCCGCCTTGACCGGGATCGGGTTCACTTCACAGAAAAGCGCGTTGATCAGCGGCAGCAGTTCGCACTGCAGGTCCGCACTGCCGGCAGTGTCACCATTAAAGAAGCGGGTGCAGATCTCAACAGTCTGTTTCGGCATCACGTTGGAAAGCACGGAGATCACCCCCGCACCGCCCATGGCAAGGATCGGCGTGATCTGGTCGTCATTTCCGGACCAGATATCCAGGCGTCCTTTTACGACCCGCGCGGTCTCGACGATCTTGGAGATGTTTCCGTTGGCTTCCTTGATCCCGGTAATATTCGGATGGTCCGCAAGAGCATCATAGGTAGACGGTTCAATATTTACGCCGGTACGGGAAGGCACATTGTAAAGGATGACCGGTTTGTCCACCGCATCAGCGATGGCGGTAAACATTTCGATCAGCCCGCGCTGGGTCGCCTTGTTGTAGTACGGTGTTACACACAGCAGCGCGTCATAGCCCAGCTCACAGGCACATTTTGACAGATCAATGGCATAAGCCGTATCATTCGACCCGGTCCCCGCGATCAGCGGGACCCGGCCGGCAGCACGTTCGGCCGCGAACCGCATCACATCCCGGTGTTCTTCATCCGAGAGTGTGGACCCTTCGCCGGTGGTCCCGGCGATAACAAGGGCATTGATCCCGCTTTCGATCTGCCAGTCGATCAGACGGCCGAAATTCTCATAATCCACACCGGAAGCGGTCATCGGCGTGACAAGGGCGGTGGCAGCACCGCGGAATACAGAAGCAGTTTTCATCATTTTTCTCCTGGTTGCTAAAAAATGCTGAGATCTACTGCAATGCACGGGATAAAAAGAACCCGGCCGATACAATTGCATCAGCCGGGAATCGTCACATTTTAACCTTTCGGATAAAACCCAACAATTAATTCATAGCTCTCCGCAACTGCGACAGTCAAACGGATCTTATCCGTTTGCCCAGGGAAGATTCGCTGCTTCTTCCCTTCGTCGGCGGCCCCTTTTGCGATCCGGCAACGACTTTGCGATGTCTTACACCGGTGCTACTCTTGACAACCGAGCCTCTATCCTTTAATTGCAATATTCAGTTAGTATTATTAAAACATCATCAACGGATTTGTCAATCGGATTCGTGAAATTCGGTACATTTTGATTATGGAATACCGCACTGAAGCGGATCATGCCGCGCCCCCCCTGCCGTACAAAACTGCCGGTTTCCTCATTTCCATCCGCAGTACAAAAAACCCGGACATCTCTTGTCCGGGTGCATTTTCGGATGAATAATTTACAGTTTTCAGACAGATTCCTTCACTGCCGCGCGAACGATCCGGTCGCACAGATCCTCATAGCTGATCCCGGCGTTTTTTGCCTCTTTCGGGAAGAGACTCCCGGGGGTCATGCCGGGGAGCGTATTGGCTTCCAGGCAGGTGAAACTGCCGTCTGATTCCATCTTGAAATCGATCCGGGAATAGTACCCCAGCCCCAGACACTGATGGATCTTCAGCGCCGCGTCTTTCAGGATCTCTGTCTGTTCCGGCGTGATATCCGCAGGGCAGACTTCCTGCGTCAGGCCGGGCTGATATTTTTTCTCATAATCGAACCAGCCGGATACGGGAATGATCTCGATCGGTTCCAGCGCTTTTCCGTCCAGAATGCCGACATCAAATTCCCGCCCGCCGAAATAAGCTTCACAAACCAGATCTTCCGAAACCTTCGCGGCTTCTTCAAGCGCAGCACGGACTTCTTCCTCGTTCTCACACTTAAAGGTCGCGATCGAAGAGCCGCCGCAGGTAGGCTTTACGAACTGGGGATACCCGAGCGCGCGGATGCGGTCCCAATGGACTTCCCGGGGATAAATGACATGCTCCCAGCGGGCAGTCGGAATGCGGGAGGCTTTCATCAGGTGTTTTGCAACATCCTTGTTCATCGCCTTGACGCATGCATAAAAACCGGAACCGGTATAACGGATATTCATCTGGTCGAAAGTAGCCTGGACCTGGCCATCTTCACCGCCCTCACCGTGAAGGGCGATAAACACAACATCCGCCAGCCGGCACAGTTCCAGTACGTTCTGTCCGAAATTGCAGCCTGTGTCCGGCCTGCGTTCCGCGCGGACCTTATCCAGATCGGGCGGTTCGGAGGGGACGTCGATATAACGGGGTGAATAATCCGGGACCCTTTTGAACAGGGTCTCCAACCCTTCCGCGGGGGCTTCGATCCCCAGGAAACTGTCGACAAAAACGACCGCGTGGCCTTTTTCAGCCAAAGCATTCGCGATCATCGCACCGGAAGAAAGAGAGACATCCCGTTCCGGCGAGATCCCGCCGGAGAGCACAACGATTTTCATAAGCATTCCTTAATCGCCGCAGCAGCGGCGCTGTTTTTTTCTGAAGCCGGTACAATACTGCCGGCGGTCTATCCTTTACTGTGCAAAATTTGCGCCAATTACGGGCAAACCACACCCTCCTGTTCAAGAACGCTTTCACGGGGCACAAGGATCTCCACACCCTGTTCATTGAAGGTCTCCAGCGGTTCGTAATAGCACAGGGTCGGCAGCGATACGTAAGTGACGAACAGGTCATTCTCTTCACTGAAATCCCCGCCTTCCCCCTGGAACTTGATATGCAGGGGCTCACTGATGATGGCGGCAAAACGATGCGCTTTCAAATCGCGGAAATATGGTTCAAAATACGCCGCGTTATTGGCCATCGCCTCGTCCATCATCCACTTTTTTTCATAATCGGCAATAAGCGGGATCTTCGGGACCGTACCGAAGGTCAGGAGCTGACGCTGGTCCATAAAGAGGATCTCCTCATCCGGATGCGCCGCGATGACTCCATTGATCTTCTCCACCGCATCAGCAGTGATCTCCTCCCGCGGATAGATCTTCACGACAGCAGCCGTCATACTGTCCCAGGCCGGGATCAGGACCGCGGCCAGGATCAGCAGGCAGAGCAGGCTCTCACTGCGGATCTGTTCCCCGAGCCAGTCCCCGAATCCGGCTTTCCACGCCACGGAGCCAATGAAGAGCACCAGGATCAGGAACATATCCAGATTATGCAGGTTCGAACCGCCGCCGATCTTCACGGAAAACAGCAGCCCGGCCCCCAGAAAGACAGCACTGCCCGCAAAAAGCAGCAGCTTCTGCCAGAAATCCAGCTTCCATTTCTTCCGTACGGCCCAGATCACGATCAGCACGATCACCGGCAGGACCGCAAGCGCCAGGCCGAGGACGATTCCCGGTTTATAGGTCTCATTCGGCCAGAGACGGTCAAAAAGCAGCGCCTGACGGCCGAGATAATAGCGGAACCAGTCCGCCGTAAAGATCTGCGGAACCGCTTCCATGGCGGCAGAAGCGGCTTCCGCACCGGCATTTTCGGCAATGACCGCGGCTTCCGGACGGATCAGACGGACGAAGACTTCGCGCTTCATATAAACAGCCGCCCCTGCCAGACCCGAAAGTCCGAGCGCAACCGCGCGGGGCCAGCGTTTTTTCCGTTCATCATCGCTGCTGTTGGCTTTCTGATCCAGGAACTGCAGGAAAACCGCAAAAGCGGAGGGCGCTGCGATCCAGGTCGAACGGGACATCACCGCATAAAAACCTGCAGCAGCTGTCAGGATGCAGTTGAAAAACAGCGGCAGGCGGCTCCCCAGCGCGACCAGAATGGCAGCAAGCGTCAGCGGCGTATAGATCGGTCCCTGCATGAGGAAAAGCATCGCCCACAGGCTGTAAGCCAGAAGCCGGACGCCCCGGCAGTTTGCGCTCCTGCGGAGCAGAGCAAATCCGAGCAGCGCGCAGGGGACCGTAAAGAGCACGTCATTCCAGATCCGCGCGGTCACGATATCGGCTTTCGGGGAAAGGTAGATCAGCCCCCACAGGCTCTGCCGTCCGATATCGATATAGGCAGGGATCGTCTGATCCTGCGGGAAGTTGTAGCGGCTTT
>CADBKS010000089.1:10989-13044 GCA_902795255.1 uncultured Chloroflexota bacterium
GCGGGAAGTTGTAGCGGCTTTTTCCGAACAGGACCGAATAGTCCCACATCCGGTTGCCTTCCGACCAGCCGATGCTGAAAGGATAATCCGTTACGTCCCGGAACTGCGTCAGAAGCACGAAACCGACACTGAAGATGAGGGCGGAGGGAAGGAGTCCGGAAAAGGATACCGTATTGTCCGAATCACGGAACCACGCGGCAAGGATGATGCAGAATCCGCACAGAAATACACGGATCCACAGCCCCCGGTACGGCTCGCTGAAACCAACAAAATTGTAAAGAACAGCCGGAACCAGGCAGATCAGGTCTGCTGCAAGGCGGGAAAGAACGCCGGACTTTCTGCGGATCCGGTAAAGCGGACGGAGCCACGCGCTCTTCCAAATCAGGACTGCCGTGAAGAGCGTCCCGATCAGCAGGATCCCGCAGATCAGGATAAAGGAAGGCACGATCCTGCCCCTGTTCAGGAACTCCGCATAGCGGGCGTAAATCTCCCTGCCGCACTGGACAGCAGCGAAAAGCAGCAGAATGGATGTGCAGATCTGTAAGATTCTTTTTTTCATTTTCCGATCTCTTTCCCGAAAATAATCATCCCGAAACACGGATAATTGTGCTCATCAATGATAGAATAAAACCGTAAGGCCTTTACCTTATTCTAACCGCAAGAACGGCTTAGGGCAAATGAAACCATGAATGAAGTAACGATTTATACAGACGGCGCGTGCAGCGGCAATCCCGGTCCGGGCGGATACGGCGTGGTGTTGATGTCCGGGAAATACACCAAAGAGATCAGCGGCGGGGAACCGAGCACGACCAACAACCGGATGGAACTGATGGCCGTCATCGTCGGTCTGCAGGCACTGAAGCGCCCCTGCACCGTCAAACTTTACTCCGACTCACAGTATGTCGTCAACATGATCAGCCAGGGCTGGATGGCCCGCTGGAAACGGAACGGCTGGATGCGGAACAAGAACGAACCAGCCAAAAATGTCGACCTGCTCAAAGAGCTGGACCGGCTCCTGCAGATCCATCAGGTGGAAATGATCTGGGTCAAAGGGCACGCGGACAACCCCTACAACAACCGCTGTGATGAACTGGCGGTCAGTGCCTATAAGAATCTGTAAACCATGGAACAATTATTTTCTGACTTTGAAAAGAGATCCCCGACCTTTACGGTCAGTGAAGTCAACCGCAAGGTCGCGGGAATGATCAAATCCGACAAAGATTTCCGGGACTGCTGGGTCATTGGCGAAGTTTCCCGCGTTTCGCGGCCAACTTCCGGCCATCTTTACTTCTCCCTGCAGGAAGGAAATTATGTGCTGAAGGCCGTCGTCTGGAAAGGCAGCCTGACCCCGAGAATACGCGAACTGCTGACAGAGGGGAGCGCTGTGGAGGCCCACGGGTCGCTGACGGTTTATGAAGTCGGCGGTTATTACCAGCTGAGCATCGACGCGGTCCGGCCGAAGGGCAAAGGGAATATTTACGAAGAGCTTGAAAAACTCCGCAAGAAGCTTGCCGCAGAAGGGCTGTTTGCCGAAGAGAAAAAACGCCCGCTCCCGCGGATCCCGCGGACGATCGGCGTTGTGACCTCCCCTTCGGGTGCGGCACTGCACGACATTCTCAACACGCTGAAGAACCGCTGGCCGCTTACGGAAGTCTGGCTCTCCCCCGCATCCGTTCAGGGCGAATTCGCTCCGCCGGAACTGATCGCGGCCCTGCGGCTGCTTTACGAAAAGAAGCCGGATGTGATCATCCTGGCCAGAGGAGGCGGCTCCGCGGAAGACCTGTGGTGCTTCAATGACGAAGCGCTCGTCCGCACGGTCGCGGAGTCCCCGGTCCCAGTCATCACGGGTGTGGGACATGAGGTGGATACGACACTGGTCGATTATGCCGCCGACGTGCGCGCGCCGACACCGACCGGAGCGGCCGTCCGTGCCGTCCCGGCACTGGAGGACATCCAGTACGAGCTCGGACAGTTCGGCAAGAGGCTTGACCAGGCTGCCGAAGCAAAGATCCTGCAGTGCTGGCAGGGAACGGACCTGCTGGAAAAACGCCTGAA
>CADBKS010000090.1 GCA_902795255.1 uncultured Chloroflexota bacterium
TCATCACCAGTGGTGCGCCGATCGGCAGAATCTCGTAGAACTTCTCCATGACCGTTTCCTCGCCGAAGATATTCCCGAAAAGCCGGAGAGAAAGTGAGACAGGTTTGATCAGTTCATCCAGGAGCAGCAGCGGCGCCATCACGAAGATCGGAGTGATGAAGTGCTTGAAATATCCTTTGAGCCCCTTTGCCTGGATCCCGGCGCCCTGCAGAAAGAAAAACGTGCAGAGCCCCAGTCCCGCCGTGACGGAGAGTGAGGAGGTCGGTGCTTTCAGGTATTTAGAAAGGCCTACGCCCGGAAACAGACCGGAGTAGTTGGCAAAAATAATGAAGATGAAAAGCGAACCGAGGAACCAGAAATATTTCCGCGCGCGCTTTTTGCCCAGGTTGCCGGTGAAGGTATTGTCCAGATATTCGATACCGGTCTCTATGATATTTTGAAAGACACCGGGTCTTTCCTTTAGATGTTTCCCGAGCCAGATCGAAATGGCCGCAAGCAGCGCGATGATGAGCCACATTGTGATGACTTCACCGGTGACGTCCAGTACGCCGAAAATCGGGATAACAACTTCCGAAGGTTCACCCATGATCAATCATCTCCTTTTTTCATATTCTTTGCGATGGTGAAGGCAAAGAGGATGGACGGGATCGTGAGCCCTGTCGCCGCTCCGATCAGGGGCCATAGCGGCTCGATCGGGATCGCACGGACGATGAAAAAAACCGCAGCGAAATATGCGAGGCTGAGCGCCTGACGGATCAAAGAGACTTTTGAGAGTGACTGAGATTCTGTTTTGACCTGTTTTGCCATGATCAGCGAATTGATCAGCGCAATAACAGCGCCGCCGAGAAAGGCCAGCATCGCTGCAATGATATTACTGCTCATAACCGCCCTTTTTTGCCGGATCGGCCCTGCCGACCGCGGCATGATACAAAAATATCTATGAATATTACCACTTTTATAAAAATATAAAATACCGATTGTTACAACATTCGGTCCTCAGAGAATAAGGATCGCCAGGAATGCCGCGGCACAGCCGATTACTGCGGAAAGAAACAGATTCTTTGTCAGCCAGGCTGTGACCAGGGAGGCCGCAAAGGCGGCCGCGCCGCAGAGCGGATTTTCCGAGATGGAAAGGATCGCGGGGAAGGTCATCACCGCAAGGGTCGCGTAGGGAAGATAGAAAAGCACCGAACGGATGAAGCGGTTTTTGATCTGTTTGCGGATCAGCGTTACGGGCAGGACCCGTATGATGAAGCTGACCGCTGCCATGACCAGCAGGTAGATCCAGTTCGAGCGGTTCATTGTTTTTCCTCCGGGATGGGCATGATCAGTGCTGCAGCCGATGAGATCACCAGCGTCAGAATAATGATGCGCACCCCTTCCGAAATGGCAGCCGTCGCGGGGATCACGGACAGCAGCCAGCTGGCCGCGAAACTGACGAGCACGACCGCCGTGATATTTCTGTTGGTCCGGCAGGGCGGGATAATGATCGCGATGAACATTCCATAGATGGCCGCGCTGAGGGCCTGGACCGCGATTTTCGGGAGAATATTGCCCGCGGTGATACCGATGGCTGTTCCGGCGGCCCAGAGCGGGGTGGAAGTTAGAAACGCGCCGTACATGTAAAACGGCGGGGTAAAGCCCGGGTGGGAAATGCCGAGACCGAAGATCTCATCCGTGATGCCGAACCCGATCAGAATGCGGTGAAGGAGCGGCAGGCCGGGAGAAAGCTTCTGACTGAGCGCAGCGCTCATCAGCAGGTACCGTGCGTTGGCGATCAGGATCAGCAGCGCCGTGGCGAGATAGGTCGCTCCGCTGCGAATCGCTGCCACACCGGCATATTCCCCGGCGGAAGCATGGTTGAAAAAGCTCATCAGGTATCCCTGCAGCGGAGTAAGCCCGGCGTGGTGGGCGGCAATGCCCAGCCCGAACGCAACGGCAAAGTAGCCTGCCCCGATCGGCAGTCCGTCTCTGAGTCCGTGCAGAAATGCTGTGGTTCTTTCATTTTTATTCATGACATTTTTCCCTGATACGCCTTGTATTATACCCATCCCCGGCTGTCCGGATGATGTGATGTGACGGAAATCCGTGAGCCGTGACCGTCTGCCGGCTTCCGTGCGGAGAATATGAGGAATGTCTGAAAAGGCAGGAATTAACTCACGGGAAGACGGTTTTTTCATCCGCTGTGGTATAATGCGGTGTTATACAGGGACCATAGGCTTAACAGCCCGTGGTTTCCTCGAGAAATAAATACGATCCACGTCAGGAGATATGAATGAGCGGATTAGAAATCAAGAACCTTTATGTCAGTGTTCACGAAAAACAGATCATTGAAAACCTTTCGCTGACCGTTCCCAAAGGCGAGATCCATGCGATCATGGGGCCGAACGGGACGGGGAAATCGACCCTTTCCAACACGATCATGGGACACCCGGCTTACCGGCCTTCCGCCGGTGATATTTTGATGAACGGCGAACGGATCAATGACTGGACCCCGGATAAGCGGTCGCATGCAGGCCTGTTCCTTGCTCTTCAGTACCCGGTGGCTGTTCCCGGTGTTACGGTCGCGAACTTCCTGCGGACCGCGCTGAACACCCAGCGCAAAGCCCGCGATCCGGAAGACCGCGGCATTCCGGTGCCCGCATTCCGCAAACTCCTCCGTGAAAAAATGGCAAAACTGAAAATGGATTCTTCTTTTGCCTCCCGCTATCTGAACGACGGATTCTCCGGCGGTGAAAAGAAGCGTACCGAGATCCTGCAGATGGCCGTGCTCCAGCCGGAGATCGCCATCCTCGATGAGATCGATTCCGGTCTGGATATCGACGCGCTGCGCATTGTGGCTGAGGGTGTCAACATGCTTGTTCAGGAAAACGGCATGGGCGTGCTTGTGATCACACACTATCAGCGTCTGCTGGATTACATCAAGCCGGATGCGGTCCATGTGATGATGGACGGGCATATCGTACGCTCCGGTGATGATTCACTTGCTCTGGAACTGGAAGAAAAAGGCTACGAGTGGATCCGCGAAGAACTGGACAGTCAGAAAGCGTAAGGCGGCGAGCTGATGAGTGAAAAGATCCAAGCCAATTACGATGACCTCGGGATGAACAATGAAGCCTACGGGTTTCAGGATCCCGATGTTTCCGTTTTTAAGACGAAAGAAGGGCTTGATGAAGAGGTCGTCCGGCAGATCTCCGGAATGAAAGGTGAACCGGAGTGGATGCTGAACTACCGTCTGAAGAGCCTTGACCATTTCCGCAAACGCCCGATGCCGAACTGGGGCCCGGATGTTTCCCATCTGGATCTGGACCATCTGGTCTATTATGTCCGCCCTTCGGAAAAATCCGAAAAAAGCTGGGAGGACGTTCCGGAAACCATCAAAAATACCTTTGATAAACTCGGAATCCCCGAGGCGGAACAGAAATTCCTGGCAGGGGTCGGGGCGCAGTACGAATCCGAAATGGTCTACCACAGCATTCAGGAACATCTGGAAAAACAGGGCGTGATCTTCGTCAGCATCGAAGACGGGCTGCGCCTGTATCCGGATCTCTTCCGGGAATACTTCGGTACGGTGGTACCTTATAATGACAATAAATTCGCTGCGCTGAACGGTGCGGTCTGGTCCGGCGGTTCGTTTGTCTATGTTCCGAAAGGCGTGCATGTGGACCTTCCGCTGCAGGCTTATTTCCGGATGAATATGGCGAATGTCGGACAGTTTGAACGTTCCCTGATCATCGCGGATGAAGGCGCGCAGGTCCATTACGTTGAAGGCTGTACGGCTCCGCAGTATACGACCAATTCATTCCACAGCGGTGTGATCGAGATCGTTGTCAAGCGGGGTGCCCGGGTCCGCTATTCGACCATTCAGAACTGGTCCACCAATGTCTATAACCTGGTGACCCAGCGCGCCAAGGTGTTTGCCAACGGCACGATGGAATGGGTCGACTCCAACCTCGGCTCGCATGTGACGATGAAATACCCGGCCTGCTATCTGATGGAAGAAGGCGCTCACGGGGAGATGCTCTCCATGGCATTTGCCGGACGGAATCAGATCCAGGACGCCGGTTCCAAGATGGTCCACTTTGCTCCGAACACGACCAGCAAAGTTACCTCGAAATCCATTTCCAAAAACGGCGGCCGTTCATCATTCCGCGGCCTGCTGAAAGTGATGCCCGGTGCGGTCAACGCAAAGGCCAATGTGGTCTGTGATGCGCTGATCCTTGACCCGATCTCCCAGTCGGATACCTATCCGACGATGGATGTCAAGCAGGAAAAGGTTTCGATCGGCCATGAAGCTTCAGTTTCCAAAGTGGGTGAGGAGCAGCTTTTCTATCTGATGAGCCGCGGCCTGAGCGAAGAGGACGCGACTTCCATGGTCGTTTCCGGCTTCATTGAACCGCTGGTCAAGGAGCTGCCGATGGAATACGCAGTCGAGATGAATCGTCTGATCCAGCTTCAGATGACGGATTCGATCGGATAAGGAGGGGATATGGCGGCAAATCTTATCGAAAAGCTTCCAGCGGTCCTTTCCGCTGAACTTGCGAAAATCACGCATCACAACACATCTCCGGTCGTTTCACTGGGGAAGGAAAAGTACGCTGAAGATCTGTGCGGACATTTTATCTGGAAAAACGGGGAACAGACCTCTTATCTCTGCCCGAATGCGATCGAGTCCGGGACGGTGTTCACGACCCGGGAAGAAGCGCTGAAACGCCATCCGGAACTTGCAGGAAAGATCGCGGAACTTGAAAAGAATGATCAGGCGGATCCTTTCGCGAAAGTGCTGAGCCCGCTGGCTGAGGAAACGGTCGTTCTTTATTTCCCGCGCCGAATGCATCAGAAGCATGAGTTCCTGCTGGATCTTGAGCTTTCCGAAGCTGCCCGGGCGGCATTGCTGAAGATCTTCGTGATCATCGATGACAATGCCTCCGCGGTCGTTACGCTGAACCTGCATTCGCGCGGTTCGAATGAGGAAAACCTGTGCTGCGGTCAGATGTACTGCAGTGTCGGCAATAATTCACACCTGGTGCTGAATGAGGTTCAGGACTTTGGCCAGAAGACGGTCTGTGTCCGCAGAAAGCAGACGACCGTCGGTGAGGGCGGGGATCTCCACTGGAACCTCTGTGAACTGGGCTGTGCGGAGACGTATGACAGCCTGGATGTTCAGATGAAGGGCGAAAACAGTTCCGCAGTTGTGTACGGGCTTTATTTCCCCGCAAAAGATCAGAAAATGAATCTGCTGACCCGTCAGGATCATCTGGTCCCGCATACTTTTTCGAACCTCCATTACAAGGGAGCCCTCGCGGACCGGGCCAATGCACGCTGGGAAGGCATGATCTATGTCTCCCCGGAAGCTGAGAAGACGGACGGTTATCAGAAAAATGAAAACCTGATGCTCTCGGATGATGCCAATGTTCTGGCACAGCCGGGTCTTGAGATCATTACGGATGATGTTAAATGTTCGCATGGCACCACGATCACCAATATCGACGACGACCAGATCTTCTATCTGACCAGCCGCGGGATCCCGATGAAGGAAGCCGAGCAGCTGGTGATCCGTGGCTTTTTTGATACGATCCTGAACCTGATCACATTTTCCCCGATCCGCGGAAAACTGCAGGATAAGATCGATTCCAAAATGCAGGAAGGAGCTTGATTATGGCGCATTCTACTCCGCCTCTGAAAGCTACCGATCTCGGAAATCAGTACGAAGTCGGCGATATTGTTGAAGTCAACTGTGATTATGAACGGAAAGGCGAACGCCGCCATGGGTGGATCCGCGGTATCGTTGTGCAGGTCGATCCGAAAATGATCGCTGTTCAGTTCCGCGCGAATGTTTACCTGACTGACGGCTGGATGGTGCCGGATCATATTTTATGGTATCCGCTCACTTCTCCTTCGGTCCGTCCCAACACGAGAGAATAGGCATTCATGTTTGACGTTTCAAAAATCATTCGGGATTTTCCTCTCCTTCTGCAGCCGCAGGCGGACGGGAAACCGCTGTGCTATCTTGACTCCGGTGCCACGACTCAGAAACCGGTGTCCGTGATCAATGCCGTGCGGGAATATTACGAACAGTACAATGCCAATGTCCACCGCGGGATCTATGAGATTTCGGAACGGGCGACGGAAGCTACGGAAGCCACACGGAACAAGATCCGGGATTTTATCGGTGCGGCCTCTTCAAGTGAGGTCATCTTTACCCGCAACGCGACTGAGGCCATCAACCTTGTTGCCCGTGCCTGGGGGGAGGCGAACCTCAAAGCCGGGGATACCGTGATCCTCAGTCAGATGGAGCATCATTCCAATCTGGTCCCCTGGTATATTCTCGCAGAAAAAACCGGAGCCCGGATCGAATTCATTCCCGTGACCGACAGCTTTGAGCTTGACATGGATGCATGGAAGCAGCTTGTGAAAAACTGCAGCCCGAAGCTGGTTTCCGTCACCGGGATGTCCAATGTGCTCGGAACGATCCCGCCGATCCGGGAGATGGTGCGTGATGCGCATGAAGCCGGAGCGCTTTTCCTGATGGACGGTGCGCAGGCGGTCCCGCATATGCGTGTGGATGTCCGGGACCTGGATGTTGATTTTCTCGCTTTTTCCGCTCATAAAATGCTCGGCCCCACAGGGCTGGGCGTTCTGTACGGAAAGAAACAGATCCTGAACGCCATGCCGCCTTTCCTCGGCGGCGGGGATATGATCGGGAAGGTCCATTTCGGGTCTTTTACCTGTGCGGAGCTGCCTTATAAATTTGAAGCAGGAACGCCTGCGATCGCAGAAGAAGCTTCCTTCGGGGCCGCGATCGACTACCTGAATGCTTTGGGTATGGAAGCGGTTTTTGAGCATGAAAAGCAGCTGACAGCATATGCCATTGCCCGCCTGCAGGAGATCCCGGGCCTGAAGATCTTCGGCCCTGCGGAAGGGAACCGCGGCGGTGCGGTGAGTTTTACGCTGGACTGTGTCCATCCGCATGATGTGGCGGATATTCTCGGGAGCCGCGGCGTATGTGTGCGTGCCGGTCATCACTGTGCGATGCCGCTGCACGAACGCTTTGATGTTCCGGCTACGACCCGGGCCAGTTTTTATATTTACAATACGGAAGCCGACGTGGACAGACTCTGCAGCGCGCTGCTTTATGTCTGCAGGCTTTTCGGATAAACAGGTCTGCTGATAAATCTTTATGGAAAATCCGGTGGTTCCGGCCTTCCCCGGCCGGGATCCCGCTGAAGGATATGATTATGGACGATATGTACCGCGAATTGATCATTGAGCACTACAAAAATCCCGGCTACCGCGGGGAACTGGATCCGTGCGACCATTCCTATGAGGATGAGAACCCGAGCTGCGGTGATGAACTCCGGATCATGCTCAATGTGGATGAAAATAATGTCATCACGGATGCCCGTTTCCAGGGGCACGGATGCGCTATTTCACAGGCCTCCGCGGATCTGTTGCTGGAGGATGTGATTGGCAAAACTGTGGATGAAGTGAAAAGCATGACGAAAGAAGACGTGCTGGATCTGCTGGGCCTTGAAACGCTGGGCCCGGCCCGCATCAAATGCGCGCTGCTTTCCCTGAAGTGCCTCAAGGCCGGGCTTTACGGTGTTGAAGGTCACGCCTGGGAAGATATTATTTCGTAATGGCACTTTCCACTCAGATCAGCGATATTAAAAAGACGCGGGAGGCAAATTTTCGCCTCCTGCATCTTTTTAGTCTTTATATCAACGAGCGGGCGGATTTTATCTCCCCGGATATGGTGAACGAGGTCGCACAGGTCGGTTCTTTCAGCCCGGATGAAGCTTTTTTGCTTCTGCTGGCGGAAGCCTGCGGCATCCATCCGACAGATGGCGGTGGGGACAGTGAATTCTTCTCACGCTTTTTTGCGCCTTCTGTCAGCCGGCTGGATCCGGAAAAGTACAGGAACGACCCTTATTACCGTCATATCCGTTTCCCGGATGTCAGCGACGGTGACTGGGAACTGCGCAATTGCGTATGCAAAGCATGGCAGGCCTTTATCTGGGATGATGTCCGACCGGACGCGTCGCTGCGTGAACTGCCGCCGCTGGGGTATTTCAGTGAGGATTTTTCTTACCCGGCGGTTTTGGAAAACGGCCGGGAATGGATGCTTGTCACACCGAATGAGGTGGAAACGATCCGTCCCGCGGTCAGATCCGCCCGCGGCCGGGTGGTAACATTCGGGCTTGGGCTCGGTTATTTCCCGTTTATGGCTTCCGAAAAACCGGACGTCGAACGGATCGTTGTCGTGGAAAAGGATCCTGCCGTTATCCGTCTGTTCCGGCAATATATTCTTCCGCAGTTTAGATATCCGGAAAAAATCGAGCTGGTAAATGATGACGCGTTCGAATACATGGAAAAAACGATGCCGGGCTGTTCCTTTGATTATGCCTATGCGGATATCTGGCATGACGCGGGCGACGGTTTGCCGTTTTATCTGCGCTTTAATAAATATGAGGAGCGGTTCCCGCGGACGGAGTTCGGATACTGGATCGAGGAGACGATGCTTTCCTACCTGCGCTGGTATGATTTTGACCGGATGCCGGGAGATATCCGTGATCCTTACCGCTGGCTGGGCAATGAAGCTGTAAGGAAGCGCGCGAAAGCGCTTCCTGCAGAAGCCTGGGCGGCTTACCGTGAAGGGGAACAGACGGACTGAAATATTTTTTTTCTGTCCGGGGGAGAATGATTTATGACGAAAACAGTTTATTTTGCAGGCGGATGTTTCTGGTGCATTGAACCGGTCTTCAAAGAACTGGAAGGTGTGACTGCTGTTACGAACGGATACTGCGGCGGGGATGAACCGGATCCGTCTTATGAGGATGTCAAAGCGCAGCGTACGCATCACCGGGAAACGATCCGGGTCGAATATGATCCGGAAAAGATCTCCTATGAGGCACTGCTGACAGTTTTTCTGGAAAGTGTTGACCCGTTCGATGCCGGCGGACAGTTTATTGACCGCGGGAATTCCTATACCCTGGCGGTCTTTGTTACGGATGAGGCCGAACGGGTGACTGCGGAGCTGAAACTTCAGGATCTGGCAGAGGAAGAGGGAGAAATGCCGGCGGTCAGTATTGAACCGTATAAGATCTTTTATCCGGCGGAGGAATATCACCAGAACTATTATCTGAAAAACCCGGAGGCTTTTGAAAAAGAGCTGGAGGAGTCCGGCCGGCTTGGTGCAGCCTGCCCGCTGCGGTTCCGAAAGCATGGCGAGCGGAAATGATCTGACTATCCCGGAAAGCGGCAGATCTGTTATCGCCTGTATCATTGATTTCCGGAAAAAGATTCGGATAAGCTATAATTGTATTTTGATATTTTCAGTTTACATCTGAAACAAGGAGTTTTTTGATGAAAAAATTTTTGCTTTGCCTTCCGATCCTTGCAATGATCGTCTTTGAACTGGTCATGGGGATCAGTCTGCTTAATGATCCGGTCGATTTTACTCAGAAAGCGATCGTCATTTTCGGTGTGTTCATGATCGTCCTGGCTGTCCTCGGATTGGTCCGCTGGATGAAGGCGCGCGGAACTTCCTCCTTCGCTGCCCTTATCCTGGCCGGAGTTATTCTCGATCTTCTTATCGGTCTCTTCTGTGTGATCCGGAGCGATCTGGTTCTCGACCTCTTCCCGGTCTTTGCCGTGTTCTACGGTATTGTGATGGTCGTTATGGGCATTTATAAGATCAGCAATTACTTTTCCGTCCGGACGGTCGGTTTCCACCGTCCGTTTATTGTTTTGCTGAGCGGTATCCTTACGGTCATTCTCGGTGTGCTCGTTTTCCTCTACCCGTTCTCGGCGATCATGGCACTCTGGCAGTATATCGCGATCGTTCTGATCGTGGAAGCCTGTGTTGATCTGTTTGCACTGATCTTCGGGCTGATCGTTCTCTGAAAAGAACCCGGAATTTGAAATACATGCGGGTGAAGCATTTCCGGCTTCATCCGCTTTTTGTTTAAACTGTGCGGGGCGTTTCAGGATGTATAATAAACTCATCAGATATTACGGAACAAAGGAGATCATGATCATGCTTGAAGTCGGAACCAAAGCCCCTGAATTCTCACTGCCGGATCAGAACGGAGAGATGAGAAGCCTCTCGGATTACAGGGGACAGAAAGTCATCCTTTATTTTTATCCGAAAGATATGACTTCCGGATGCACGAAACAGGCGTGTACATTCGGTGAGCTGTATCCGCAGTTCCGGGAGAAGGGGGCTGTTGTGCTGGGTGTCAGCAAAGACACGGTTGCTTCCCACAAAAAGTTTGAAGAAGCTCACGGGCTTCCCTTTACGCTGCTATCGGATACGGATCTGGAAGTGATAAAGGCATATGATGTCTGGAAAGAAAAGAAAAATTACGGAAAAACATCAATGGGTGTAGTTCGTTCGACTTACCTGATCGATGAAGAAGGTATCATCCGGAAGGCCTTTGACAAGGTAAAGGCGGCTGATAATGCCGGTCAGATGCTCAGTGAACTGGCATAGTGATAAGGAGCTGGCAACATGAATTATCAAGTTCTTTATGAACCTTTCCCGGTCGTATTTTTCAACCTGGAAGACGGTGAAAGTGTCAATTGCCAGGGCGGTGCGATGTCCTGGTGCTCTCCGAATATGGAGATGGAAACAACCTCCAACGGCGGGATCGGAAAAGTGTTCGGGCGCCTTTTTACCGGCGAAAGCCTGTTCATGAACCGCTATACAGCCAACGGAAAGGGCTATATCGCCTTTTCAAGCCATTTCGTCGGTACGATCATTCCGGTCGAGATCAAACCGGGGAAGGATTTCATCATTCAGAAAACCGGTTACCTTGCTTCATTCGGAAAGGTCGAGCAGTCGATCTTTATGCAGAAGAAGCTCGGCACCGCCTTTTTCGGCGGTGAGG
>CADBKS010000091.1 GCA_902795255.1 uncultured Chloroflexota bacterium
CCTACTTCAACGATATCCAGCGCCAGGCCACCAAGGATGCCGGAAAGATCGCCGGCTTCAACGTCAAACGCATCATCAACGAACCGACCAGCGCCGCGCTTGCCTACGGGCTGGACAACGGCGCCGCGCAGAAGATCATGGTCTATGATCTCGGCGGCGGCACCTTTGATGTCTCCATCATTGAGATCGGCGACGGCGTGATCGAAGTGCTGGCCACCAACGGGGACAACCACCTGGGCGGCGATGACTTTGACGAACGGATCATGCAGTACATGCTCAAAGATATCCGCTCCCGATACGGCGCGGACCTCAGCGGCAATACGACGGCCCTGCAGCGCCTCAAAGAAGCGGCCGAAGCCGCGAAAAAGGAGCTCTCCTCTGCCGTGACCACCTCCGTCAACCTCCCGTATCTCGCCGAGAACCACGGGGAGATGATCCATTACGAGACCACCCTCTCCCGTGCGAAGTTCGAGGAACTGATCCACGACCTGATCGAGCGCACCGCCGTTCCGGTCCAGAACGCGCTCGATGACGCGGGCATCGCGCCCTCCGAGCTTGGAAAAGTCCTGCTGGTCGGCGGCTCGACCCGCATCCCCGCCGTTCAGGACCGGGTGCGGATGATGACCGGCATCGAACCGTCACGCTCCATCAACCCGGACGAATGTGTTGCCCAGGGCGCGGCCATCCAGGGCGATACGCTCTCCGGCGGGAAGATGGAACTTGCCGGCACCAGCGGCGGGATCCTGCTGCTCGACGTCACGCCGCTCAGCCTCTCCATTGAGACCGTCGGCGGGGTAGCCACACGGCTTGTCGAACGAAACTCGACGCTCCCCATCCACTATTCCCAGGTTTTCTCGACCGTTGCTCCTTTCCAGAGCAGCGTGGATATCCATGTGCTGCAGGGAGAACGTCCGATGGCGGCAGATAACAAGACGATCGGAAAATTCCGTCTCAACGGCATCAAACGCGCCCCGGCCGGCGTCCCGCAGATCGAAGTCACCTTCGATATCGACGCCAACGGCATCCTGACCGTATCGGCAAAAGACCTTGACACCGGCAAGCAGCAGTCCATCACCATCACCGCCAACGACCGCATGTCCGACGCGGAGATCAACGCCGCCATCCACGACGCCGAAGCCTACGCCGCACAGGACAAGATCCGCCGTGACGCACTGCACATCGGGCAGGACGCCAATGCGCTCCTGATCAAAGTCGAAAACGCGCTCCACAACGCACCGAAGGATTTCGATAAGGACGAAAAGAAACGCGTCAAATCCGAGGCGGACGCGCTCCGCAAACTCATCACTCGGACCCGTCCGGAAACGATGAGCGAAAGCGAGCTCGCCGAGATCCGCAGCGCCATGCAGACCCTCGAATCCTCCTCAGAAAATATCCGCCGGGCCGCAGGGATCGACTGACAGGGAAAAAGCAAAAAGTAAAAGGTAAAATTTTTGGAAATGGCGCCTGCGCGCCATTTCTTATTTGCAGCCGACCGCGGATTTTTCTTTCCGCATCATCCCGAATCATTCGCGGGAAGGCGCAATTCGAATATAATAGAAGCGTATGTATCTGAAAGGTTCCTCTTATAACTACAGTTCCAGGCGCCGGCGGAGCAGTCCGATCCGGATCCTTCTCCTGCTGATGCTGGTCTCCGCCGGGCTTTATTATGCGATCAACATCGTCCCGACCACGGATCCGCTCTTCATTCCGACCCCGACCCCGACAACGGCGCCGGAGGCCTACCTGAACGAAGCAGAAACGCTTTACAATGAAGGCCGAATCACCCGCGCCATCGAAAGCTACCAGAAGGCCATCACCTCCGACCCGAAGAATATCAACACCTATATCGCGCTGGCCAAGCTGCAGGTCTTCAACGGCAATTATGCGGAAGCCCTGACCAACGCCGAAAACGCGATCCTGCTGAACCCGAACAACGCCGAAGCGCATGCCGTCCGCGGCTGGGCGATCGGCATGCAGGGCAATTACCTTGATGCTGAAAGCGCGTTCAACCGCGCCAAGGAGCTGAACCCGAACCTCGCCCTGGCGTACGCCTACCAGACGGAAGTGCTCGTCGAACAGATCAATAACGGGGAAGACCGGCTGGATACGCTGACAAAAGCCACGGAAAACTCCCGCCAGGCGATCAACCTCGGGAACACACTGATGGAAACGCACCGCGCCCGCGGTCTGCTGCTGGAGATCACCGGGAACTACGAAGAAGCGGTCACCGAATTCCAGATCGCCATCGCGATCAACCCCAACATCGCGGACCTCTATCTGGCGCTCGGACGCGCCTACCGCGCAAACGGTATGGATACCGAAGCCATCACCGCCTTCGAACGGGCCTCCACACTGAACCCGTACGACCCGTGGGCACCGTACTACATTTCCCGCACCTATGCCAGCAACGGTGAATACACGAAAGCCATTCAGCAGGGTGAGGACGCGGTAGAACTGGACCCGACAGAGACCCAGTTCTACTGGAACCTCGGAACGCAGTACTACCGCTCCGGCGATTACGCCAGGGCACTGGAATACTTCCGGCTCTCCATTCAGGGCGGCGTGGGCAAGGACGGCGCAGTCGTCCGCGGCATCCCGCTCAGCTACGACAACCGGGTCCCGGAGCTTTATTACATGTACGGGCTGATTCTTGCCCGCAGCGGTCAGTGTCAGGAAGCCGCGGAAGTCGTCCGCCTGCTCACGCAGGGAGTCCCGGAAGATGCCACCGCCGTCCTGAACGCGGAATACATGACCGAAGTCTGCAAGGAAGGGGATTTTGACATTGTACTCGTTGCGGTCCCGACCGATACCCCGGCGCCGGAAGAAACTCCGGAAGGGGAATAAGAAACAGTCAGAAGTTTGAAGTGAGCAGGGAGAAGGGAGAAATCAGCCGGATCAGTGCAAAGTTTTTGATGTCACTGCTCTGAATTGACCGGATGAAACGCTTTTGCCGCTCCCATATGAATAAAAGCGTGCGTTGACAGAAGTTTTTGAGGACCCTGTCAGCAGGAAGAATTATACAGATATGGATTTTATCAAAGAGATCGACCTCAGCCTGCGGGCAAAATCAACACTGATCCTGATCGTTTCACCTGAAGAAGAACGGATCACCGACGACATCAAATCGCTGTGCCAGTCCACGGAACGGGGCTGCGTTGTCTGGGACATCGCAGAAGGCTTCAGCGCGCTTGTCGGGAAATCCGCGCCATCCGGCGGGCGGGACCCGCTGACTGTTCTCGAACAGATCGACAAAGCCGACCCGCAGGAAGCAGTGCTTTTCATCCTGCATGATTTTCATGAATGCTGGGACAACCCCAGCGTCAAACGAAAGCTGCGCGGTCTGGTCCGGAAGCTCAAATACACCCGCAAATCGATCCTCATCACCGCCCCGTCCGCAGAGGTCCCGCCGGAACTTGCGAACGAATGCGTCGTGATGGACTATCCGCTGCCGAACCTGCAGACGCTGCAGAACGTACTGGATAAATTCCGGCTCACGCCCGGCGTCACCATCGCGCTCAGCCCGGCCGGGAAGGAAAAACTGCTCCAGGCCGCACTCGGTCTGACCGCATCCCAGGCACAGCGCGTCTTCGCCAAAGCGATCGTCAGTGACGGAAAGCTGAATGACGGGGATATCGACTTCGTCATGCGGGAGAAAAAGCAGCTCATCCGTGATATTGAAGCACTGGAGTTCACCGAAGCGTCCGAGACGCCCGAAACCGTGGGCGGGCTCGGCGAGCTCAAGCACTGGCTCGGTCTGCGTGAAAAGGCCTTCAGCAGTGAAGCCCGCGCATACGGACTGCCGGCGCCCAAAGGCATCGCCCTGATCGGGATCCCCGGCACAGGCAAGAGCCTGACCGCAAAAATGATCAGCCGATTGTGGCATCTGCCGCTGATCCGGCTGGATGTCGGTGCGCTCTTCGGCAGTCTGGTCGGCGAATCGGAAGAACGGGTCCGCCGGGCCCTTTCGATCGTTGAGATCATTTCGCCCTGCATCCTCTGGATCGACGAACTCGAAAAGGCACTTTCGCACGGAGGGCTCGACAGCGGGACCAGCACGCGTGTCTTCGGCAGCATCCTGACCTGGATGCAGGAAAAAACCGCACCGGTCTTCGTCGTCGCCACCGCCAATGACGTGACCTCCCTGCCGCCGGAGCTGCTCCGCCGCGGCCGTTTTGACGAGATCTTTTTCCTGGACCTGCCCACCGAGCAGGAACGCCGGGAGATTTTCGAAGTCCACATTCTGAAACGCGGCCGGCTGCCCGAAATGTACGATCTGGACCGGCTGGCAAAAGCCTCCCGCGGGTTTGTCGGCTCCGAGATCGAACAGGCCGTCATCGACGCGATGTATATCGGCTTCAACGACCGGGAACGCGAATTCACAACCGAAGATATCCTGTCAGCTCTTCAGCATCAGGTCCCGCTTTCCGTCTCCCAGCGGGAGCAGATCGAAAAACTCCGCAGCTGGCTGCGGGAAGGCCGCGCCCAGTCGGCATCCTTCTCCGACGCGGCGGATGCCGAATCGCAGTTTGTCCCGATCCAGATCGAACTCGGCAGCGGGAAGGACTGAGCCATGTCGCACATTTCCGTCATGAAGGTCGCTTTTGCCGACCGTGATGTGCTCCTGCAGGCACTGAAAGCCCTCGGTTACGAGATCATCGAAGGGGATGATCTGCGCATTACCAACGGTGCACGATCCGTAAAAGTTGATTTTCTTGTAAAAGTACCCTATACCGATTCCATCGGGTTCCGGAAAGGAAAAAACGGCTGGCAGCTCACCGCGGACTGGTTCCGCGTCAACATGGACCGGAAAACCTTCGAAAACGCGCTGAAACAGCAGTACGCTTATCTTTCCGTCAAAAAGTCTCTGGAAAGTCAGGGGTTCAGCATCACCGAAGAGTCCCGAGACGAAGCGCAGCGCATCCATATCACACTGAGGCGGGTGAACTGAGCTTATGGAAGTCCGGGAGATGACCCGCTTGCTGGAGGTATTGAGCCGGCCGAACCTGTCCGAAAACGCTCCGGCAGAAGAGATCTACCGGGCGGCATGCATCGGTGCCGTGACGCTGCTCTATGAAGCGGGTGACAGCAAAAGTCTGGAAACTGCAGTTCTCCGCGGGGCCTCCCCGGAGACCCGGGCCCGCGCGCTGGCAGCGATCCGGAACCTCACCCGCGGACCGGAGGATATCCGTACCCGGGCGGTCCGCGTGCTTTATGAACTTGCGGTCCTGCACGGTGTGCCCGCTGCGGCCGCCTTTCTGCAGAAAAGCGGTCTGCAGGACAGCGATCCGGGCTGGAACAGCGCGGGAGCCCTGCTTTTCGGGCAGAAACACCGCCTGCTCAAAGAGGATCCGGGCCCGGAAAAACTCACGGAACTGTTTCTTTCCGCAGGGGAACCGCTCCGGCTGCGGCTGACCGTGCTGGGAGAAAAAGTGCTCCCCGGCTGGACCGCCCTGATGAAATATTTCAATGATCCCTCCGGCGAAAACCGCAGCTCCGTCATCGAAGCCTACAAAACCTTCACGCCCGATGAAAGAAATCTGGTGCGGTACAGCGTCTCCGTGAGTCCGGAAGCCGCCTCGCTGCCGGCAGACCTGCTGCTGCGCTATGAAGACGATCTCCTGCTGCAGCTTTGCCGGAAGCACTGTCTGAAGCCCTCGGATCCATCCCGCGAAGCCCTGTTTTATTTTCTCAGCGGACAGTGGGAAGACTATTACCGCTCCGACAGTGATTTCCGCCGGATCCGTCTGGCCTATGAAGAAAAAGATCCGGACCTGCAGCGGCGCCTGATCGCCGTCAGCCGGGAATCCGGCAACAATGCCTGGCTCCGGAATATCAGCGGAGATCCGGAAAACATTCCCCATGACGGGACGCTTTCCGACCAGCACCTGCTCATCCGCTCGCTGACCGAACAGGAACAGTGGGGACGTCTGTGGGAGATCCTGCCGAACGTTCCGCTGCTCTGCATGCCGGACGTCTGTGCCGCACTGGAGAAAGCGGGGCACAAACCGTCACGCATTGAGGAAGCCTCTTTTCTGAAGGAACTGAGCGAAAAGATCCGTGCCTGCGAAGGACTTTCCCCGATCCCGCTCAGCCGCATTTACTGTGAAGGCGCCGGCAATACGCTCTCCTTTTCGGGAGGAGGGAACCGCATCGCGGCCCTTTTCGCGGACCGTCAGATCCTCGTCTGGGATACGAGGGAGCCAGACGGGGAACCCATCCGCATCGGATCCGGACAGATGGCTGTCCGCCGCATCCTGCTCAGCAATGACGGCAAATACCTCTGCGCGGATTGCGGCAGCGGTGTTGTCACGGTCTTCACCCTCCCGGCCGGACAGGCGGTCAAGACACTGCGGGGAGACGGTTCCCCGCTCATCGGGATCTTTCTGCAGCCGGATGACCGCCGCATCATCCTCTTCAGACAGAACGGAAAAGGTTCCGTGCTGACTTTTCCGGGCGGAGCGGAGCTGTTCGGCTTCGATATCGGCCTGAAGGACTGCAGCAGAGCATCTTACGACGCGGAAAGCGGACGGCTCTGCGGGATCACCTACAGCGGGGACTGTGCTGTATATGACATCGGTGAAAAACGGACCGTGACCATGCTCCGGATCTGTGAAAATCCGATGGCGGTCTGCGAGAGCTTCTCCGCCGGAAAGCTCTCCTTTATCGACCGGGACGAGCGTCTGTGGTGCATGAACCTCATTTCCGGCAAGCCCGTCCATCAGGCCCTGGACTGCGGAGAGGAAAAGGTCCGCCGGCTTTACGAACTCAACCGCGGGGATCTTTACCTGCTCGGCACCCTTTCCGGACAGCTGCGTATCTTCGACCCGACCGCCATGCGCACGGCAGCGGTCCTGAGTGCCGGCAGCAAAAGCAGCGTGACCGGGGTTTGCTGCGATCCGGAGAGTGCCATGCTTTACAGCTGCACGGCCAACGGGACCGTCAAAGGCTGGGACGCCGGCCTGTTCAAAGATATGGTCCGCACCCTGCCGCTGCTCCGGCTGCCGGGTATGAACCGCATTGAGGAATTCCGGAAGAAGTATCCGGAACCCGGCGTAAAAGCCGCCGCGGAATGGCTGAAGACCGTCACCGCCTGGCGAAGACGCTTTGACATTGAGATCGACTTCGGAGACTGACCGCATGCCCGTTCTTGCCTTTACCAAAATCACCGGTCAGGTCCAGGAGATGCTGAACGATACTGCCTCCGCACAGAATTATCAGCTGGAATCCAAAACCGTGCAGACCTATCAGGCACTTCTGGAAATCAGTGAAAAACTGCCCGCCGATCCTTCCCGGAGCAGCCGCAATGCCGCCCTTTTCGCAGCCTGGATCCGCTGGCTCTGTGTCTGGGAAAACTACGCCCAAAACCTGCTGCACAGGAGACGGCTGCTCGGCTATCTGAACCGGCTGATCGGCACCGGGCGCTTCTCTCTGGAGATCTATCCCTATGCCACCCGCATTTACGGGATCACCGGGGACCGGCACTTCCGGGAGATCCGGATCCATGAAGCCATGGACGACATGAATGACGAGGAATGCAGACGTTTCGCGCAGGCCGTCGCCTCCTGCCGGTGGAAAGACCTGAAAGAAACCGTCCGGCAGTATCAGGAAAGATCTCCGCACTATCAGGAACTGGTCCTGTATTTCCGGGAACAGAAAGCCGCGGGCGAACCGGTCAACAACACAAAAGGCACGTATTACGATCTGGAAGAGGTCTTCAACACCTGCAACAGGAACTGTTTCGGCGGCAAAATGCCGCGGCCCCGCGGACTGCACTGGTCCGCAAGGGTCAACCATGCCACCATGGGCAGCTACAACCTGAACGAAGACACTGTTATGATCAACCGCGGACTGGACAAACGGAGCGTCCCCGCTTATGTGCTGGATTTCGTGATGTACCACGAGCTGCTTCATAAGGCGCTGGGCGTGAAGAACGTCAACAACCGCAATCAGGCGCACACCCCGGAGTTCCGCAAATTCGAACAGGCCCATCCGTATTATCAGCAGGCGCAGGATTTCATCAAAAAGAACGCCGCAAAACTGTAGCCGCCGGGGCTTTTGTAACCATTCCTGTTCCCGCCCGTCAACTTCCCTGTATAATTCTTTTCCGCTGCTTTTTACAGGGGAACCATGATTTTCAGACAGATCTTCCGCGACAAAGAATACCTCGGCAGGCTGACAGCTCTGGCCATACCGCTCATTATTCAGCAGGTCATCACCTATTCGGTCAACCTGCTGGACACACTGATGATCGGCTCTTTCGGCGATATTCCGCTGGCTGCAGTCAACCTGGTCAATCAGTTTTACCTCATTTTTTCCATTATGATCTTCGGCATGATCTCGGGCGGCAGTGTGCTCAGCGCGCAGTTCTGGGGAAAACGGGACGCGGAAAGCATCCGGAAGGTCATGGGGATCCAGCTGGTCTTCGGGCTCGGAACGGGGCTTTTCTTTCTCGCGGTCACGCAGGCATTTCCGGAGCGCATCCTGCGCTTTTACTCAAAGGATGAGGAAGTGATCCGGGCCGGCGCGGTCTACCTGCGCATCATCTCAGCGGCCTTTTTGCTGTTCCCGGCAGGGCAGGTATTTTCCGGCGCGCTCCGCTGCACCGGAAACACGCGGGTCCCGATGGTCATCTCCGGTGTTACCCTGACCGCGAACGCGCTGCTGAATTACATCCTGATCTTCGGAAAACTGGGCTTTCCCGCACTCGGGCTGAAGGGAGCCGCTGCCGCGACCGTCATCGCCCGCGCAGCCGAAACCTTTCTTTATATTTTCGTGACCTACCGCCGCCGGTACCCCATCGCTGCATCCGCACGCCAGCTGTTTTCCTTTGACCGGCAGCTCATCAGCCTGCTCCTGCAAAAGGGGCTCCCCGTCATCGCCAATGAACTCAGCTGGGGACTCGGCGTAAACATGTATACCGCCATCTACGCATCGATCTCCACGGCCTCCATCGCCGCATACAGTGCTGTCAGCCCGATCGACAATATCGCGCAGGCCTTATTCTTCGGGATCGGGGACGCAAGCGCTGTGATGACCGGCAACCTGCTGGGCGCCGGCAGCTTTGAAAAAGCGAAACGCTGGTCAAAATTCACGCTCACGCTGTCCCTGTGCCTGTCCCTGCTCACCGGCATGTTCCTTTTCTGCCTGCGGATCCCGCTTCTCGGACTTTACAGCCTTTCCCCGGAGGCATCAGCCCTTGCGCACCGGCAGATGGCCGCGGTCGCTTTCACACTCTGGCTGCGCACCTCCAACTACACCCTGATCATCGGCGTACTCCGTCCCGGCGGACAGGCCCTGTACTGCCTGATCACCGAAGGGCTGCTGATGTGGCTCGGCGGGATCCCCCTGGCGTGGCTGTTGGCCAACCGCTTCGGGCTCCCCGTATATATCGTCTATTTCGGAAACGTGACAGAAGAAATCGCAAAGCTCCTGATCCTTTTCCGCTTTTACCGCGGCGGGAAATGGCTCGTAAATCTGGTCAGCCGTGAGAGCAGCCCGGGCATCCCGGGCAATTAAAAAAACAGGCTCTCACTGTCTGCAGGACAGGGACCGGATTGTGCAAATTGTCACAATTTGAGAGGGTTTTGAGAGCTTTTCGGCGTTTTTGATAGGTTTTGATAGTTTTTTTCCCTATAATATAACATGGTAAATAAAGAAAGAGAGAGAGGAAACTATGGAAGCACCTCGCCATTGGAGATTAAAAAAACAACGCTATTCCCTGACCGGAGAAGTCTGCCCGCACTGCAGCGCTAAGATCTTCCCTCCCCGGGACGTCTGCCCGGTCTGCGGTCTGGAAGCGAAAACACAATATCAGTTCAGCGGAAAGGGAGAAGTTTATTCCTACACTTCGATCAATGAAGCCCCGGCCGGTTTCCGCGAAAGCACACCGTATTCGATCGCACTGGTAAAGCTTGAAGAAGGTCCCGTCGTGACCGCGCAGCTCACGGATCTGGGCGATGAACCGGTCAGCATCGGAATGCCGGTGGAGATGGTCACACGCCGTCTGAAAGAGGATGAAAACGAACGCGGCGTGATCCTCTACGGATATAAATTCCGCCCGGTCCTGTCGAACTGACCGATCTGACCTCATTTACAACAAAAAAGGCACCCGTTTTCAGGGTGCTTTTTTGTTGTCAGTTCTGATTTCCGGTTTTCGGGCTGTTTCAGCCAAGTTTTCTGCGGAATACGCAGGTTTCCCGCATTTCAAAGCCCGGTATCCCACTCGCGGCATACGAAGACCTTGATGCGTTTAAGATCTATATGGGCGATGTTGGGCTGCTTCGCAGGCACGCGCATCTTGCAAGCTCCGCTTTCGCCGAAGAAAATCGGCTATTTGAGGAGTTCAAAGGCGCTCTGACCGAAAACTACGTAATCCAAAGCCTGCAGCACGTGCAGGATGGGCGCCTATATTATTGTACGAAGACGCCGCATGAGGTCGATTTTGTGATCCAAATCGAAAACGACGTGTTCCCCATCGAGTCAAAAGCCGGACAGAATATTAAAGCTGCCAGCATAAAGCATTATCTTTCGGAGTATTCGGAGCAGACCAGGCTCTGCATCCGTCTTTCAATGCGGAATCTTTCGTTCGATGGTAAGATCCTGAATATTCCTCTGTATCTTGCGGATGAGCTCGAACGGCTGATATCGATTGCTGCTGCATTAGAAAAATAAAGCTCTTCACTTTATTA
>CADBKS010000092.1 GCA_902795255.1 uncultured Chloroflexota bacterium
TTAAATTGTTCTATTATTCTTACGTTTTTCTTGGCTATTGATCTATTTCCATCTTTTACATTGAAAGTAGTTTTATTCTTTTCTGTATAGTCAGGATTTTCTTCAGATAATATCTTGTTTGGATACATCTTCCATTCATATGTCACATATTCATTTTTTTCTAATCCAGAAATAGTATCAGATGTTTCTACTGTAAGTTTTGGTATTCTTCTAGGTCCTTCTGTATTAGTAGCGGAATAATAATATATTTTTCCGTCAAAGTTATCATCTTCTACTCCCACTGGAGGATTTTCTCCATCACAATTTATTGTTAATTGTGGAGGGTCTGTATCTTCACCAGAATTACAAAGACTATTTTTAATATGATTATAATTTCCGGTATTACCTGTTAAATTTTTTGTATCACCACCATTACTACAAGTTAGATATACTTCATAGTATGATGTTCCTTTTATGTTCCTTTTAGTTTTCTAACAATAATACCATTATTATTATTCTTACATTCATATCCTGATATCTTTGTTGTAGTTATTAATTTCTTTTGTACTAAGCTATTGAAGTCAATATATGCACAACCTGTATCACTTCTTCCAAAAAGATCTTCTTCATATTGATCTTCATATACTTTAGCTGCTTCTAATACTGTTCTTTCATAGTCATCAAATTTCTTTTCTTGGTTTTCTCTTTGTAAATTATGAATAGCAGGTAAAGTCATAATCATAATTATCCCAATTATGGTTATAGCAACTAATAATTCAATTAGTGTAAATCCTTTTCTATCCTTCATAGAATCACCTATTATCATTCTAACATATTTATAAAATATTTCATAAAAAAAATAAGACATAGTCTTATTCTTCATTATTGTTTTCTAGTTTGTTTTCACCTTTATAGAATCCACATTTAGGACATACTCTATGAGGTTTAATCATTTCTCCGCAATTTGGACATTTTACCATTCCTGGTACTTCTAATGCCATATGTGATCTTCTTTTTCTTTTTCTTGTTTTAGACACTTTATGATCAGGTACTGCGAAAAATTGAATATCTAATTTCATCATCTTTATCACTCCTCTTTATAATCTTCCAATAATTCTTTAAATGGATTGTTTTTATTAGTTTCTCTTGAACCTTCATCTATTAGTTTCCAATCCTTATTAGAAAATTTATCATAATTTTCTACTTTAGTAAATTTAATTGGGACTTCCAGTTCTATATTTTCCCACAAAAATTCAAATATATCAAGTGAATTTTCATTATTTTTGAAATTTTCTTCCAAAAAATCATCATATTCTATTGAAAAATCATAGTCAATTAAGTTCGAATCTATTGAATCTAATAGTTTCATTGTTCCTGAAATATTACAATTTACATATAATTCATCTTCTAAATCATTGTTTGTTTCTAACTTAATATAACCTTCTACATCTATTTCTGATAATTCTTTAATTCTTTCATCTACTATTAACTCTTCTGGGATAGTATACTTATTTGTTATGTCTAGTTTGTCTACGTCTTTATTATATAATCTATTTAAATCTATCATATTATCTCCTTGCTAAAATTGAATCATTTTCAATAATTTGAATTTTACCATGATAATGTAGATCAAAATTAGTTGTTTCTATTTCACTTGCTACCCAAACACGTATAGTATAATTTTGTTCATCTAAAGCCTTTATTTCTGTTTCTAGAAGAATATTGTCTGTTAGTTCATTTATTGTATATATATTATTTTTTCCATTATTCTCTTTTATTGATACTTTTATATGTTCTTTTGGAATACTTATTTCAGAACACTCATCTTTTTCTATTGTTTCTACATCGTCAACTAGTTTAATTGTTACTTTTACTGGTTCAGTTAAATTATTTTTAATAGAAAATTCATATGGTTTTCCTGATAAACCTAAATTATCACTTAGAGGAGTGACTTTAGTAATACTTATTTTTTCACCACTCTTATCATGAAATGTTATATCTAGAGAACTAGATGCATAATCTACACTTCTTTCTTTATGAAATCTATTATAAATTTGAAACGGAGATATGGATAACGAAATTTCACATTCCCGTTATGGCCGGGAAAGCCGCCGTTTTACAAGCACATTTATTCCATTTTTGAGCCATCAGAAGGCCGTCTGATGGTATAATTAAATGGTTATGGAAAGCAACGAAACACCCTCCGCGACCCCGCTTCCGCGGGTACTGAAAGTACTCGGTGAAGGCTGCAGCACCGCTGCAAACAACGTCACCCTGATGGCCCTGCCGATGGCGCTGGACCTGTTTTTACTGTTCGGTCCCAGGCTGCGGGTCAGCCGGGTCCTGCAGCCCGTTTTTGACACCGCCTATGGTCAGATGCTCCAGACGGTCCCAGCCGGCACAGCCGCCCAGCTGGAACCCGCGCTGGAAGCAGTCCGGAGCATGCTGCGCTCGGTCAATCTTTTCGCGTCCGT
This sequence comes from uncultured Chloroflexota bacterium, assembly GCA_902795255.1. Next base: position 2,454 of record CADBKS010000092.1, read on the forward strand.
TCAGACCTTCCCGATCGGCGTCAGCGCCATCAACGCCTTCGGCGGGGACAGCACCCCGCTGGGGAGCGCCGTTTCGGTCGAAATGACCTCGATCCTGCAGATCATCCCGATTCTGGCCGCCTTGCTCCTGCTCGGCGTTTTTCTCGGCACCGCATTTTTTTCACTCACCGCACGGGCCTCTGTCCGGACCGGGAAAAAATTTACGGTGCAGGATTTCGGGAAACAGTTTCTCAATACCGTTCTTTTCTATCTCGCGCTCATTGTCGTACTGTTCATTCTCTCCGTGCCGGCCAGTTGCATCATGACCTTCAGTTTCATGATCTCACCGATCATCTACCAGCTTCTCACGATCGTCCTGATCGCTGCCGGATGCTGGCTGGTCATTCCGCTGTTTTATATTCCGCACAGCATTTTTGTGAACAATTACGATCTGCCCCAATCGATCCGTGAAAGCATTCAGCTGGGGTCCTGGAGCGGGCCGGTGACCGTCCGGTTCATCCTGTTCTCCATCGTGATCACGATGGGTCTGGACATGATCTGGGCGATCCCGGAACAATCCTCCTGGCTGGTCCTCATCAGCATTTTCGGCCACGCGTATGTCTCAGCCGCGATGCTTTCCGGCTCATTCATCCTGTTCAAGGAACTGGAACAGTGGCAGCAGGAAAATCAGGCATTTCTCACCTGGAGAAAAGCCTTCCTCCGTTTACCCAAGCTTTTCAAAAAGGAACCCGAACAACATGACTGAAATCAACACAACTGTAAACACCAATTACGATGCAAGCAAGATCCAGGTACTGGAAGGCCTCGAAGCCGTCCGGCGCCGCCCCGGGATGTACGTCGGCGGTACGGACTCGAAAGCGCTCCATCACCTGGTTTATGAAGTCGTGGACAACGCGATCGACGAAGCGCTGGCAGGCTACTGCACCGACATCGAAGTAACGATCCATGAAGACCAGAGCGTGACCGTTTCGGACAACGGCCGCGGCATCCCGGTGGACATCCACCCGACCAAAAAGATCTCCGCACTGGAAGTCGTTCTGACAACGCTGCATGCCGGCGGTAAATTCGGCGGCGGCGGTTACAAAGTGTCCGGCGGTCTGCACGGTGTCGGTTCCTCGGCCGTGAACGCGCTTTCCGAATGGATGGAAGCCCGTGTCTACCGCGGAGGGAAGATCTATTTCCAGCGCTACCACCAGGGTCATCCGGATGAACGCGTCAAAGTCATCGGTGACTGCCCCGAAGACAAGACCGGGACCGAGATCACTTTCCGCTTCGACCCCACCATTTTCAAGGAAGAAACGGAAGGCCTGAATTACAAAACACTGCTCAACCGTTTCCGCGAAATGGCATTCGTGACCCGCAAGACCAACATCCATCTGGTCGACGAACGCTCCGGCGAAGAGATCACGTTCTACTTTGCAGGCGGGATCACCTCCTTCGTCCATTACCTGAACCAGGGACGCAAACCGCTGCACAACGTCGTATACGGCGAAAAGGAGATCGACAACGTCGGCATCGAAGTCGCCATCCAGTATACGGACGCCTACAACGAGACCGTCTACTCCTTCGCCAACACGATCAACACCATCGACGGCGGTACCCACATGACCGGTCTCCGCACGGCTGTGACCCGCGTGATCAACGACTACGCGCACAAAGCGAACCTGCTCAAGGAAAATGACAAAAACTTCTCGGGTGATGACACCCGCGAGGGCATCACCGCCATCGTCTCCATCAAGCATCCGGATCCGCAGTTTGAAAGCCAGACAAAAGTGAAGCTGATGAACACCGAAGTCCAGACCTACGTCCAGCAGGTCGTCGGTGAATGCTTCAAGGAGTTTCTGGAGAACAATCCGAGCGCGGGGAAAGCCATCGTTGCCCGGTGCCAGACTTCGGCCCGTGCCCGTGACGCGGCCCAGCATGCCCGAGACCTGGTCTTCCGCAAGTCCGTACTGGAAAGCATGACGCTCCCGGGCAAACTCGCGGACTGCTCCGGCCGTGATCCCTCCAAAGCCGAGCTCTACATCGTCGAAGGGGACTCTGCAGGCGGTTCCGCGAAACAGGGACGCGACCGTTCCTTCCAGGCGATCCTGCCGCTGCGCGGCAAGATCCTGAACACCGAACGTGCCAGCGCCGATAAGATCTTCGCCAACAACGAAGTGAAAGCCATGATCTCCGCCATCGGCACCGGCATCAACGAAAACTTCAACATGAAGAACCTGCGCTACGACCGCATCATCATCATGACCGATGCGGATGTCGACGGCAGCCACATCCGGACGCTGCTGCTGACCTTCTTCTTCCGCTATATGCCGGAACTGATCACGGACGGGCATGTTTATATCGCCCAGCCGCCGCTTTACCGCATCCAGTCCGGGAAGAAAGTCCAGTATGCCTACAGCGACAACGAACGCGATGACATGCTCAAAAAACTCGGCGCCACCGCTGCGGAAAAGGCAGCCATCCAGCGTTACAAAGGGCTGGGTGAAATGAACGCCGAACAGCTGTGGGACACCACCATGAACCCGGAAAACCGCACGCTGCTGCAGGTCCATCTGGCGGACTCCATGGCTGCGGACAAGACCTTCACCATGCTGATGGGGTCCGAAGTCCCGCCCAGAAGCCGCTTCATCCAGACACACGCCGCGGAAGTCCGCAACCTGGACGTGTAATCGATCAGAACAAGAGGAACCGCTCCCACAGCACGGAGCGGTTCTTTTATATTTACCGCAAGGCCGGTCCAGACAGCTGCAGAAATGCCCGGAGCGGCACATCCCGACTGCCAAAGCCGTGGGGACAGTTCCCTGTACCCTGACAGCGTTCGGATGGCAGATGTCCCCATTCCCCGGCATCAAAGCCCTAATCTCTCAACGCAGATGGCAAAGGAAACCGTCCCCTTCCTCCACGCGCAGCATATAAATCCGACGCGAAGCGTCACCTTAACTTCACTCTTCACACTTCACTCTTCACTCTGCTTCCGAAAATGATTTTTCTCACTTGTCATTCATATAAAGATATTGTAAACTTATATAAGCAGGATTATGTTTATCAGTTTTTCAAAAAACGGAGGTAAATATGACGAAAAAATTATACCCGGTCCTGGCAGTCCTTTTCTGCCTGACCTTTATTTTTTCCGCAGCATCAGCCTATGATGTCTGGGACCATTACCAGGGTCCGGTCATTTTTCAGGATCCGACAGAGGAACCTGTCACGGTCTCTGCTCCGACGGAAGAACCTGTCAGCGCACCACTGCCGACCGAAGAACCCGTCATTGAGGTGATCCCGACAGAAGAACCTGTCAGCGCAAATAAAACAGAACGCACTGTCGCGGACGGGCTTCGCAAGAGCCCTGCGGCGGATCCCGTCTCCGTGATCAATGTCCCGCAGACAGATCCGGTCATTCCGGAGATCCTCAGCGGCAGCTCCGACGGTGCAAGGGAAGTCACGCTCACGCTCGACAGCATCCGTATTTACGGTTCGAATGATGCAAGCATCCGCGATATTCTGGACAAACTGGAAGGCATGCGTTTCCGCACGGTTACCCAGTCCGGCACTTCCCACACCAGCTTCAGTTTCTCGATGCAGAACAAAGACATTCTGACCTACGAGCTTCAGAACGGGACCCCGTATTACGTGAAAAGCAACTTCCTCGGCGAAAATACATACATGATCCTCCCTGAGGACCGGTTCGAGGAAAATCTCGTTTCCGCTTTTTATGACCTGGTGGAACAGGTATCCGACGACACCTCCCAGCTTCCGCCGAAGGAAGAAGTGATCACCATGATCGGTACCTTCCGTGATACGATCTCCAGCGGCACAGCCGGTCTGCCGCCCGTTTCGCTGGAACTGACGCAGCAGGTCGATCCCACCGCACTGATGGGTGTTGTCATGAATGTGATGACCCGCTTCCGTTCCGCTGAACCGACACAGGGGATCGGCTACCGCTTTGCGGATCTTGACGCGGCCACACTGGAATACGAATGGCCGGAAGCAGCCTCCCTTCCCGCGGTATCTGAAGCGGATTCCGCGACCGCAGGCACCTTCACCGGAAAAGATCTGCTGGATCTGCTTGACGCGCTTCCGGTATTTCTGAAAGATAACCCGGAACTCTCCGAGACGCTCAACGAAGCAGTTATCCAGTTCGTTCAGCGCTCGCAGCCCGGTACCGAGATCCCGGCCGGGACAGACGTTCTCAGCGAGCTGATCCAAAGCATGAAAGAATCCGTGCAGAAATCACCGGATACGTACGTCACGCTGAAGATCGATAATGACCGCTACGGGGCCCCCGCCCTCATCACTGCCGAGATCGGCAAACCCGACGGCGATGCCAACAGCGGCGCCATCATCACGATCATGCCGGTGAGCGGCTCTCAGGAAAGCGTTCTTGATTTCGCAATCGACGCGTTCCACGGCGATGAGCGGCTGCCGATTTTCCGCCTTCTCAGCGTGAGCAGCCCCGATAAATCGTTCAGCCTCAACGCCCGTTTTGCCGACCCCGACAGCAGCGACGGAGTTGAATTCGCGCTCGTAAGCCGGACGGACAGCATTACCGAAGCAGAACACACGACCTTCAGTTTCACTGCAGCCGGCCAGCGCGGTGACATGACGATCGATCAGACCCCGCTCCCGAATGCTTTCGGCGGGAAAGACACCACCAGCCTGATCGTTTATGAGCATACCGCGAGCGGTCAGCAGGTCTTCGGATTCACGATGACCTCCGAGGCGAAAGGCACGGAAGCGCTTCCGGAACTGACTCCGGAAAATGCGGTCCGCGCTTCCGATATGACCGCAGCAGATTTCGAAGACTGCGCGGGCAACATCTTCCGGCAGCTCATGAATGTGATCATGGCATTCATGTAACTGACACGATGCGATAACAGACGGGCAGCCGGATGGCTGCCCGTTTTCGCGTTATAATAGACCCGATCCACTGATTCAAGAGGTTTATCATGAGCAATTATCCATCCAGGGATGAAGCCTGGAAAATTCTGAAGAAATATGTCACTACCGACCACCTGCAGCGCCATGTGCTGACGGTCGAAGGAGTCATGCGCCATTTCGCCCCGCTGTACAACGAAGATCCGGAGCTTTGGGGGCTGATCGGGATGCTGCACGATATCGATTTTGAGCTTTATCCGGATGAACATCTGCAGCACGCGCCCCGTATTCTCCGCGAAGAAGGGTTCGATGAGGAATTCATACATGCCGTGCTCTCCCACGGATACGGGATCTGCTCGGATACGGAGCCGGAGACCAATGCGGAAAAGGTCCTTTTCACGATCGATGAACTGACCGGACTAATTTATGCCTGCGCGCTGATGCGTCCGTCAAAAAGCGTGATGGATCTGGAAGTCAAATCCGTCAAAAAGAAATTCAAATCCCCGGCGTTTGCCGCCAATGTCAACCGGCAGGTGATCCTGGACGGTGCAGAGCGTCTCGGGATGCCCCTTGACGATGTGATCCGCGAAACCATCCTCGGCATGCGGGAGATCGCGGACAGGATCGGACTGGTCGGAGTTCAGGAAGAAGCGTAACTGGTTTTCGCCGTTTTATACGGATGAGTCTGATCAGCATGCGGATAAATATGACGGCCTCGCCGCAATAATCAGGGGGGCCGCGCCAAGTGCGAAGCACAGGCCTTTCGCCTGCCATCAGCATATCAAAGTGAGCTCTTTTGACAGGCAAAACAAAAACCGGATCGGGATCCCCGGTCCGGTTTTCATTTTGTCCGGCATATGCTCAGATCACGCCCTTGCGGATCAGCGGCAGCAGCTGCTGCCCGATCTTTGCCGCGATCAGGGACTTGATGATATCCCCGGGGAGCGGCTGAATGTCGCAGGCCAGGATCATCGGCCAGAAAGCGATCGAATTCCCGAGATAAAACCGGTTCAGCAGGTACAGATAGGCGGTCCCGAAGAAATAGATCACACCGATCCCCGCCAGACATGCCAGAAAGATCCGCTTAAATCCCGGTTCCGGGACCTTATGCGTAATCAGGCCCGTGATATACGCGCCGGGAATAAAACCCAGGATAAACCCGAAGCTCGGCTGAAGGACATACGTGATGCCGCCCCCGTGCGTAAACACAGGGAAACCCAGCAGCCCGATAAAAATATAAATAAACACCGAAAGCGCTCCGTAAACGGGGCCCAGCAGGATCCCTGCCAGCATCACGAAAAGGTCCTGAAGGGAGAGCGGCACCAGCGGGATCGGGATCTGGATAAACGCCCCGATGCCGATCAGGGCCGCAAAGATCCCGCACATAACCAGTTTTTTCGTTCTTGAATTCTGCATTTTTTCCTCTTTGATCAATATTTTATGCTGATCTCGCCGGCACGCAGCCGGCTGACCGTTCCGTCATCATAGCGGACGACCAGACGGCATTCATCGTCCACCTCCAGCGCATCCGCGGCCCGTCCCTCCACAGTGATCCTGTGTCCGGGAACAACTGAGCGTTCCCGATAGGAGCGGATATGATCCGAAAAATCTCCCGAACGGTAATACGTCATAAACCGGTTCAGGAACCCGGCCGCAATCCGGTTCTTCCCGTCACTCACCGGTTCCGGGAAGACCGCACCGGCTGTCTCCCGGATCTCCTTCGGGAAGCCTTTTTCCGGCGGGTATACATTGATCCCGATGCCGAGGATCACCGAATCCATCCGGCCGGTTTCCATACTGATCATGCCTTCCGTAAGGATCCCCGCCACTTTTTTCCCGTCCAGCAGGATATCATTGACCCACTTGACCGCGGATCTCCGTCCGGAGACCGCGTCGATCGCCTCACACGCGGCCACCGCCGCGACGGTTGTCAGCCGGACGGCTATCCCGGCAGCGATATGCGACGGCCGCAGAAGGATGCTCATGTAAACGCCCGTGTTTGCCGGGGAATAAAAATGCCGTCCGAGCCGTCCCCGCCCGTCCGTCTGCATCCCCGCGGCCAGGACCATACCTTCCGGACAGCCCGCTTCGGCTTTTTCCCGCATCAGCACATTGGTCGAACCGACTTCCGGAACGACCTGCAGATCCAGCGTCCGGAATTCCGGCTCCAGATATTTCCAGATGCCCTGCTCACTCAGCAGGTCCGTGCTCTCGGAAAGGCAGTATCCCCGTGAAGGCACCGCGTCGATCATATAACCTTCATCCCGGAGCGCGGCAACGGATTTCCAGACCGCGGCACGGGAGATATTAAGGGATTCCGCAAGCTCCACCCCTGAAAAAAAACTTCCCTTATGTTCTTCAAGGATCGCAAGGATCTTTTCCCGCGTCTTCATTCAGCAAATACTCCTGTTCTTGTGCACATTCCAATCGGATAGCACTGCTTCACGATTGGTCTTGCGTGGCATGAGCAGCTGACCGCATCCCGGACATTTAGCCCGGGCGGATCGGGCCGGGGCACCGGCTCATCTGAAATGCGGCCCGGTCTTTCGATTTTAATTATATTGGCAGCGGAAGCGAATTGTAAACGTTTTTCGAAATTAAGGTTTACAATCAGCCGCTGCCCATAAAAAATGGCACCGGAAAACCGGTGCCGGATCTAACAAATATTCGGGCTTATCCCATCACAACACGGACATCGGCGGATGTGCCTGCCGGAAGCACCGGGATCACATTGCCTTCCGATTTGGTTCCGTTGACATACAGTTCCGCGACGCCCTTTTCCACACCGGAGGGATTTTCCACATGAATGCGGTATTCCGCGCCGCGGTAGCGGCGGCTGACCGTGTATTCCCTCACATCGGCGGGGATGCAGGGATCGACCATCAGCCCGTCCAGCGTCGGCTGAATGCCCAGGATCGCCTGGCTGATGCTGACGAAGGTCCAGGCGGCCGTACCGGTCAGCCAGCTGTTTTTGGCTTCGCCAAAAGTGGGGGCGTCCTTCCCCGCGATCATCTGAGAATAAACATAAGGCTCGGTCCGATGGATCTCGCTGATATCCTCAATATAAGCCGGAGCCGTCCGGCGGTAGACCTCAAAGGCACGCTTCCCGTGTCCGAGCTCGGCTTCCGCACAGACGATCCACGGATTGTTGTGGCAGAAGATCCCGGCGTTCTCCTTATATCCCGGCGGATAGCTGGAGATCTCGCCGAGGTTCAGGTAATAATGCGAATAAGCCGGCTGCAGCAGGACGATCCCGTATTTCGTATCCAGGCGCTCTTCAACGCTCTTCAGCGCTCTGGCAGCCTCACCGGTCTCCTTGCCGATCCCGGCCATCACGCACATACCCTGCGGTTCAATGAAGATCTGGCCTTCCGTGTTCTCCTTCGAACCCACGGGGTCACCGTTCGCGTCATAGGCCCGGCGGAACCATTCGCCGTCCCAGCCTGCGGTGAGCGTGGCCTTCTCTACTGCCTCGATCCGGCGGTCCGCATCATCAGCCTCACCGTCAAAGCCCATCTTTCTCAGAATCGCGGACCACGCACGGCCGTACTTTACGAACATTCCGGCGATAAATACGCTTTCCGCCACAGGGCCTTCGCTCGGTCCGGTAGTCTGGAAGCTTTCGCCCGGATGTTCTGAAAAACAGTTCAGGTTCAGGCAGTCGTTCCAGTCCGCACGCCCGATCAATGGCAG
>CADBKS010000093.1 GCA_902795255.1 uncultured Chloroflexota bacterium
GGAAAGGCGTATTCACATGGATGGCCAGGCAGAGCAGCAGGGCGAAATACACGAGCAAAAGCGGCGAGGCGAGGAGGAGCAGAAGGATCCGTTTCCCGTTCTTCTTCCGCTTCACCGGAGCAGGAGACGGCGGCGGGATCGGGATGTTCATTGCCTACCGCAGCAAGCAGGAGCTCCGGGTGGAGCTGCGCGATGTGCTGGCGCATGAAAAGGTGCTTCTCGAAAAGGTGATGCGTGTAGCCCTGCCGGTGACTGGGACGACGATCGTTTCCTGCCTGGGGTATATCGTTTTTTCGGGGATGGTCAACGGGATGGGCGTCACGGTCTTTGCAGCGCATGCGATCGCCGTGACCGCGGAAGAGATCTTTTACCTGCCCGGCTACGGGATCCGGACCGCTACTTCAGCGCTGATCGGGATCGCGATCGGGGAAAGGAACCAGCAGAAATTTCAGGATATCCGTTTCGTGAGCCTGGTCCTGACGGCCGTGCTGATGATGATTTCCGGGATCGCGCTGTTTTTCTGCGCTTATCCGCTGATGCGGTTCTTTACCAGTGATGAGGCTGTCGCGCGGATGGGCGCGGATGTGCTGAAGATCGTCGCTTTTTCGGAACCGTTCTTCGGCCTGATGGTGGCCTGGCAGGGGATCAGTTACGGGACCGGACGGACGCGCAGTGTTTTTGTGATCGAGGCTTTCAGCATGTGGTGTGTCCGTATTCTCTGCACCTGGCTGGTGATCCGTGCCGGCTGCGGGCTGAACGCGGTCTGGTACTGTATGGTCGCCGACAATGTGACAAAAGCGGTGGCGCTGACGGTTTACGGACTGACGCATCCTTATTCCGTAAATGCTGCAGGCAAAGCGGAAGCCGTGGAAGCCGCTGAATAACACTTTTTGTTTCGCCAATCTTGCGCGGAGCGGATTCTTATGCTAAAATAAAAACCGTTCGGAGAGATGGCCGAGTGGTTTAAGGCGCCTGTCTTGAAAACAGGTGTGGGGCAACTCACCGTGGGTTCGAATCCCTCTCTCTCCGCCATAAAAGAACGGCAATTTTGATAGAATTGCCGTTCTTTTCTTTATGTGTTATATTGAAGAAGCGGTTAAAGAACAGGAAAAAACAGAGATAGCAAAATCGGTAGTTTGTCGATATATTCCTTCTTGAACATTCTGTTGAGACAGTGGTATTGATAATCAGACAATAAACTGACAAATCTGTATTGAAGCTGTAAAGCGAAGGAGGTTAAGTATGATCCTTTTTTTGACAGGCAACACGTTCAGAGACAGAACGGGGTGCGAAGATAAATCCGAGATGATTCCTGACAACCATTTAATAGATGAAATGCAGAAAATGTTTCCTGATCCGTGCCGTGCGCTTTACTTCAGCGACGGCCCCGACGACTTCGAGTTCAACGATTTTATCGCCAACGATACCAAAGATGGCTTTGAGTATTCGGGATTTCAGTTCGAGAGCTTTATCTGCGTGGACGATAGGAACGCTTCTCAGGCAAAAGAGCTGATTCAGGAAGCGAATTTCATCATTCTCGGCGGCGGACACACGCCGTCGCAGAATCGTTATTTCAGGGATATCGCGCTTGGTGATCTGCTGAAAGACTATGACGGTGTCATTTGGGCAATCAGCGCCGGAAGCATGAACTGCGCTGAAACCGTTTATGCCGCCCCCGAGGAGGACGGTGAGGCGGTCGATCCCGAGTATAAAAGATTCCTGACCGGGCTCGGTCTCACAAAGACAACGATCTTGCCACATTATAACTATTGGAAAGACAGAACCCTGGACGGCCTCAACTATATCAACGAGATAATATTGCCTGACAGTATGGGGAGAACTTTCTGTTACATTACAGACGGCAGCTACATACTGGTTAAAGACGGCATTGAGGAACTAAGAGGTGAGGCGTACATCGTACACAACGGTAAGATTAAACAGCTCTCTGCAAATGGTGACAGCGTTTTGCTGTGATATATATATGCTGTCATAAAGATGGCAAAACGAAGGTGATAAATTCGGATCTGCGGAGGTGTTCAGCGAATGAAAAAAGATGTTATCACGTTAGAAAAGATCACTTATAAAAATTATGTGAAAGTACTATTTGGGTTGAATGTAAACAGGAAACAAAAGGAATTCGTAGCATCCAATATGTGCTCTTTAGCGGAAGCATATGTCGCTTTGACGAACGGTTATCCTCCTTATCCTTTCGCCATATGCCGTAACGGCAAACCTGTTGGCTTTTTGATGATCGGCTGCGGGGCCTCTGAAGAAGAAAGAGAAGAAGGAGATCCGGATTTCATTTTTGACAATTATTGCATCTGGAGACTGATGATCGATAAAAGATATCAGGGCAGAGGATACGGAAGAAAAGCAATGGAGCTGGCTTTAGAGTTCATTCGAACCTGGCCAAGCGGTAAAAAGAAGTATTGCTGGCTGAGTTATGAGCCTGAAAATGAAACAGCAAAGAAGCTGTATGCTTCATTTGGTTTTGTCGAACAGCCTCAATACTTTAAGGATAAACCCGGAGAAGAGATGCCCGCTATCCTGGAATTATAATAAAAACTAAATGAATTCCAAATGAAGCATGGGAAGGATTTATAAGGGATACTGACAAATATAAATTGATTGCATCATAAAACAACCTGCGTATTGCAGATTTGCAAAAAATAAAGATGTTTGACGGAGGAAACAAGAATGATTCGCCTGGAAAAACTTACATGGGATAATTACGATGACGTCTTGAAACTAAAGGTGGCAAAAGAACAGAAAGAATATATGGTTCCCAACGCAGAATGCCTGATTCAGGCTTTCTTTGCCATGACAGAAAGTAAGGCGCAGGTTTTTCCTTTTGGTATTTATTCAGGGAAGAAGTCTGTCGGATTCATGATGATCGCACGTGACGTTCCCTGGATCGAGGAATACTGCGGTTCTCACGCAAAATATTATTACATCTGGAAATTCATGATCGACGTAAGATACCAAGGCAATGGTTACGGAAAAGAAGCCATGCTGCAGGCGCTGAATCTGATCCGCACTTACCCGGCGGGTGAAGCAGAATACTGCTGGCTGAGTTATGAACCTGAAAATACAGCGGCAAAGAAACTGTATGCATCTCTGGGCTTTGTTGAAAAGCCTGAACTATATGAAGATCTCGGAGAAATGCCGGCTGTATTGAAGCTGTAATTTGCCGGTAATGAAATCGGGATTTGCAGAGGAGGATGGGAAGATATGATTTTACTGGTTGTGGATATGCAGAGGGGACTGGTTGACGAGGATCTGTATGCCTTCGATACGTTCATAGACAGAACCGTTCGACTGGTCGATGCGGCCAGAAAAAATAGCGTTGAAGTAATCTTTGTTCAGCATGATGCAGGTCCTGGCAGCGGCATGTCGGTGGGGGACGAGGATTTTGAGATCGTTGATCAGATCGCGCCAAAAGAGGAAGAAAAGGTTTTTGTCAAAACGATCAACAGCTGCTTTGGAAACCAAGAGTTTAAAGAATACATGGAGCATCAGGATGACAAACGCCTGATGATCATCGGACTCCAGACGAATTATTGTATTGACTGTACCGTAAAATCCGCTTTTGAAAGAGGGTTTGCGGTGATTATTCCCGAAGGGACCAACTCGACCTTTGATAATGACTACATGACCGGCGAAACGGCAGTCCGTTATTACAACGAGGATGTTTGGGAAGAACTCGTCGACGCCGTGACATTCGAAGAAGCTATGACCATGCTGGAAGAGTGACAAATTCCAGTTTGCGGAGGTGATAAAGTGAATAATTACAATGAAGATTTCTGGAAGGCGCTGGATGAGTTAGTGAACTCTTCAGAAATCATTATTGACAGACCGAAAGGTTCCGCACATCCCAAATTTCCCGATTTTATTTATCGTGTTGACTATGGATATTTGAAAGATACCACCTCTATGGATGGTGCAGAAATTGACGTATGGGTCGGAAGTGGTGATAAAAAGATCGATGCTATCATGTGTATCGTTGATTTGATGAAGAAAGATTCAGAAATCAAGATACTGATCGGATGCACGGAAGAAGAGAAAATGGAAGTATATCGAACACACAATGAAACACAGTATATGAAAGGCATAATGATTCGCAGATAACTTCCAATTTGTCAGTGTCCCTCTATCGTTCAAATTGCGCACCCTTTGCCGTTTGCACACCAAAAATTGAAATGCCCCCTGAACAGGTGGTGCACCCGCCTAAGCGTTTTTCTATCAAAATGCAATACCTTTTTAATAAAAAAACGTGACCGATTATCGGTCACCTTTTTTGTTGCACAGTGAGTCAGTTGTACCTGGTACATCTGACTCATGCGGACAGGAATTCAGCGGCGAATCCGGCGGCCAGTGCGGCGCCGTTTTTCAGTACAGATTCATCCACGTCATAGGTGCTCTGGTGATTCGTTCCCGTGATGCCCTTTTGTGGGTTTGAACTGCCGATGTACGTGAAAACACCGGGGATCTTTTCAAGGTACCAGGCGAAATCCTCGGAGCTCATCAGTGTCGGCATGTTCGCCTGATATCCGGGTCCGAAGAGTTTTTCGGCAGTATTCCGGCAGAGCTCCGTCACGCTGCTGTACCGGTTGCAGACCGGATCGGCCAGGTAAAGATATTCCATTTCCCAGCCGACTTTCATCGCGTCCGCGATCCCGCCGATCACCCGCCGCATTTCTTCCTCCAGACTGTGATCCATGCGGAAATGCCGGATGGTGCCTTCCATCTCGACGCGGTCCGCGACGGAGTTGTATTGCTCCCCTCCGTGGATCGTTGCGACCGTCAGCACGACCGGGTCGGTCGCACAGTTGAAACGTGTGACCAGCATCTGAAGTCCCTGAATGATCGAGCAGGCGGCGGTGATGGCATCGGCCCCCAGGTGCGGTGCGCTGGCATGGGCCGCAGTCCCTTTTACGGTGATGCGGAAGCGGTTGCTGGCTGCCATGCGGAAACCGGGATTGATATCGATCTTCGGGGCGGGAACGGTTCCCCAGATGTGCGTCCCGTAGATCACGTCGGCTCCCTCGAGACAGCCTTCGGCGATCGACTGCAGCGCGCCTTTGGAGTTTTCTTCCGATGGCTGGAAAAGCAGACGGACAGTCCCGTGCAGTTCATCCCGGATCCCGCTGAGGATCTTTGCGGCGCCCAGCTGCATGGCGATGTGGCAGTCGTGTCCGCACGCGTGCATATATCCGTTTGTGCTTGCGAAAGGCAGCCCGGTCTCTTCACGGATGTTCAGCCCGTCGATATCGGCGCGGAGCACGGCGGTTTTTCCGGAATATGCGCCGCGGATCTCTGCGGTCAGCCCGTACTGTGAACGGAAGAACTTCGGTTCCAGCCCCATTGCCTGCAGGTCCGCCGCGATCGCTTTTGTCGTTTCGGCTTCTTCCCCGGAAAGCTCGGGACAGCTGTGATAATAACGCCGGCGGCCGATAATGTAAGGCTCTGCCTGTTTTGCCAAAGAGAGAATGTCTGTCATAAAACCTCCGGTCAGTCGACCTGATAGATCTCGATACTGTCTTCAAAACGGATGGCGATGAACCGGGAGTCATAGGACCAGCGGGTCTGAAGCACGTCGCTTCCGTCCAGCGGGAGCAGAAACTGCTGTTTGGTCTCTTCCCGGATGATCCATGCCTGTCTCCGCGCATCCGTATAGAATACGAATTTTTCATCCGGCGACCAGTTCGGCATGTTCATCACGGGATAGTTCCTTTCGTCATATTCGATTACGTGATCCGGCTGGTTCCGGCCTTCATGACCGAACTTCCGCACTTCCTCCTGCGGGGTGATCGAGCCGGTCCGGATATTGATGTTGTAGATGCGTTCGCAGTCAACACCGCAGGAACTCGCGGCCTGGACGATGTTTTCCCCGACCCATCCGATAACGGATTTATCGGACGCGTATTCGTCGGTTTCCGCAGCGGCGTCCGGGAAGAGGTCGACCACATCTTTGAGCCCGGATCCCAGTGATGCCACCATCACGGTGTAAAGTTTTTCGCTCTGCCGCAGGGCGGTGAAGGCAAGTTTCGAATTATCCGGGCTGAAGGCAAAATCCCCGAAAACGTGCAGGTCTGTGGTCGAAAGCTCCGCCGGGGCCATTCCGTCCGGAATGTTCCCGTTTTCATCCGGAACTTTTGCGTTATCGTCAAAGTTCAGCACGACGGCGTCGCCGGAGAACCATCCCCAGTACCGGTTGGAAGGCGCGACATAGGCAAACAGCGGGGCGGAGTCGGACCATTCCATCAGCCCGCCGTGAATGCGGTCTTCAATGATCGAAACACAGACGACCTCGTAGGGTTCCGCTGTCCGTTCGGTCAGGACCTCGTTCCCCTTGAGGTCCAGTGTCGGCGGGATCGAGGTCGGGGTGACCATGGCGGTCAGGGTCGCGCTCTGGCTGTCGGTCTGCTGGAAGCTTTCCAGCAGTGTGTCACAGGCGGCCAGCACCAGTACGGCGGCAGCTGCAAGAACGATCAGCAAAAAGATCTTTTTTTTCATTCGGATCCCTCCGGGGCCTCCCCCATGGCGGCCACCGACGCGGCGGCAAAAGCATTCAGGTGGGTGATGGAAACGGACCATACCGTCAGACCGAGCTGACGGGCCCTCTCCAGGGCTTTCCCGTGCAGGTGCAGTACGGGCATCCCGGATCCGTCATTCAGGATCTCGATCTCCTGCCAGCTGATCTCGCCGATCCCGCAGCCCAGTGCTTTGGATACCGCTTCTTTCGCGGCGAAGCGTCCGGCCAGATGCTGTTCATTTCCGCCGCAGTATGCCCGTTCCGCTTCCGTATAGACCCGGGCGAGGAACCTTTCAAGGATCTCCGGTTTCCGGTCACGGAAGCGGCTGACTTCGATCAAATCGATCCCCGTTCGCAGGATGGTCATGACGCTGCCGTCCCTGCCGTGACGCGGATCAGACGGTCTGTTTTCAGCCATTTCCGGGCGGTCTCAAGGATCCGCTCCGCGCTGACGGCACGGACCCGTTCCGGCAGCCGGATCACATGTTCAAGGCCGAGTCCGTAATTTTCCATGGCCATCATCAGGGCCGCGACACCGGAGTTGCTTTCCAGGGAAAGCGGCAGGCTCCCGATGAAGTAGCATTTCACGTCATCCAGCTCTTCTTCGCTGACTTTTTCGGTGGTGAAGCGGCGCAGCTCTGTGAGGATCAGGTCCGCGGCCTTTTCGAGATTGGCTGGATTCACGCCCGCTTCGACGGACCAGCATCCGCCGTAATGGAGCGAATCGACGGCCGAGGAAACATAATAGGCGAGCCCGTTCTCTTCGCGGACGGTGCGGCCGAGACGGCCCATCATGCCGAATTCACCGAGGATCGTGTTGCCCAGTACTGCGGAAACGTAGTCCGGATCCAGCCGGTTCGGGGCGAGCGTCCCCATCACCAGGGACATCTCGCTTTTCTCCGGGATCTCAATATGGACGCTGACCGGCTCTTTCGGCCCTTCCACCGGCGGGAAGAAGTCTTTCGGGTCGATATCTTCCTGCTGTTTGTTCCATGTTCCGAACAGCTTCTCACAGAGGTCCATCACTTCTTCCGCTCGGATCCCGCCCGCGATCGTCAGGATCATGCCTTTCGGACCGAAGTATTTTTGCTGAAACGCACGCAGGTCCTCCCTCATGATGCTGTTGATGATGCTGACGGAGCCGTATTCCGGACGTCCGTACGGGTGGTCCCCGTAGAGCAGTTCATCAAAGCGCTCATCTGTCATGCTTTCCGGGTCATGCAGGTGAAGTTCGTAGGCTGAAAGGACCCTCCTGCGGAAGATCTCAATATGCTCCTCCGGAAATACCGGCTCGTCCAGCACTTCTTTAGCGAGGTTCAGCACCGTCGGAAGGTCTTCGGCAAGGCAGTGCCCGTCAAAACTGATGGACCGTGAGCCGATATGGAAGCCCAGTGTCGCCCCGATGCCTTCCAGCAGCGAATGGATCTCCTGAAAATCACGGGATGCGGTCCCCGCTGTCAGGCAGCCGGCCAGGAAGCCGGTAAGGCCGATCTTGTCATTGCTTTCAAGGTACGCGCCGCAGGGCATCATCCCTTTGACGGAGACGGCGGCACTGGACGGATTTTCCTTGATCAGCACCGTCACGCCGTTCGGAAACACCTTTCGGCAGATGTTATCCGGACCCGGCAGGGTTTTCGTCATGTCATAGATCATGTTTCCGGCTCCTTTCAGTTGCTGCTGTAGATGCCGGTCACACAGTGTTCCGGACTGAAGTATTCCGCGGCGATGCGGCTGACGTCTTCGGCTGTCACCTTTTCCAGGTTCTGCAGGTAACCGGTATACCATTCGGGACCGGCGAACATGGAGCTGTATCCCAGCCAGTAGGCCTGGTTGGTGATATTTTCACAGGAATAGGCAAACATTGCCTTGGCCTGCTTGCGGGCTTTTTCGAGTTCTTCCGGCGTGATCCCGTTCCGCGCAATGTCCGCGATCTCCTTATGGATCGCTTCAGCCGCTTCTTCGGCCGGGGCGCCAGCCGGAACGTAGGCGGCGACATTATAGAGATAGGGATCGATCGTGGTGACATATCCGCCGCCCATTCCCGCGGCCTTTCCGCTCTGTACCAGCGCGCGGTACAGGCGTGAGGTGCGGTTGGAGATGTGCCCTTTCCCGAACATGTTCAGCGAGGAAGGCCCGGACAGGACACTGTCAAAGATGGCGAGCGGAAAAATATCCGGATCTTTCCCGGCGGGGGCGCGCCAGACGATCTGGAGGATCGTGACGTCGCAGGGGCCGTGTTCTTCAATGGTCTGCGGTGCGGGGATCGGACCTTCAGGCGTGATCGTGTATTCCGGAACCGGACGGGCAGGGATTCCCTGCCAGGCTTTTTCGATCCGGCGCATCATGTCATCACTGTCAAAATCACCGGCCATCACCAGCACGGCGTTGTTCGGTACATAATGTTTGCGGTAGTGCTCATACAGATCATCCCGGGTGATGGTGCGCAGGTCTTCGGTTTCTCCGATGACCTCATGCCGGTAGGGATGATTCGGAAAAGCGGTTTTGAGCAGCCGTTCACGCAGACGGAAGGTCGGGTCGTTTTCAGACCCTTCCCGCTCGGAAAGGATCACCGTCCGTTCGGATTCGACTTCCTCCGGATCGAACAGCGAGTTCGAGACGCGGTCGGCTTCCAGGCTGATCGCCAGATCGATCTTGTCTGCCGGCATGGTCTCGTAAAACGCGGTCCAGTCAGTATACGTGAAGGCATTCCAGAGTCCGCCGTTCCGGGAAATTTCCCGGTCGAGTACGGTGTCCGGATATTTTTCGGTCCCTTTGAACTGCATGTGCTCGACCCAGTGGGAAACACCGGTACGGCCGGGCTGTTCAAGGCGGGAACCGACGCGGTACCAGATCCAGTGGCTGATCAGGGGCGCGGAGTGGATCTCTTTCAGCAATACGGTCAGGCCGTTGCCGAGAACGTGTTCGGTATAGTTTGGGTTCATTATCGTGTTTATTCTCCCTGTGAGAGGTTGCTTTGTATGTTCATGGCAGTCGAAAGTGAGTAACCTGCTTCGTAAAGTGCGGTCTTCGCCCGGTTTTTATTCGAAGCAGGAGCTTCGCCCCCGGTTATTCTATTGTGGTCGACAATTTTATTTGTGCATCCTCAGCTCTTAATAAGACTCACCCGCATTTAGCGGAGTTTACCTGTTTTGAATCATTCCTGAATTATAACAGCCCGGACGGGTTTTTACGCTGCTGCAGGCCGGATCCTTTTGCTGCAGGCATGTTTTTTCCGAAAGGCATACACGGAACAGCAGAGCAGTGTCAGGAGCGTGACGCATTCGCTGATCCGCTGGGCGGCTGTTTTTTCGTAAGAAACGAAGACCGTCCCACGGCTGAAGCCTTCATTGCTGACGCTGACCAGCCCCCGTTCATCGGGACGGACTTCCGGATGAAGGACGGTCCCGTCCGCTGCGGTCAGAACGCAGCGGAATCCGGTGTACCAGATCAGCGGGACCGAGAACCGGACTTCTCCGCTGTCTTCCGGCAGTTCGTAGGTAAAGCGGAAAGAAAGTCTGCTGCGGTCGTGAGACGTGATGACCGGGCGGTCTCCGCTGTCTGAAAGAAAGACGGTATCCCCGTTTTGATAGGGAAATTCGTTGTCCATCCCGACGGGCAGATATTCCGCACCGCTTACCCGGTTGTCCTGCATGACAAACAGACTTTTATCAACACTGCGGTGGGTGACGGACTCCTGCAGGACCGGAAAGGCGGTGGAGAAAAAGCAGAACAGCGCGAGCAGGATCAGCGGCAGGCGCTTTTCTCCGGTCAGCGCCGCGGTGTAGATCCCTCCGCACAGGCACAGCAGGACCGTTGCCGGAAGCAGCAGCCGGTAGGCAAACTGGATCCGGGTCACGAACGGCAGAAAGATCTGCAGGGTCCAGGGAAAAGCCCGGGTGCACATCCAGACGAGGATGGCTGAAAAGACAAGCATGAAATCCGCGGTGCGGACCGTTTTATCCCGCCTTTTCAGCAGCGCTGCACGCAGCAGCGGGATGAGCAGCAGGGACCATCCCGGATAAATGCAGTCCGCCTGGAACGCGTAATTCCAGCGCTTGAAGCGGCTGAGGAGGTTTTGCACCGGGAAGGCGTAGTTCGTTTTGTTGAAGATGGCTTCTCCCGCGAGCAAACTGTTGACCCGCAGTCCGGGATTGGTCAGGGACTGTTCAATCATCGGGATCCAGAAGAAGGCTCCCGCGGCAAGAACGAGAAGCACGGACCGGAGCAGGGCTGTGATGATCCTGCGGTCCGAAAGGATCTTTCTGATATGCGTCAGCAGGAAGATAAAAGTCAGAACACCGGCCATCGTGAGGCTGATGATGTGGCAGCTGAGCAGGCCGAGAAATCCGGCCGCGAACCATTTCCAGCACTTCGGATCCTTATAAAAGATCTCGTAAAGACCGAGCACGATGAGCGGCAGGAACACCGCGGCCTGCGTCTCCCCGACTGTACCGCGGTAATACAGGTTGCTCAGACGGTAGGCGGCAAAGGCCATAAAAATGGCCGCGGCAGCGGCTGCCGTGCGCTTCCCGGTGATACGCAATGCCGCGAACCACATGGAAAGAATGGATGCGAATGTGCAGACGGTCAGAAAGACCTTGTAAGCGGTGTGGATCTCAAACCCCAGCAGGAGCATGACGGCAGGGAAGTAAAGAAATACATCCGGGTAGTAAAACCCGGTTCCGTAACCGTAGTTCCGGAGCCAGAAGAGCTGGTCCCGGACCGGGAAATACCCTGCGCGGAGACTTTCGGCCAGGCCTTTGATCCGCGTCAGGTGGAAGAACATATCCTCTCCCCGGACATAGGTTTTCAGGTCAAACAGCGGATAACAGGCAGCCAGCGTCAGCCCAAGCAGGAACACGAGTGCGGTTTCGTTTTCGGATTTTTTGAAAAGGGAAAAGAATTTCCACAACACGGACGGAAAACAGGTCCGGAGAACGAACCATCCCGCGAGAAGCACAAGCAGCAGAGAGATGACAGCATGGCGGAGCAGGGAATCGCGGTAGAGAATATGTTCCGCGGTGATCTTTACGCGTCTCAGTTCCAGAGAATCGGTGCCCGGATCGTAGCGGATCCCGAAGCGTACCTGGCGGGCCTGCCCGGTGATCTCAAAGTCGAAGGACGGATCCACGGTGCCGTCCGCAAGCTCCGCCGCAAAGAGCGTTTCATCCTCCCCGCCGGTCAGGATCACAGAGCTTCCGCTTCCGTTCACGGTGAGAGAAGGGAATAGCATGTAGGCCCCCGGCTTGAGCGGGACCGGGTCGGTGAGCAGGTAGTCCCGGTGCGTGTCGGTTCCCGGCGTGAACGTCCGTTCCAGACGCAGGTCATATGTGAATTTAAAAAGGTCCCTGTTCACGGTGATAAGCGCCGCGGTCAGCACCATGACGGTCAGCAGGATCAGTATGACGCGTTTGTTTCTCATATCCCATAATTATATATGGATTCGCCTTCCCTCCGGGAAGAAAAAGTCCTCTGCCCTGTTTTTTTGATATAATGAAAACGGGTATTTCATCAACGGATACGGAAAGGAAACATGTTATGGACCGGATCAAAACTGTTCTTTGCTGGATCATTCTGGCGGTGATCCTTATTCTTCCGCAGACGGCCGGTGCACAGCGTATTATTCCTGCTGACGGCAGCCTTGATTCTGCCGGGGACGGACTGTGGAATTACTACAGGGGAAAAAGCCGGACCGTCGTGAAGCGGCAGGCGCCGCTTTATGAGAAGATCGGTGACAGCAAAGATTACCTGCTGGATTACAAAAAGATCAGAGGGGTCGAGCTGTATCTGACCGCTGAGTTCAAAAATAACAGGCTTGCAAAGCTGCAGATCCTGACGCCCTTCCCGGAATACGATGCCTGTAACAAGGATACCAAAGCAATGGCAAAAAGTTTCGCGGAAGTCGGTTTCGCGCTGATGGGGGTGTCGTTCAAATCCTCCCAGTGCAAGCAGTCCAATTTAAACGGCGGAACAATGGTCTGTACGGCGGAGGATCACGCCTGTGTTTACCGGCTCTGCCCGGAAAAGAACTGGGCGCTGGCCTGTTCGGAGCTGGAGTGAGGCGGGCCTGCCGTCATCAATTTCAGTCCGGCACTTGCCAAACCGGCAACTTGTGCTAAAATAATTAATGTAATGATGCGGTTATCGTACAATGGCAGTACGTCACCCTTCCAAGGTGATCATACGAGTTCGAATCTCGTTAGCCGCTCTTTTTTTATTTAAGTAAACCCGTATCGAGAAAAAACTTTTTTAGAGGCTTGTGCATGGCAGCCGAAGGTGAGGCTTCTGCCGGTCCCCGGGCCGGTGCTTTGCTGCTGAGCAAAAACAGCGTGACCGGATCTTTATTGCGTCCGGGCATTTTTATCTTATAATTCAGAAAGGGTATCCGCCATAAAATACGGATGAATCTTGTTAAGAGGAGCGGGTACACAAATAAATCTGTCGTCTCAGACACCTGTATTCGGGGTGCCCGGGCAGTCGGAAGTGAGCTCTTACGGTAGAAAAAATGCGGCCGGCCCGGAAAACGGCGGCTTCGGATGAAAGAT
>CADBKS010000094.1 GCA_902795255.1 uncultured Chloroflexota bacterium
ATCTGGCAATTCTACATCCCTGTATTCATAATCGGAGCATTTCATAATCGTATTGCAAAATGGAATGGTTCTGTCGAGCATAGTACCCTCCAAATCCCGATATGTCGATTTCATTTCTGAATTCAGCGGGTCTCGGAAAGTGACCGGATGGCCTCCAGGTACAGGTCAAAATAGTCGTCCTTTTCCACCCAGGAGATCAGGGTCACGTTGTAATCGAAATCATTGGCTACAACATCATACTGGAAGCCCTGCTGATAGAAAATGACCTGGGCGTAGGTCTCTCCCGGTTCCGTGATGCAGCTGGCGTGGCATTGGATCGTTTCCCGGACGAAATCCGGAAACAGGACACTGACCATCGCAAGGGCATCGCAGTTCATAACGGAACCTTCGGATCCGTTGGACGCATAGAACGCCCTGATTTTTCCGAAGGAGTCCGCGACAAATTTTCCGGTCTCATTCGTTTCCGCCAATTCCTCAAACTGTTCATCCGTCCACTGCGCTTCACCGCCGCACATATCCAGGCCGACGACCGTGATGTCCAATCCGGACTCCAGCACTGTTTTATAGGCCGCGGCATCCGAATAGACATTGAACTCCGCGACCGGAGAAGCATTGCCGGGCCCCAGACCGGTACTGCCCATGGACCAGATCCGTTTCACCTGTTTCATCGTTTCGGGATCCCGTTCAATGGCTTTGGCAATATTCGTCGCCGGTCCGAGCATTACGATCTCCACCTCATCAGGGTAAAGGTTCACCATTTCCAGAATAAAATCCACGGCATCCTTCGCTTCCGCGTTCCCCTTCGGGTCGATCAGGCCGGCATCGCCCATTCCGTCACTGCCGAAAACACTGAAAGCATCGATCCGCTCTCCGCTGAAATTTTCCGAAGCGCCTTTATACACCGGGGCATCGGACCCTGCCATTTCCAAAGCCGCCAGCGCATTTTTTGCGCCTTGTTCCAGATCCACATTGCCGGCGAGAATCGTCACACCCAGAAGGTCGATATCGTCACGGCCTGCGGCTAAAATGATCGCGGAAGCATCATCGGCACCGGTATCGGCATCAATGATCAGTTTGCGGACCGGAGCGGGGCTGGCTGCTCCGTCTGAGGCAAATACAGTTTGTTCCCCCTGCCGGCCGGCAAATAAAAGGACAGCTAATCCAAGAATAAAAATAAACCATCGGTCAACGTTTTGAAACTTGAAAATCCGGTTCATCGTTTCTTCCTTTGTGCGCTGTATTTTTTACACTCTCAAGGAACCGCCTGTTCCTCATCGTAATATTGTATCCCATAAAAACCCGCGCGCGGCAGCAGTTCCGCAAACGGTCATGTCCGGGACCTGTTGGATGATCAGATCCGGCCCCCTTTATTCCGGGAGATCCGCCGCATACAAAAATCCCGGATGCGGTACCGTTCATAAGCGCACCGCATCCGGGACTTCCGATCACATTC
This sequence comes from uncultured Chloroflexota bacterium, assembly GCA_902795255.1. The sequence goes on from CADBKS010000094.1 coordinate 1,454, forward strand.
GGGAGCAGCGTACTGAGCCCCCTGCTGACCGCGGATCTGCAGCTTTACTGCTTATCCTTCGGACCTTTTTCGCTGTCTTCATCACTGTTCCGACCAAACAGGAGGCCGAGACACAAACCGACGGACAGCCCGATCGGCATCCACATTCCGATGTTGTGGGTCGCCGCACCGATCGCCGTCCCGATCGACAGTCCGATGCACATGCCGATCGGCAAACCGTATGATCCATTGTTCTTATTGTTTTTATGATCATCGTTCATGATAAAGCACCTCACATGATTTCCTGCTGCGGCAGGGAGCCTTTACATTTCCTTTTCAAACTTTAGGCGGTAATAAATGGCAAAGCCATGAACACAGAGATAAGCAAAAACGAGGAGCAGCAAAGCCGCTGTATCGACCCCCATGAGAGCGAATGAGATCATCAGAGCGCCGAAGATAAAGGTCATCATGTCAAACGCTTTTCCCTTCGCCCGGCTTTCGATCGCGATGTTGCGCTCATCGTTCGCTTCGATCTTTAACTTTCGCTGTGCTTCCGGGTCCCTTTGGACTGCCCGCTCGGAGATGATGTTCCCCATGCCATGCCCAAACAATCCGCACCCGACACCGACACAAACATAGGGCAGCGCACGCAGAATGCCCTGAGGGTCACTGTTTGTTTTTATCAGAACCAGGCCTGCCGCCGCCAGCAACAGCCCGATAACAGCCGCGGCATATTTCGCTGTCTTCGTTTTCATCATTCTTCCTCCTCATAAATGAATATTTCTTCAATAGACATTTGAAAATACCGGGCAATTTTGAACGCCAGCTGAATAGACGGATTGTAGCGTCCGTTTTCCAGAGAGCCGATCGTTTGCCGTGATACTTCCAATGCGTTTGCCAGATCTTCCTGTTTGATCCCGCGCTGCCTGCGCAGTTCTTCCAGCCGGTTTTTCATGCGGACTCCTTTCATATGGAAAGTTTGCTTTCCATATGCTCATTATATCGCAGCAGCGAAAAATGTCAAGCTTACTTTCCATTTTTATGCAGGCAGGGTCGCTCAATGATCCTGGCCGCCCGATTTTTTTTTCGCAGGATATGGTGAGTCAGCGGTACCTGGTACAACTGACTCACGCACCCTGCAGCGCAGAGCCCTTCCCCCTGCCCCGCACATCATGTATAATTAGAAAATCACTGAGGAGGATGATCAAAATGAAAAAGAGCCTGATCCTGTTGCTTGCCGTTCTGCTGTTATTCTTTTCCACCGTCTGCGCGCAGGGGACCGTTTCCGCTGTTGAACTGGACTGGAATGCCATCGCGCCCGCGGTCGAACAAAGCGGCGTGCGGGGCGATTTTTACGCCTTCGATGAGATCACCATGAAAGTCTGGATCCCGGAAGTCTTTCTGCCCGCCGAACTGACCGACAAAGACCGTGAAGACGGGTATATCGCCTATTTCATGACGAACGACGCGGCCGCTGCGATCGCGGTGACCTACCTGGACGCCCGCGGGACGGATCTTGAGCAGTTCAGCGAGATCCTTTCCGAATATCAGGAAGTGACAGACATTGAAAATATCATCGTCAACGGATTCCCGGCACTCAGCTACATTGACACCGGCCAGGACAGCCTGAACGTGACCTTCGCGACCACAGCCGGCTACCTGCTCGAATTCACCTTCGCACCGATCTCGGACGAAGGGTTCCAGGCTATGGCAGCGCTCATCGCCGCCTCCATTCAGGAAGACAACTGAACAGCCTGAAAGCCGAATCAGCAAACGGACAGGACCGGGAAGTTCCCGGTCCTGTTTTTTGTATATATCGGCAAAATGCACCGCACTTTACAGGTACCGAATTCAATGATCCGTTCAGAAAGGTACACAGGCACCTGATACAGTGTGTACCGCAGCAAAGCAGGTACACCTGTATCAGATGCCTCGTGTCCCGCCCTGTGCCCGGAAACCGTGCCGGCATAAATTATCGTTTCCTCAATGAGGCAGGCACAAATCAATTTATGCGTTGGTTTAAATGCTCTATTATGGTATGATTTTATTCAGGTAAAATTTAAGAAGGTATAAAAAAAGGTATCCGCCGTAATGTACGGGTGAGTCTTAATAAGAGCCGGGGATACACAATTAGAATTGTCGTCCACGACATAATAATCGGGGGTGCCGGGGCCGACGGGGCGAAGCTCCTGCTCCGCATAACAATCGGTCGAAGACCGTTCCATACGGAGCAGGGGTTGGGCTGCCGCAGGCCAGCCCAATCGGCCCCGGCTAAACAAACCAGGCGCGGCAAGCAGTTTCTGCAAACACACGAACGATTGGGCCGCGCCTTGCGGTGCAGGTTACTCACTTTCGACTGCCATGTGCATATCAAAGTGGTCTCATATAGTAGGAATACATCTGCGCAGAGGAACATCATTTTTCCGGAAAAGACAGATAAGGCGCTGTGAAACGCCGCCTTTTTCAGCAGAACGCTGAACCGCTGTCCGGGAAGGCCCTTCTCTCAGATATTTGAACAGGATCAATTTATGTATCCAAGAAGAAACCGCAGCGCCCGAAATAATAATGATCAGCAGCCGGAACAGGATCTTTCCGGAGAAATTGAAGCTGAGGACATTCAGGGCGGTGCAGGAAACGAAGCGGCACTCCTCGGTAATATCATCGCCGGTGCAGTCAGCGGAGCAGACGATGATGACACGATGCCGCATTATTCAAACAACGATCTCAACCGCCTGGATGGCGGCAGGGATAATGCTCGTCCACATGCGCATAAAAAAGGTCTTGAGCATTATTATGAAGATGATCTCAACCGCCTGGATGCCCCCAAAGCGAAGGGAAAGCGCGGAAAAGAAGCCCGGAATGTGCAAAAGGTCGTGAACCTCATTGAGCCGCTGATCGAAGAAGAGCAGGACGGGCTGATCCGGAATGAAGAGGAGATCCCTGCGGGAGCCGGCAAAAAAGCAGCCGGGGGCCGGGAAAGAGCCGGTGCTCCGAAAGCCGCAAAGAATAAAGAAGACCTGGCCGGCATTGAAGAATTTACCGACCTCATCGGCGAAGATGACATTGCCCATGTCGAAGAAGACATGGAGCCGGTCAAAGGGCTGAATTTCGAAGCACAAAGCCTCCCCGCCCGGAACAGCAAGCCGGGCAAGATGAGACGTTTTTTCAGCCAGCTGGCTTACTATGGCGGAAAAACCTTCGGGACCATGTTCGGCCTCATCGGGAAGATCATCGCTGCACCGTATACCCTGGTCCGATATATTCAGCTCGCAAGCAGACGGAGCAAAAACAAAAAAAGTGCTCAGGAAAAAGACCGGAACGTGATCCCCGGCTGGGGCGGCAGAACTTTTGAGGAAACGGTCGAAAACGATAAGGAACTGGGCATCGATTTCCGCAGGGTCCCGGCCGTCTGGTCCTATCCCACCGCAGAAAAGGCCACCGATAACGCCGGGAAGCCCCGTCCCCCGCTGCTCTCTGTCTATGTAACCCAGCCGGATGAACAACGGGACCGGACCCAGGATGAGAAAGGCAATACGGGCCACACCGGCATCGGCATCGAATACAGCCGCTACAGCAAGACGAGCGGCGAGTGGGAACGCTACAAGCTCCGCTACGGGTTCTATCCTGCCGGCGGGCTTAATACCGCATCCACCCAGGCGGTTCTGGGATACGAAAAGGCGGTCATTCCCGGCCAGCTTGCGGATGAAAAAGGCAACAGCTACAACATCAGCCGATCTTATCCGGCGACGCCGAAACAGGTCAACGCGGTCATGAAAGCCTCTGTTCCTTACGCGGACAAGGGATACAACAATTACACACGGAACTGCACGAGCTTTGCGAAAGCGATGCTGCTGGACGTGGCGCATATCCCGGGCGGGGAGGAGATCTTCGCACGGGATGAGATCCAGCTCAACACGTCCACCAACGCGAAGCTTTTCGGCGCCTCAATGGCCACGCTGCATTTCGAAACAAGTGCGGAAAAAAACCTCAACAAGCTGATCACCGGAGAAGACAGCAGTTACCAGAACTTCGGCAATAAGCGCATGTCCGGGGAGGAATATAAAAATTACAAAAATTCTCTTTCCTTCTGGAAGCGCCGTCCGGCCAAAGCCGATTCCCCCAATGCCGTTGCGGAAAATATCCGGCGCCTTCAGGGACCCGATACGGGCACCATCGGCAAATGGATCAACACGAACAAGAAAGAAGTCGATATCCCCGGGGCCAGGGATATGCTGAGAGGATACGGCCGGCAGCTCAAAGAACTCCTCGAAGAGATCGCCCCGGAAAGCACGACGAAAGATTCCGGATCCGAGGAATTAACGCAGATCCTCGCGACGCTGAATGACCTCGGAAAACCGATCGATAAGATCACCTATGCCCAAAAAGCGGAATATTTTTCCAGAGCCGAACTGCGGGAAATGCGGACCGGGCTTTCGGAATACATCGGGAACCTGAATAAGCTGCTCTATAAGTATTATAAAAATGACAAACGGATCCATTATCCCATAATGAATCTGACGCACTATATGAACGAGGCTATCGCCGGGCTGGATGAGGCTTATGATTCTGCGGGCGATAAGGAAGATCTCGGCGGAGGGGACCTCGGGACCCTGCGGCAGGAGCTGACAAGATACGGCTATAAGATCCAGTCCGCCGGTGTGGAAGCTACCATGACGCCTTCCCTCTACGAAGCATATTTACAGATATACAAAACGCCGCCGGAAGCCGTCAGAAAATATGAACGGTTCATAGAGCTGAGAGATAAGCAGTCAGCGGGCGGCAACCTGAGCGATGCGGAGAAAAAGGAATTCGAAAAACTCTCCAGGATCCGTTCCCTCGCGGGTGATTTTGACCAGTCCCACCGGTATATGCTGGAAAAGGACAGCTACAGCCAGCAGGATATTGATTACGTCTACGAACTGAAGAAAAAGGAAAAAGAGAACGCCGCCAGTCCCCAGATGAATCAGGATCATGTATTTGCTTCCGATATTTATCAGTCTCTCTTTTTGGAAAAGATCTTCGGCGGACTGAAGGAACGCTTCTCGGAGCTTTTGCAGGATGGGGAGAAAGACAAAAGACAGCTCGGCAGGCTGCTGGATGCAGATCTGGCAGGCTGCGTCAAAAATAAAAAGGATGAGATGACCAGAATCGCCCGGGGATTCATTAAGGGGACGAAATATCCGATGGCAGATACCTTCCTTTCAGACCTCTGGTATCTGATCAAATCACACTGGATCGACCGCCTCTTTACCGGAAACGGCGAAGAAAAACAGCATGAGAAGCTCCAAGATGCCTGGAAAAAAATATCCTATTACGGCGAATTGGGAGAAGCATTGAGGCCTATCGTCCGTCAGGTCCTCTCCGAACTGCCGAAAGAAAAAGACGAAGATGAAGATGTCGCCGAGGACGATGACGATTGACCCGTCTCCGTCCCGCTCCGTTCCGCGGCAATCAAGACCACCGGCTGAGCCGGTGGTCTTGATTTAAAACACTGCCCGCGCGGACCTCACAGACCGAAAAGCGGCTGCTTTTCTTCGTCCTTGCGGATCAGCCTCAGGATATATTCCACAAATTTCTTTGCCGCCGGGGAGGCGTCGCGCAGGGAGGGGATCGCGATCCCCAGGTGAACATACTGCGGCGGGTCGAAGGGCAGCGTCACCACCCGTCCGTGCCATTCCCGGGCGATCAGGCGCTGGTTCAGACTGATCCCGAGCCCCGCTTCCACCATCCGGTAGGCCGAGTACGCGTCCTTGGTGACGAAATGGATATCCGGCCGGACCTTCACGATCAGGAAGACCCGGTCCAGGTCGGTATCACTTCCCGGCTGGATCATAATGAACGGATAGTCCGCCAGCCTGCGGACGGGGAACCGCGATCCATCGGCATCCGGATGGTCTTCCGGGAGCCAGACGTTCAGCTCATCCTCAAGGATCGGGATCCATTCACAGACCGTCTGTTCGGAAGGCTTTGCCGCGAAACAAAAATCGACGGAATGATCGCGGAGCATTTCGGAGAGCTCGGCATTCGTACCCTCCTTCAGGACGATCTGCACCCCGGGAAAGTCGCTGAGAAAGGCGTGCAGCACTTCCGGCAGCAGCATGGAAGAGACACTGTAGTAGCACCCAATCGTCAGCACACCGCTCAGCACACCGCGGATGCTCGCACCCGTTTCCTCAGCCATACGCTGGGAACGGATGACATCCCGGAAAAAAGGGAGCATCTGTTCACCGTTCGGCGTCAGGCTGACGCCTTTTTTCGTCCGGAGCAGCAGCGCGAACCCCAACTCTTCCTCCAGCGAATCGATCATCCGGGTAATCCCGGGCTGAGTATACCCCATCGTCTCCGCAGCCGCCGAAAGGCTTCCCCCCTCCGCGGCAGCGATCAGCGCCTCGCATTTCGTCTTATCCATTTCCGCCCCTCCCGTAAGGTTCCTGTTCAAACATTTTGTTATCACCGTTATGATAAATTGCCGTTTGTGTTTTATTATAAATCCATTTACAATCAATTTGATAAGAGGACAGGTTTTTTCGCTGATCCGCCATAAACCACACAGAAGGATCGACCAAAATGGATAAACATGTTTTTCTGATAACCGGCGTTAACGGGGAAATCGGGCACAGCCTGATCGCGTATCTGCGCGGAAAATACCCCGATTCCGACATTGTCGCTTTCGATATTGCCGATATTGACAAAAGCCTGCTGAAATATGAACCGCGTTTTTACAACGGGAATATCCTGGACCAGAAGCTGATCACCCAGGTATTCGAACGCAACGAGATCGACTGCGTATTCCACCTCGCCTCCCTGCTTTCCACAAGGGCCGAAAAGATCCCGGAATTCGCCCATGAGGTCAACGTCACCGGGTCGCTCAATATCCTGCACGCGGCAGCCGAACAATCGAAAAAGATCGGCAGACGGGTGAAGGTGATCTTCCCCAGCTCGATCGCGGTCTACGGCCTGCCGGATCTGGAGGAAAAGCACCGGGCCGGCAACGTCCGGGAGAATCAGTATCTCAGCCCGATCACGATGTACGGCTGCAACAAGCTGACCGTAGAAAATCTCGGGAAATACTACTCCAGCTGGTACAAGCTGACGGACCGGACCGGGGAAGGACCGATCCTGCCGGATTTCCGCTGCGTCCGCTTCCCGGGCCTCATCAGCGCCATCACCATGCCCACCGGCGGTACCTCGGACTTCGGACCGGAGATGCTGCACTTCGCGGCCCGCGGGGAGCATTATAATTGTTTTGTACGTCCGGATTCAAAAATATCTTTCATGGCAATGCCCGACGCCATCAAATCACTGATCGGGATCGCCGAAGCGAAACGGGAAGACCTGAAGCAGTCGGTCTACAATGTGACCAGTTTCTCGCTGACGGCCAGCGATTTCCGGGACATCGTGTGTTCGTATTTCCCGAAAGCGGACATCGATTACGTTCCGACCCCGAGCCGCCAGCAGATCATTGACAGCTGGCCGGAGGATACAGACGACACTGCCGCGCGCAGGGACTGGGGCTGGAGCCCGGATTACGGCTGTGAAAGAGCATTTGCGGACTATCTTGTTCCCGCGGTCAAAGAACGATACGCGGTCCTGTAATTCAAAACGGAGGAATCATGGAAAAGAGGATGAACTGGCTGAATGATGAACTCGGAGAGCTGAAGAACTCCGGTCTCTATAACAATATCCGCACGATCGGGAGCGCCCAGGGCGCGTGGATCACCATCGACGGGCGAAAGGTCCTGAACTTCTGCTCGAACAACTATCTGGGTCTGGCGAACGACCCCCGCCTCAACGCGGCCGCAAAAAAGGCCATTGATGAATTCGGCGTCGGACCGGGCGCGGTCCGTTCCATTGCCGGCACCATCTCCCTGCACGAAGAGCTTGAAAAACGCCTGGCGGTCTTCAAGAACGCCGAGGCGGTGATCTGCGTACAGTCCGGCTTCTGTGCCAACCTGGCGGTCGTCCCCTGTCTGGTCGGGAAACAGGATGCCATCTTCTCCGATGAGCTGAACCACGCCTCCATCATCGACGGCTGCAGGCTCTCCGGGGCAAAGATCCTGCGTTACAAACACTGCGATATGGAAGACCTGAAACGGGTCATTAAAGAGGCGAAGGAATCCGGCCTCTACCGCCGTTTCCTGCTCATCACGGACGGCGTATTCTCAATGGACGGCGATATCGCCCCGCTGGATAAGATCGCGGACATTACCAACGCCGAGGATATCATGCTGATGGTCGACGACGCCCACGGTGAAGGCGTGGTCGGACGCGGCGGACGCGGCATCGTGGACCACTTCGGGCTCCATGGCCGGGTGGATGTGGAAGTCGGGACCTTCTCCAAGGCTTTCGGCGTCATGGGCGGCATGATCGCCGGGTGCCGCGAGCTGATCGAATGGCTGCACCAGCGCGCACGCCCCTTCCTCTTCTCCAGCGCCGCCACCCCGGCCGATACAGCCGCCTGCATTGAGGCCGTCAACATTCTGGAAAGCTCCACCGAGCTGGTGGACAAGCTCTGGGCGAACGGCAATTACTTCAAGGAAAAAATGAACGCGCTCGGCTTCAACACCGGTGTCAGCGTGACGCCCATCACCCCGGTCATGATCGGTGAAGCGGACAAAGCGCATGAATTCAGCGCGGAACTCTTCAAAGAGGGCGTGTTCGGGTCCGCCATCGGCTTCCCGACCGTCCCGCGGGGCAAGGCCCGCATCCGCGTGATGCCTTCCGCGGCGCATTCCTTCGAAGATATCGACTTCGGAGTCGCGGCTTTCGAAAAGGTCGGGAAACGCCTCGGCATCATTGGCTGAAGATCATAACAGGTAAAAACTCCTTCTTCATATTTACGAAAATCCCATGCCGGATCGGGCATGGGATTTTCACTTAAAAACGTGCACGGTAATAGGAACAGAAGAACTATAACGAATAAGCCATCAGAAACATGCCGTTGAATCAATATGAAAAACATATCAGAATAACAAAACGGTCGTCTCAGGCACCTTAACTGGGGGGTGCCGGGGCCGACGGGTGGCCGTCAGGCCAGCCCGATCGGCCCCGGCTAATAAAACCGGGCGCGGCAAGCAGCCTATGCAAACACACGAGCGACCGGGCCGCGCCATGCGAAGCACTCACTTCCGATTGCCATGAACACAACAAAATGAGTCCTTATAG
>CADBKS010000095.1 GCA_902795255.1 uncultured Chloroflexota bacterium
CTCACCGATATACTTTTCGCTCCGGCCCCCGCAATATCCGGGCGCCGTATCCAGCACATTCCCGCCTTTGGAAGCGAACAGGTCGAACAGCTCAAAATACTGTTCCTTCGACAGTTCCTTCATGACACTGCCGGTGCCGAACGCGATGCGGGAGATCTGAAAATCTTCACGAATGCCATTTACTGTTATCTGCTTCATGTTTTCTCCTGTATATGCTCACCGCTGCAGGGGGCTGTTCCCGTTAAGTCCGCAGCGGCCTGAAGTGAGTGCGGTGACTTTTCATAAAATAAGCAACGGACCGGACCTCCCGTTTGAGCGGTATGGATGATCCCTGTGCCGATAAAATCCGAAGATCATGATTTAATTATAATATTTATGCCGGGATCCGTCCCCAAAAAACTGCCGTGCAGGCACTGCATTTATCTCCGGGGCCCCTACGGCAAGACCGGATTTTCCCGTTATCCGGGCGCACTTTAATATGAACATACGGCCGGTTGAGCGCTGCTGCGGGAATGTGCCGGACACACTTTTCAAAACACGCGCAAAGACCGGAACATTTTGAAATTGATTTGATATAATAATCATAATTATCTGAAAACCCTGCTGAGAAGGCCTCATGCGGAAATACTTATTAGCGATTTGCGCCCTTATCCTGATCCTGCTGCCGATCCGTTTTTCAGCCGGTACCCGTCAAGGAACCGGCGGTTTTGCGCTGTCTGCCGCATCCGCGCAGGAAAACAGCAAAGCGCTGGACGCCGCGAAAATGTATATCCAGGTCAAGCCTTTTTCCCGGGACGGGCTCATCTCACATCTTGAGGCGGAGGGATTCAGCCATGATGAAGCCGCCGAGGCAGTGAATGCACTCAGCACGGACTGGAACGAAATGGCGCTCATCCAGGCCCGGTCTTACATCAAATACATGACCCTGTCGCAAAGCGGGCTGGTCAAACAGCTGCAGGCCGCCGGTTTCACCGAAGCGGAAGCAGCCTACGGGGCGGAAAACTGCGGGGCGGACTGGAACGAAATGGCACTGCAGCATGCCCGCTCCTACCTCAGCATGATGAACTTCACCAAGATCGACCTGATCCGTCAGCTTTCCTACGACGGCTTCACCTCCGAACAGGCCGGCTACGGGGTCACCCGGCTGCTCGGTCCGCTCACAGCGGAGGAATCCGACGCGCTCACCAACCCGGAACGGGTCAGCGATGAAATGATCACGTTCCTGGCATCGAACCTCGATCTGCTCTTTCCGATCCAGAGCATCCGGGAAACCTTTATCACGCCGGTGTTCCCCGTATATACCGACATCGGGACAGACACCGCAATCCAGATCCGGACCCGGGAGGGAATGCAGACCATCCGTCTGTACGTGAATACCGATTCGGTCAGCGACCGGCTTTACACATTTCCCGTGAACGCCGGGAACCTGCGGAACTTTCTCTTCACCATGGAGATCCGTATTGAAGATGTCTTTCCGGTGAACCAGGGCGGCTGTTTTATCGGCTACAGGAACGCGTCAGCCGCTGCCGCCGCCAATGAAGACACATCCCTTGTGGCGCTGCTGGTCAATCCGAACGGGATCGAGTTCTATCACAAAACGGACAAGATCGAATCCGGCAGCCGCCGGCAGATCACCGGCGCCCCGAAAAATAAATATACCCTCACGCTCATCCGCCTCACCGGACTGACCCTCGCCTTTGTCGACGGGCAATATGCAGGGCAGTTTTACGGTGATGAAACCGGACCCTTCCAGCTGGTATACGGTGCGGCAGTTTTCAAGGACGGGGAAACCGCTTCCTGTTCCTTTGACGAATTCGCGGTCAGAAAGGTCAACACACAGCAATGAAACACGCCCCCGCATTTCTGATCCTGTTTCTCATCCTTCTGACCCTGCCGCTGCGGCCGGTCCGCGCGCAGTCTCGTGACCCGCAGGCGCTGCTTGGTTCCGCGGACGAAGAGATCTTCATCCGTCCTTATTTCACGCAGGATTTCACCGAAAATCAGGGGTATGTCAACGAATTTCCGAATGAAAAAACCATCCACCAGTATTTTATTTACGAAGGGACCGGCACGGACCGGCTGATCTCCCTGCTCCCCGCGGAGGAAGGCATCCGGACAACCAACAAACGGCTGGGGTTCCCGCAATACCGCATGAACGAATTCCATATCACCTACTCCGTTCAGCAAAGCCAGACTGTCCCGGGTGATGAGAGCGGCGACTGCTGGATCCGTTTCAGCAATATCGTCATGCAGGGAGAAGGAAAAGAAAGCGGTGTGATCCTTTTCCCCGGCGGTCAGGCTTATTCCTTCGCGCCCGAAGAAGGGCAGCACCGGTATGAGCCCATCGCGGATCTTTCGGATCTGGACGCGTACAGCATGAACCGTTTCGACTTCATCCGTCTGGAGGGAACGACCTATGTCTATGCCAACGGCGAATACCGCTTCAGCTTTACGGACAGTATGCGGGAAGGGGTCTCCTTTGAAGCGGGTGCCGAACTGTTCGAGGGCGGAAACATCATCCGCTGTGACTTTGACGATTTCTCCGTCAGGATCCGCTGAGCGGAAGGCAGGCCACCCATGAAAAAGATCCTCTTTCTTCTGACGCTTCTCATGATCCTCTCCGCCGCACTGCCTGCGGCGGCGGATATCGACCCGATCCTGATCAACAAACCAAACGACGCTGTCTTCGGCTGCCGCAATGACATTTTCATTGAGCTGCTGGATCAGCCGGTCATCTCGAAAACGATTGGCGGACGCACCGCGGAAGATTATTTTCTCTACTTCAAAGCGGAGATCCTGTTTCTGGCCGATGACGAATGGGACGGGCTCGACCAGGAAAGCTTTTCTCTCGAACGTCAGACGGAAGACGGTTTCTATGAATACTACCCGCTCAACTATGCCATCACCATGATCACCAACCTGCGGTATGACTGGAAAACCCTTGCGGACCCGCTCCGCTTCACTTCGCTGACGACTTACTATCTTGTCTTTGACGTCGATATTCCCTCCGGCGGGGACTGGACCCTGCTGTTCAGCCCGACTGAACGGGGACACGGCATGTCCTACTGCGATCTTGAGATCCCGCTGAACGTACGCTGAAAGGAAGCCTCATGAAAAAGATCCTCCTCACGCTCCTCCTGATCCTGCTGTGCGCGGTCCTGCCTGCCCGCGCACAGGAATCGGACGTTCCCGTCTCCCCTGCGGAAGCTTTTACCGATATCCGGGTACGGAATCCCTTCAGCCTCACCGAACAGGCGAAATATTACCGTTTTCCGAATGACACATTCTTTTTTGAACCCATTGACCTCGAAGTGTTTCCGGTACAGGAATCATGGAACAAAAAAAACTGGGCCCTGCTCGGACGCCTGGGAAACGGGCATACCTACAACCAGCTGATCTTCACCGAAGTCCCTGCCGCCAAACAGATGATCCACGGCACGGACGTTACCGAAATGTACGGGTTCCTGAACGATTTTTATCTGTATGCAGAACTTTTTGCCTTTGATAATTATCCGGAAAATACCGGCTCCTGCTACATCTATTATTCGAATTCCCTGCTGACCGGTTATTATGAAAGCAAAGGCATCCTGATCGACCCGCGGACCGGGATCTACAGCATCACCAACAGCTACGGCGGAGAACGGATCAAGATCTATAACCCGTATCTCATCAAACACACCATCGAACAGATCGAAGAACACACACCGGACGAATATCCGTTTGACCCGGAAGATCCCGCCGCCTCATCGGTCGGTGCGGCATCCCGTCCCCTTGAGAACCTGGACGCTTCCTTCACCGGAACGCTGGAATATCTGAACTCCGAAAGCCGGATGCAGGCCTCTCCGGACGTCAAAGCCTGGCGGGTCGAAGTCATCCGGAGAAACGGCATTTCCAACATCTACATCAACGGAAAACAGGTCACTTCGATCGAGGACCCGATCCGCACCGAAGCAGAAGACGGAAGCCTCGTCCCCGACAGAGTCTCCTGGAGCTACGGTCCGATCCTTGAACCGGGCGGACTCACCGTGACCTGCGGCATCTCCAAACTGCTGATCTATTCCCTTTCCCGGACAGGAGGCTGAGCGTATGAAACACAGGATCTTTTTTCTCACCGCACTGCTGATCCTGCTGCTCTGCCTGTCCGCGGCCGCGGACACAGGCATCACACCCGTCAGCGAGTATATCAGCAAAGACACAGATGAGCTCCCGGACGTTCTCAACATCGGGGTCCCGCTACAATGCGGGGACCTGCAGATCATGCTCATGGGGCAGCCGGTCCTGACCAAGTCCAACCTGGGCATGATCGCGGAACTGGATATGAACTACCTGACAATAAGGCTCGGGTTCACCAACACTTCCGACAAGACCGTCGGCTGGCTGATGCCGGACTCTTTCCTGGTACAGGAAACCTGGAACCACCGGATCTACGGAGCTTACCGTCTGGATCCGATCATCAGCGCCAAGGTCGCGGCCGGCTTCAAGCTGCCGGTGTTCTTCACCCCGATCGAACCGGGAAAGACCCTGCAGACACCGCTGGTCTTCAGCGTTTATCCCGGAGCGCAGAGCTGGATCCTCAGTTTTTCGCCCCGGATGATCGGTGAAGAGGCTCCGAATGCTGAAACCGTCCGTTTTCAGCTTCCGGCAGCGATCACTCAGTAGAAAGAGGCCCCATGCGGAAATTGTTTCTTTTCTTTTTCCCGTTTTTCCTGCTTTACGGCATCCGCGCCGCTTCAGCCGGAGAGCCGTCCGTCCTTGTCGCGCACGGAGAGCGCTACATGTGCGGGGATTCCTTTGAGATCACCATCCCGGATCAGCCGGCTACGGCCAGCCAGGTCACCCGGGCTTCATCCGTCCAGGCCGAAGCAGGGCCGGATGAGCGTCTCCTCACGGTCCGCGTGATGATCCGCAACCTGACTTCGTCCGTCTTCACGGGGATCGCTCCCGAAAGCTTTCTGCTCACCGGCTACGTCCGCGACCGGTCCCTGTCCTATACGCCCGAGGTCATGCAGAGTTACGATTACACCTACGGCAGCAGCGGATCCTCCTACACCTCGGCAGACCGGTTCATGCTGCCTCCGCTGCGAATGGAAGACATCCTGCTCGTTTACCGCGTGAACCCGATCCTCATCAACTGGGAACTTCACATTCAGCCGCAGGCCGCGTCCGAACTGACCCTCAGCTACGGCGGCGCCGAATATCCGGAGATGGATCCGGACCCGTGCGACGGGATCTTCCAGTTTTACAGCATCCGCAACGCCGAAACCGGGGAGATCATCAAATATCTCCGCGATGAGAACGGCCCCGCGGCGGTCTCGATCCCCGTCAGCAATAATTAATCATATTCAAAACAGTATAAAAGTCATATCTGCCGGCAGTTTGGATATAATTTATTCATCGGTCATGGTTTTTGGATTAAATCAGATTTATACTCCTGAACCCGGGCGGAAATCTTCATAAAGGAGGTGAAATATCCGCGGCAACTGAAAAGGGCTGGCAGTATCTTTATTATTTACCGCAGCTATTATTGCAGTTTTTATCGTCAGACCCCTCAGCCGGGCGGATACGAACACAGCATATATGATCCGTGTATTTATCGACGGCAGCGCCGGGACGACCGGCCTGCGCATTCATGAAAGACTCAGCAAACGGGAAGACCTTGAGCTGATCACCCTTCCCGACGAGACCCGGAAAGACCCGGCGGCCCGGAAGGACGCGATCTTCGCGGCGGACGCCGTATTTCTCTGCCTGCCGGACGCCGCGGCCGTGGAAGCAGCGGAGCTTGCCGAAGGCAGCAGCGCGGTCATTATTGATACCTCGACCGCCCACCGCACGGCCGAAGGATGGGTCTACGGTTTTCCGGAACTGAAGGGGTACCGGGAAATGATCCGGAACTCCAAACGGATCGCCAACCCCGGCTGCCATGCCAGCGGCTTCATCGCGCTCGTCAAACCGCTGACCGACTGCGGCCTGCTCCCGTCCGATGCCGCGCTGACCTGTTTTTCCCTCACCGGTTATTCCGGCGGCGGAAAAAAGATGATCACCGAATATCAGGATGAGGATCGCGACCTGCTGTTCATCGGCCCGCGCCAGTACGGACTGACCCAGCAGCACAAGCACCTGAAGGAGATGAAAAGCGTCTGCGGGCTGGATACCGCTCCGGTTTTCTGCCCGATCGTCGCGGATTACTACAGCGGAATGGAAGTGAGCGTTCCGCTTTTCGCCCGGGATCTGAAAGGCAGCATCGCCGATGTCCGGGAAGCCTACCGAAGTTACTACCCCGGACCGCTGGTCCGATTCGAAGAAGCGTGCGATGAGGCGGGGTTCCTCTCCGCGTCGGCACTTGCCGGCAGGGATGACATGCAGATCACAGTCACCGGCAATGAAGAACGTCTCGTGCTGACAGCCCGCTTCGACAACCTTGGCAAAGGCGCCTCCGGTGCCGCGATCCAGAACCTGAACCTGGTTCTGGGTCTGGACGAAACAGAAAGCCTGCATTTTTAGAAAAAGGAACGGTCATTATGAAAATCATATCAGGCGGTGTCTGCGCCGCCAGGGGATTTAGGGCCAACGGGATCCACTGCGGGATCCGCAAAAACCACAGCAAAAAGGATCTGGCGCTGATCGTCAGCGAAAAGATCTGCAGCGCGGCGGCTGTTTACACGACCAACCTGGTCAAGGGAGCACCGATCACCGTCACAAAGGAAAATATCGAAGACGGCACAGCCATTGCCGTCATCTGCAACAGTGGCAACGCCAACACCTGCAATGCCGACGGGCTGGAGATCGCCCGCGAAATGTGCAATCTGACCGCTGAAGCCGTCGGCTGCAGCCCGAAAGATGTCGTCATCGCTTCCACCGGCGTGATCGGGCAGCCGCTCGATCTCACCCCGATCCGGAACGGCATGGCCGAGCTGGCAGCGGGCCTCCGCGAAGACGGCAATGAAGACGCCGCAGCCGCCATTATGACGACCGACACGGTCAAAAAAGAAGCTGCCGTTGAATTTGAACTCGGCGGCCGGACCTGCCATATCGGCGGCATGGCCAAGGGAAGCGGCATGATCCACCCCAATATGGCCACCATGCTCGTCTTCATCACCACGGATGCCGCGGTCTCGCCGGAAATGCTGCGCAAAGCACTGAAAACCGACATCGCATCCACCTTCAACATGGTCTCCGTCGATGGGGACACTTCCACGAACGATACCTGCGCCATTCTCGCCAACGGGATGGCCGGGAATGAAGAGATCACCGAAGAAGGCGAAGATTTCAGCACCTTTATGAAAGCGCTGAACACCGTCACCATGTGCCTGTGCCGGATGCTTGCCGGCGACGGGGAAGGCGCCACCAAACTGCTGGAATGCCGTGTCACCGGCGCCCCGGATGACAAAACAGCGAAGACCGTCGCCAAAAGCGTGATCTGCTCCAGTCTCGTGAAAGCGGCCATGTTTGGCGCGGATGCCAACTGGGGCCGGATCCTCTGCGCGATCGGCTACGCCGGCATTCCGCTGGATGTCAGCCGTATTGACGTCAGCTTCAAGTCGGAGAAAGGTACCATCCGGGTTTGCGAAAACGGGGCCGGGATCGATTTTTCCGAAGAAAAAGCCAAGGAGATCCTCCTCGAAAAAGAGATCGACATTCTGGTGGACCTCAATGCCGGAGATGTCAGCGCCACTGCCTGGGGCTGTGACCTGACCTATGATTATGTGAAGATCAACGGAGACTACCGCACCTGATGCGGCACTGAAAGCCATGAAAAAAAGAATCACCAACGCAGACCGCGCGGAAGTCCTGGTGCAGGCAATGCCCTACATCCGCCGATACTATAAAAAGACTGTTGTGATCAAATACGGCGGCAATGCCATGATCAACGAAGATCTGAAACATCAGGTCATGGAAGATATTGCCCTGCTTTCCTATATCGGGATCCGTGTTGTACTGGTCCATGGCGGCGGTCCGGAGATCTCCAGCCTGATGAACCGGCTGGGCAAACAGGCCGAATTCATCGACGGCCTGCGGGTCACGGACAAAGAGACCGTCGACATTGCCCAGATGGTCCTGGCCGGCAAGATCAACAAATCGCTGGTCAACCTGCTGGACCATTACGGCGGCAGCGCCATCGGCCTTTCCGGGATCGACGGAAACATGATCCAGGCGGAGTTTAAGGATGAACGGCTGGGCTATGTGGGAAACATCACCATGGTCAATGCCCGTCCGATCATCGATATTCTTGAAAAAGATTACATTCCCGTCATCGCGACGCTCGGCTGCGATGAAGAAGGCAACACCTACAATATCAACGGCGACACCGCCGCTGCCTATATCGCGGGCGCCCTGCAGGCCGAAAGGCTGCTGATGATGACGGATGTTCCCGGGATCCTCCGGGACAAGGACGATCTCTCCACCCTGATCCCGAAGATCAGCGTGGAAGAGGCCAAACAGCTGCGGGAGGACGGCATCATCGCCGGCGGCATGATCCCTAAAGTGGAATGCTGCATCGAAGCCATCCGCTCCGGCGTGAAAAATGTGGTCATCATGGACGGCCGCATCCCGCACTCCATCCTGATGGAACTGCTCACAGATGAGGGCGCCGGCACCATGGTCACGGGAGAAATTGATAATGAGTGAACTGCAGACCCTCGATAAAACCTATGTTGCCAACACCTATGCCCGCTTTCCCGTAGAGATCATCTCCGGGAAAGGTTCCGTCCTCACCGACAGCGACGGGAAAGAATATATCGATCTCGGCGCCGGGATCGCGGTGAACATTTTCGGGGCGGGAGATGAGATCTGGAAATCCGCCGTCATCGAACAGCTGGACAAGATCCAGCACACCTCCAACCTCTATTACACCGAACCCTGCGCGGAACTGGCCAAAATGCTCTGCGAACGTACCGGCATGAAGAAAGTCTTCTTCGGCAATTCCGGCGCGGAGGCCAACGAATGCGCGGTCAAGGTCGCCCGCAAGTATTCCGCGGATAAAAAAGGACCGGACTGCTTCACCATCGTGACCCTGATCAACAGCTTCCACGGCCGCACCCTGACCATGCTTTCCGCGACCGGTCAGGACCATTATCACGAACTCTTTCAGCCGCTCACGCCCGGCTTCGTCCATACACCCGCCAACGATTTCGAGGCACTGAAGAAAACAGCCCTCGAACACAATGCCGCGGGGATCATGATGGAATGCGTCCAGGGTGAAGGCGGTGTGATCGCTCTTGATGAAGATTTCGTCAAAAAGACGGCTGCTTTTGCCGAAGAGCACGACATTCCGCTCATCATTGATGAAGTCCAGACCGGGAACGGCCGCACCGGCGCGCTGTACTCCTACATGAACTACGGGATCCACCCGGATATCGTTTCCACGGCCAAGGGGATCGGCGGCGGTCTGCCGCTGGGTGCCTGCCTGATGAGCGAAAAAGTCCAGTACGTTCTCGGAGCCGGGGACCACGGTTCCACCTTCGGGGGGAACCCGGTCTGCTGCGCGGGAGCACTGACCATCCTCAGCCGTATTGACGACAAGCTGCTGAAGGGAGTCCGTGAGAAAAGCGCCTGGGTCTTCAGCGCATTCAAAGGCGCCGAAGGCGTGGAATCCGTCAGCGGCATGGGCCTGATGATCGGCATCAAACCGGAAGGTCCTGCCGGAAAGATCGTCAGCGCCGCCATCGAAAAAGGCGTGCTGGCCCTCACCGCCAAGGACCGCATCCGCCTGCTGCCCGCGCTGAACATCCCGGACGAACAGCTGCACAAAGCCGTCACGATCCTCAAACAGCTCTGCGCGGAGATCCGCGGATAGATCAAAAAAAACAAAAAGGCTGCCGCGTTTATTTGCGGCAGCCTTTTTTTATTTATGGCAGGGTCATTTACTGCTGCCCGAGGTACTCTTCCAGGGTCAGCCCTTTTTCGGTGATCTCCGCGGCCTTTTCGGCATCATCGATATAACGGATATGCCACGGCTCATAGCTGTAACCGGTGATCTCCTCTTTTCCTTCAGGGTAGCGCAGGATGAACCCGTGATCCGCGAGCTTCTCATGGATCTTCACCCAGATCTCCGGATACTGCACCATATCCTCGTTCATGTAAACATCCGTCCCGTCAATATTCAGGTAAAGGTCCAGTGCAAGTCCGGTATGATGTTCCGAAAAACCGGGCACCGCGACATACTGCTTCACGTAATCCTCACCGTAACGTTCGGTGAAATCGTCGGCGATCCGCTGCTGCTCGGCAACGCTGCGGTAGGCAGAATCCAGGTCAACGAAGACACCTTCCGCCGCCAGTGCTTTCTTCAGGTCCAGGTATGCATCATAAGCTTTTTCTTCGACCTGCACCTCATCCCCGAGAGAATTCATCATTATGACAAGCTCCAGATGTTCCTCCCAGTTCCCGGGAATACGGTTCTCTTTGTTCACCAGAACC
>CADBKS010000096.1 GCA_902795255.1 uncultured Chloroflexota bacterium
AGCGGAGCCATCTTGTCAATGAAAGTCTGTTTATCAAATTCGACGAATTCAGCGCCGCTGTCCGTGATGGTCTTCATGTCGTCTTCCCAGGATTCCCTGACAGTGGTAGAGAAGAATACCGCCGCATCCTCAGCGCATTCTTCGATAACCGCCTTCTCCTCATCGCTCAGCTTATTCCAGACCGACGTGGTCAGCGCCAGAGATTCCAGCGGATAAGCATAGTCAACAAGAGAGATGTAAGGAGCGTACTTGTAAAGATCAAGCGCTACGATAGATTCATAAGAGCATTCACCGGCATCGACCAGACCCTGCATCATGGCCATGGTGTAATCAGACCATGCGACGATCGTCGGGACAGCGCCCATGGTCGAGAAATTCTTCTTGAAGATATCCAGGTTCGGAACACGGAATTTCACACCGGCCAGATCGTCGACGGTATGGATCGGGTGCTTCGCAAAGATAGCTCTCGGGTTTTTCTGGAAGTGGTAATTGACTACATGAATGCCGTTGTCTTCAAGAGTATTGAAGATATTATCGGAAAGATCGGATTCCATGAATGCATAGACATGGTCGATGCTGTCAAAAGCAAAAGCCATGCTCATGATGTTCAGGTCTTTCGCGATCGTGGAATAGTTCTCGATCGAGAAGATCACGCCCTGCTGCAGGTCAACCATCATGTTCTCGATCATTTCAGTCGCGTTGCCGAGCTGTTCGCCGGGATAGTACTCGACTTTGACTCTGCCTGCCAGCTTCTCATTGACGGAATCAACGAAACGCTGTCCGGCTGCGCCGATCGGTTCGGTAACCGCTGAAGATGCGCCAAGTTTGATAATGATCTCCTCACCGCCGGCTTCCGCAGGAGCTTCTGCCGTCTGCTCTGCTGCGCTCTCTGCAGGAGCAGCAGCCGGAGCCGCACTCTGAACAGCACAGCCTGCTATGGATGCCGCCACCATCGCTGCTGCCATACATACTGCTAGTAATCTCTTTTTCATCTCTGCCTCCTTTGAATAATGTTGTTGTCGGTATCTGTTATCTGGCATCTATAGCCTGCAGCCAGTGATACGTCTTTTGAATACTTGTTTCCGGTTCGGAAAGACAGGGGACCGCATTGATCTCCAGCGTATGGAACCATCCTTCGGCAATTCTGTCCGTCCCGGCCGGACAGGTCTCCACGATTTCTTTCAATGGAACCGTTCCCTCTCCCGGAATGATGTGAAGCGACCCGTCTTTCCCGTCTGTCAGATGAATATGCCTGATCCTGTTTCCGAATGCATTCAGATAATCTTCGATCTTTTCTCCCTGTCCGCAGAGAATGCTCGTATCTGCGACAAATCCGATCCTGTCATCCAAAAAATCCGCAAGCTCCTGCAGATCGTCGATCGTATTGACCAGGTTGGAACTGAACGGCGTCAGGTGCTGTGTCTCGATCAATACGCCTTTATGTTCCGCATAATCCGCCATCTCCAGCAGGAATTCCGCCGTCCTATGAATGCTTTCCCTTCTGTCGTCAGTTTCATAACGCCATCCGGGGGCAAACAGGACATGCCCGGCCTCAAGCGCTTCCGCTGCATCGATACATTTTTTTCCGTATTGAAAAGCCCGTTCGCGCATGCCCATGTCAGAGATGGCAGCGCTTAGCGGATAACCGTTCATTTCGGGTGTCAGACAGCTGAAAGTCAGGCCCAGAGACGCCGCAAACCGTCTGACGGTCTTCAGCCCGGCATAACTGCAGTCCGGAATGAACAGATGAGGTTCACCCGCCCAGAGATCGACTTTGGAGAAGCCTGCGGCGCGAATGCTTCGGAGTGCATAAAACAGGGAATACTTCTGCCACAGATTATTCATTACCGCGAACCGGTCCTGCAGTATCTCCTGTTTCATGGCCGGTCCTCCCAAAGCCTGATCCGGTCGATACACTGCTTCAGCGCCGCGTGAGGATCCGGCAGATACCGCCTGTCATTGATCTCCAGCACGATCTTTCCCTGATATCCGAAATCCAGGATCTCGTCGTAATACTTTTCCAGCGGCAGAATACCGTCTCCAAACGAAAGATGCGCGGACGGCAGTCCGTCCATCATGTGGATCACCCGGATATGATCCGGCAGCCGGTCGAAAAACGCGCTCACTGTCTCCCCGAAAACACTCATCTGTCCAAGATCCAGAACACAGTGCAGATTTTCCGCGCCGACCCTGCGGAGTACTTCCGCAAGGTCTTCAGAAGTATTGACGAGCGGTGAACTGTTTGTTGTCAGATGCTCCAGTACCAGCTGAGTCCGGCCCGTTTTCGCATAACCGGCCAGATCTCCCAGCATTTCGCACATGGCTTCCATATTGGTTTCACGCTGGCAGTCCATCAGCCCTTTCCCCGCCGGGATCAACATATACGGCGCCTGAAGCTCGTTCGCGATCTCAATGTGAGTGCAGAGATAATCACGTGTCCGCATCCTGAGCTTCGGCTCTGCTGCCGCAATATCATAGGGATAAGGGATCATCTCAGGCGTGTAAGAAACGACCGCCATTCCGCTCCCCATGATCTCATTCCGCAGTCCGGCAACCTTCGACGGCGTTGCTTCAGCGGCATAAAAGTGAGGGGCCCCGCACCAGAAATCGATCTGGTTCAGTCCCAGTTTTCTCATGCTGCTGAGAAAATAGGAAAACGGATAATGCGCATAGGCGTTATTCATTACCGCAAATTGTTCCGCGATGCTCTCCTGCCGCACGAAATATACCTCCTTAACCGAGAATGGAAGGAATAAACAACGTTACGCCCGGGATAAAAGTCACCAGCAGCAGCGCCGCTACCAGAGGAATGATCATCTTCAACGTCTCAGGGACACAGTCACTGAAGGGAATACCCGCTACTTTAGCAGCCACAAACAGCGACGGGGCCATGGGCGGCGTGATTCCCCCGATCGTCAGGTTCAATACCGCGATCACGCCCATCGTGATATAGCTGATCCCGAAAGCATCCGCAATATTCAGCAGGACCGGCGCCATCATGATCAGGACCGGCAGAGATCCCATAAAACACCCCATGAACAGAAGGATCACGTTCATGACCAGAAGGACGGCCACCCGGTTGTTTAAACTAAGAAGCATGTCGGAAAGGGTCTTTGTTAATCCGCTGTTGATGATCATCCAGTTGAATACTGAGCCTGTCGCGCAAAGCCACATGGTCAGCGCGGTCGTCGTCATGGTGTTCTTCAGGATCGTCAGCATTTTCTTAAAGCTCAGTCTCCGGTAAGCCAGACCCAGAAGCACAATATAGGCGCAGGCTACCGCACCCGTTTCCGTTGCCGTAAACACGCCGCTGCTGATCCCGATCAGAAGAATGGCCGGCGCGCATAATGCCGGAAGTCCTCTCCAGAGCGCGTGCAGGAATTCCTTAAAAGTTGCGCGTTTCGTAATGGGTGCTTTAATTCCAAGGAATCTGACGTCAACGTAAATAAAAGCCATTAAACAGAGTCCCATCAGAATTCCGGGAAGGATCCCCGCAAGAAACAGCTTTACAGTAGAAGCGCTGGCAAGGAATCCCCAGATGACCAGATTGATGCTCGGCGGAATGATCGGGCCGATCCCTGAGGAAGCCGCTGTGATCGCGACTGAAAAACGCTTGTCATAACCCGCTTCATCCATGGCCTTGATCTCGATCGCGCCGAGGCCGCCGGCGTCTGCCATGGCGGATCCGCTCATTCCGGCAAAGATCATGCTTGCCAGGACGTTCGCGTGCCCCAGGCCACCGGGAATATGACCGATCGATTTCTCAGCGATCCCGAAAATACGGTCGCTGAAACCGATCTCATTCATCGCCGAACCGACAAAAATAAATGCGGGGACTGCCAGCAGCGACATGCTTGAAAAGGAAGACGCCGTCTTCTGGGCGAACATGACAAAGCTCTGTCCGTTCTGGATGATATAAAGCATGCTGCTGACAAGCATGGCCGTACCGATCGGTACTTCCAGCAGGATCATGACGATAAACAGAATAAAGAATATCCATACAAAAGCAGAGCTACTCAATGATCATCCCTCCTTCATCCTGTAATTTCTGGAACCTCTGAAGAAATACTTCCTTCGGGGTACAGATGTATTCCACGATCCTGTACGCAGAAAGGATGATCAGCATAACGCCCATCACGATCATCGGCAGGGCACTGTAATATGCCCTCGAGAACGGGATGCCTCCCTGCGGAAGCTGTTTGATCTGCATGGCAAACAGCTGTCTTCCGCCGATGACAAAAAGGAATGAAGTAATAAACACCAGCACATGCGGAATGAACATGAAGAAGACCTTGAACGGCTTTTTAAAATACTGGATGAAAAAGTTGATCACCGCATGCTCGCTCGTCCAGTAGCAGACGACCGTTCCCAGTGCCGAATACCAGACCAGGAGCGCGACGATAGCCTCATCAAACCAGAAGACCGGTCTTGAAAAAACGTAACGCAGAATAACGTTAATAAACATCATGCTCAGGAAAACCGCGGATGCGATCCCCCCGACGACCAGAATGATCCTGATCACCGTATTTATAACTTTCCAGACACTCCCCAGTCTTCCTCCGGGAACATACTGTTCCAGCATATTCCTATCACCTCCTGTCAGTTCTGATCAGAAGCACCCGCATGCATCAGGTCCTTCGTACTCTCATACAATGCCCAGAAAATCTCCTGATGCTTCCGGTATTCTCTGTGGTTTTCCATATCCGGGTATACTTCACGGCCGATCCGGATGATCTTCTCAAGATCCCGGAATCCGCCCAGGGCACCGGCACCGATCATGGCCATCAGCGCATCCCCGTACGACGCGCCGACCGTGATCTCCGGGATATACAGAGTTTCGCCAAGCATATCGGCTATGATCTGCATCCAGACCAGATTCTTTGCCCCTCCGCCGACTGCCATGATCCTGGAAGGAAACACCTCGTGTTCCCGAAGGACGTCCATGATCCTGGCGGCACAGTATCCGATGCCTTCCAGCGCCGATCTGTACAGATGAGCCCGCGAATGAGAAAGATTCAGTCCGAAGATCACTCCTTTTGCCAACGGATCATTGATCGGGCTTCTCTCACCGGCAAAAAACGGAAGCGTATACAGCCCGCCGCTTCCCGGGGCGATCTTCCCGGCCTCTTCAGCCATCGCTTCAAAAGCATTCCTGCCGCCGTTCTTTTCCACAGCCAGCAGATCCTGATGCAGGGCATCGCGGTACCAGTTGGTCAACGTTCCTGCCGTATTGGTCCCGGCAGAGACCGTATAGGAACCGGGAATGGTGAAAATGGTTCCTTTCACGCGGTCGTCCCGGATCAGCCTGTCCGTACAGAGATTCAGAAACAGGGTAGAACCAAACTGCAGCATTGCCGTACCGGTCCTGACCACACCGGAACTGATCGCCTCCGCACAGGAATCCCCTGTCCCCGTAATGACCGGTGTACCGGCTGCAAGTCCGGTCTGTGACGCGGCTTCCTCCGTAATCGTTCCGATGATATCCGTTACGGTCTTCGCTTCCGCGAGCTGGTCCGGACGGCAGATCTCCCGGCACATATCCGTACGGATCTCCCCGTTCATGTCATACATCGGCTGAAAAGAAGCGCAGGCAAGATACCGGTCAATACAGTAGTTCCCGGTCAGTTTTGCTCCGATATAAGATGCGCCCGTGAGGAATTTAGAGGTTTTTTCATAGATCTCCGGTTCATTGTTTTTGATCCAGAGGATCTTTGCCGCAATGTCCCCTGTGGCGATCGGCCGCCCGAAATACCGGCGGACCGTTTCATCCCCATATAATTCCGTCAGATAACGGATCTCTTTATCAGCTCTTGCGTCGATTCCATACAGAATAGCCTTGCGCAGCGGCCTGCACTGTTCGTCGACCGGCAGACAGTCGCAGCCGAGCGTACTGGCTCCGACTGCGGCGATCTGATCCGCCCGGATCCCGGATCTTTCCAGAAGGCTTCCGGACAGATAACAGAAGTCATGCCACCAGACTGCTTCCGCATCGTGTTCATAATATTTCGGCTGCGGATTCTCCATTCCGTGGGGCACACTGTTTTCGCACACGATCGCCCCGGTATGATCGACGATCACACCCTTGCTGCTGAAAGTGCCGATATCAATTCCCAGATAATATGCGTTTTCCCACATGATTCTGCACCTGCTGTCCTGACCCGCCCGGTTCTCAGAGCCTGTTTCTGTACTCCCTGACCTTATTCATGAAATCGATCACCCGGTCTTTATCCACGTAATTGGCGAATTTTCCATCCTTTTTAAATGCAGTTCCGACACACAATCCGTCAGACACTTCCAGTTTCTCGATCACATTCTGATGATTGCATCCGGTATTGCAGAAGATCGGCACCTCTCCCGCAGCTTCTTTTACGACGGTCATCGTGTCCGCGTTCGTCTCTTTTCCGGCGCCGGATCCGGAAACGCAGAGCCCGTCCGGGAAACAATGGAACACGATCGATTTTGTGATCGTCTGAAGATCTCTGGGAGCCAGATAAGCGTCCGATTCCGGATTTACTTTATAGAGCATCCTGACGTGTTCCGCATTGAGCTGTTTCCGGCGGCGGATAACTTCCGCGATATCGGTATCGACCAGGCCGCTCTCTCCCATATAGGCCCCTGTAAAAGCGGCCCGGATGAACTTTGCCTCCGTTGCGACCGCCAGTTCCAGCGCCTCCATCGGGTTATAGGCAATATTCACGCCGTAAGGGACCCGGAACTTATGCTCCAGCGCCCCTATGATCCTTGCCATGGCGGCTACGGTGATATAACTGACTTTCTTCTGATACGGCAGGCTGAATTCATTTGAAATGAGGATCCCGTCCACACCTCCGTCCTGAAGACTATCCAGCTCTTCCCCCGCCATTTTGATGACATACTGCATACCCGCCTCGTCGTCATAAAGCGGGTCGCCCGGAAGAGCCCTCAAATGCAGCAGTGCGATGACCGGTTTTTTTACTTGAAACATCTCATCCGTCCACATATATTCAGCCTTTCCTCTCTATTAAATACTATTTGTTTTAATTGTATTATTTGTATTATTTATTATAGTTTACTTTTAAACCCAATGTCAATACGTGAATTGTAAATTTAAATTCCACGCCCAATGTCAATAGAACAGCCGCAGGCTCTCATGCCTGCGGCTGTATGCGTCCGGTCTGCTGTTTTGCGTGAAATCGTATCCGGAAAACGATGATGATCCGGATTACAGGTATAGTTCGAATTTGTCTCCTACGATCAGCTGTCTGGAATCGTGGCACGGCTTTCCGTTCTCGTCGTAGGAGATACAGGAGATGGAGATCAGCGGGTATCCTTTCGGAAGAGACAGATACTTTGACTGCTCATACGTGGCGTTCACCAGTTTGATGGTAGTGGTCCCTTTGCTGGTGAAATGTATATTGTATTTTTCCGCGAGGACACTGATCATGGATTTGTTATTCAGGTCTTCCTCGATCAGAAAAGAATAACTCTCCGGAAAGCGTGACGTCTCGATGGCGACCGGAATTTTATCCGCGTAACGGATCCTCTCAAGAACAATGACCTTGGAGTTTTTGGAAATTCCGAAAGCCTGGACGTCTTCCGGAGTCGCATCTTCAATAACGGATTTGATCGTCTTTGCCCCGGCTTTCAGCCCGGACGCCTCGCAGATCTCCGTAAAGCTGGAGTTGTGAGAGATATTTCTTCTGAACGAGTGCTGAGCGACGAACGTCCCCCGCTTCGGATAGGATACCAGGATTCCCTCTTTTTCCAGATCTTTCACTGCCCTTCGAACCGTAACACGGCTCATCCCGAACGTTTCAGACAGTTCTTTTTCGGTCGGGATCCGCTGGCCTTTCGAATATGCTCCTGCCGAGATATTCGCAAGGATCTTTTCTTTTAATTGCTGATACAAAGGAATATTTGCCGCTTTTTTTGCCATGATCAACCTCAAACAGAATCCGTTGTTTCAATGAAAAGAGAAAAAAACACTCAGCTTCAGAAATCCACCTCGTCCGGATGCTTTCTGCCGGATCCGAACACGACCTCTTCCATTCCGTCGATC
Organism: uncultured Chloroflexota bacterium; assembly: GCA_902795255.1. The sequence goes on from CADBKS010000096.1 coordinate 8,039, forward strand.
CGGCGCATTTCCTCATCGGTCAGTTCAAATCCGAAAACGTCCCTGTTCTCCGCGATCCGGCCGGGATGGACTGATTTCGGGATCGGAAGGACGCCGTGCTGGATTTCCCACCGCAGGCAGACCTGGGCAGGTGTTTTTCCGTACTTCTCAGCGATCTCACAGATGATGGATCCCTGCAGCGCGGCTGCGCGCCCGAGCGGCGCCCAGGCCTGCGTCACGTATCCGTGCGCATTATTGTACTCGAGTTCTTCTTTCCGGTAACCGCCGGGATGGAATTCCAGCTGGATCACCGCCGGAGGGATCGAGGCGGTCTGCATCAGCTCGTCGATGTGATGCGGCAGGAAATTGGACAGGCCGATGGAACGGACCCTGCCTTCTTTTTTCAAATCTTCAAAAGCCCGCCAGGTCTCCGCATTGATCGATGCCGCCTGTTCCCCGAACTGCTTCCGGTTAGCCGGCCAGTGGATCAGATACAGATCCAGGTAATCCAGCCGCATGTTTTCCATCGTCTGCTCAAAAGCTTTCCGCGCCTGCTCATATCCTCTGTCCGTATTCCAGCATTTGCTGGTCACAAAGATCTCCTCCCGGGGGATCCCGCTCTCCCTGACGGCCCTGCCGACACCGGCTTCGTTCTTGTACATCGAAGCGGTATCAATGAGGCGGTAGCCCTGCTTCAGCGCTTCCATCACTGCCCGGCATACGTCCTCGTCAGACGTCAGGTAGGTCCCGTACCCGATACAGGGGATCCGATATCCGTCATTGAGCAGGTAGGTATCTGTAAAGTCCTTTACCATCTCTTCTCTCTCCTTCCGAGAATACTGCGCAGGTCTATCTCCTGCTTTCATCAATAAAACAAAGCACCTGTTCCCGGTCCGGAAGAGACGGGACTGCGCCCGCTTCCGAGACCGTCAGGGCTGCCGCATGAGCCGCAAAGAAAAGCGCCTGTTCATGATCCGCGCCGTCGGCCAGGGCCGTACAGAACGACGAGACAAACGAATCGCCCGCCGACGTCGGGTCCGCAGCCGGCAGCTTCCTGACGGCCGGGCAGAAAATCTTACCGCCTTCCGGAGAATACAGCACAGCCCCTGTCTCTCCCAGCGTGATCAGGACGTTCCGCACACCCGACTGCAGGAGGATCCGGGCGGCTTTGTCGGCCCCGTCGGGGGATTCCACCGGAACGCCTGCCAGATCCGACGCTTCTGTCTCATTCGGAGACAGATACGTACAGTGGTCCAGGAGCGGACGCGGAACCGGCGCGCTCGGCGCCGGGTTGACCATTACCGGCACGCCTGCTTCGCAGGCAAGAAAAGCAGCCCGCTCATTGACCTCCATCGGGATCTCAAACTGCAGCAGCACCATATCGAAAGACGCCGCTTCGCTTTCCAGAAAAGCAATATCATCCGGCGTCATATTCCCGTTTGCCCCCGGGATCACGATGATCCGGTTGGAGACCTCCCCGTCCGGACGTTCTTCCACCAGGATCATTGCGCATCCGGTCGCCGTGCCGGTATCCCGCAGGATATGGGAAACGTCGATCCCTTCCTGACGGCAGACGCCGATCAGTTCATCTCCTTCCGCGTCGCAGCCGACTTTTCCGGCCATGACGACGTCCGCGCCGAGCCTGGCTGCCTGGACGGCCTGGTTTAACCCTTTGCCGCCCGGCGCCTTTCGGAAGGAACGGCCCTTCACCGTCTGGCCGTCTTTCGGAAAAACGGACGTCTGCGCGATCATATCCATATTCAGGCTTCCGACCACCAGGATCCTGGGTCTGTCACTGCTCATATGCGCACCGCCTTCGTGGTCAATAGATCCGTTTCCGGTCTTTCAGATCGTGATACAGCATCCGATAGTTTTCGTACCGTTCCGCGGAAATAAGCCCCTCTTCGACAGCCGTCCTGACTGCGCAGTCCGGTTCCCGGTCGTGAAGGCAGCCGGAAAAACGGCATTTGTCAAGATAAGGTCCGAATACTGCGGATCTACGAGTTCAATTAAAAAATGGGTATGCCAGATAAACAATCCATATGGCAACAGCGTAAAAACTCCCTGCCGGAATATAGGTCTTCCGGTCGAGTTTCCCCCGAACAAGAGCAGGCAGATAGCTTATGACCGCCTGCAATAAGGTTGCCAGAAGAACCGCGTGCGCCGAATAAAGCCCGAGGACTGCGCCCGCCATGGCAACCATCCTGATGTCGCCCCGCCCCAGTACAGTCCTGTGAAGCCTCATGCCTACAATTTTTGAAAACAGCCAAAGCGGTACGGACAGGACGAGCATCCCAATGATGCGCTCTGTCACCTGCCAGCGAAGGGCCTGCATACCGAGGATTCTGCAGGCGGCTGCCACGTCCAGTATGCCTGCAATCATGA
>CADBKS010000097.1 GCA_902795255.1 uncultured Chloroflexota bacterium
GTCGTCCTGATTCACATGACAAATGTCATATTTTTAGAAATTATTTACTAATTATCTTGACAACAAGCATTTTTGTTCTATAATAAAATCAGATTTCAGAAAGGAGGTTCCGCAATGTTCGATAAGATCACACCGCAAATCGTCAACATGATCAATGATCTGATGGATCACCGCTGGCAGATGCAGAATAAAGACGCATCCTCAGAAGAAGATGAATACGGCTATCCCTTTGAACCGGATAATGTGATCAGCACGGAACCTCTGGCATTTTATGAATCCGCAATGAGGCTTCAAACACTTGCGGCAGAGCTCTACAGCTATGTTTACAAACTGAACCGTCATTCTCCTCAGTTCATAAAGGCATCTTCCCTCCTGGAAAAGCTGGTCCGCCAGCTCGGCATCTGCTGCATCACGGTCGCTGCACTGGAACAGGAAGGCAATAACTTCAGTATGCTGGACGGTCTGACGATCAGCTGGCTCCGATCGATCACCGCCTTTAACGTCCGCAAATGTTATTCCGCTTTCATGGAACAAAGGGAAATCGGAGTTTTCCGCGGTCATGTAACAGATCTCTCTATCCGCTGGTCAGCGTTGGACAAGCGGCTAACCGCTACGGAAAAAAAGATCGAAAACATCAGAAACGGCAGTGTCCGTATTGCACCTTTCGGAGATGACAGATCTTCAGCCGGCGCAGTTTCAACAGAATCAGCTGATAAAAACGACTCCGGGACATCGTCCGTTCTATCGGAAGCCCGGTCATTTCCGGTCGACAAATCAGTCTTTACCGATAACAAAGAAAACCGCGAACCTTCGGGATCCGGCATATCCGAAATGATAAATGAACCCGCGGGATCCGAACCTGTTCAGGAAACAACAGATGTTCAGGTTCCGGAGCCTGCTTCCGTCCAGACACCTGCAGACATCAATAATGCAGCAGTTTCGGAAGATTATTCCGCACCGGTCATCCGGTCCCCGGAAAACAGACCGGAACCGGCCGGTTCCGACGACTGTGAACCGACAGATTCAGAATTATCCGGAGGTGTTTCGATTCCGGACCTTTCCGAATGGATCATCCGCCGTTTTATTGAAAAGAATTTTCAGACGCAAAACGCAAAGGATCATCCGTCCGGGCATTCCGGATCCGCCCCGCCCTGTTAGACCTTACCCGTCAATGTACCGGCGTGTTCCGGATGACCTGAAACCAATAACTATCTCAAAATTCACAGATCATAAATCAGCCGAATCCTATTAATTCGGCTTAAAGCCGTTAACATCTGAACAATACATCCAATATACAGCAGCGACAATTTACCGGCGATCCATTGCATTCAGTTGTTCTAAAATACAAACCTGGCATAATTGATCGGATATTTCAGAAAACTGCTGCGAAAAAAAGTTTTGGCGGCTTCAAAATTCTTCCGCGGTATTTACCTTTTCAATTTACATTGAAAAACCGAAAAAGAAAAATAATGAATTTTTCCATTTTTCTTGACAGGAAATCAGTATGATATATAATCATTATTGTTGACATGCCGAAGTGGCGGAACTGGCAGACGCGCTACGTTCAGGGCGTAGTGAGAGTACTCTCATGAGGGTTCAAATCCCTCCTTCGGCACTAAAAAAGAAGCCCTAATGAAGGGGCTTTTTTTTTGCCCGAAACCGTCTTTTTCTGGTATAGTTAGATTATGGAAAAACTGAAAGCGCTCAAAAGGCACATCTATGTTCTGATTTTTGTTCTTCTGGCAGTTTACCTGATCATCGACCTGAATACAAGACTCAGTACGCTCAGCTTCCTTGAAAACCAGGAAGCAACGCTGCAGGCAGATGTCGTTAATCTGCAGGCAACACTTGACACCGTAAACGACCGGCTCAATTATGCAGGGTCCGATACAGCGGTGGAGGAATGGGCCAGACAGCAGGGACTGATGCGGAAAGAAGGTGATCACGTCATTATCCCGCTTGAGGGTCATTATGAGACGCCTACACCCACTCCCTATCCTGAGATCATCGTTACCCCTGCACCGAACTGGGCGATATGGAAATCCCTTATTTTTGACTGAAATACGGAAGAACAATGACAGCACAAATCATCAACGGAAAAGAATTAGCAGCATCCATTAAAGAAGAGATCAAAACGCGTATTGCCGAACGCGCGGCCCGGTCCCTTACGATCCCGGGGCTTGCGACCGTCCTTGTCGGAAATGATCCTGCATCCAGAACTTATGTCACCAACAAGATCAAAACCACGGCCGCACTCGGGATCCGGTCTTTTTCTTACGAACTTCCCGAAGACTGTACGCAGGAAGAACTTGAGGCTCTGATCGCAAAACTGAATGAAGATCCGGAAGTCCACGGTATCCTTGTGCAGCTCCCGCTGCCGGAACAACTCTCGGAAGAAAGGGTCCTGCTTGCCATCTCACCGAAAAAAGACGTTGACGGCATGCATCCCTATAATGCAGGATTGCTCGCCCGGAAATTCAGTGAACCGCTCTTTTATCCCTGCACACCGTCCGGTATTATCCGAATGATCAACAGTGTGTGCCCGGACATCAGCGGCATGAATGCTGTTGTCATCGGCAGATCCCCGATCGTCGGTATGCCCACCGCAATGATGCTGAGCCGCTGCAATGCCACACCGACGATCTGCCACAGCAGTACCCGGCACCTGGATGAAATCTGCCGGGAGGCTGATATTGTCGTCGCTGCAGCCGGTTCACCGCATCTTGTCAAAGGCAGCTGGATCAAACCCGGTGCCATCGTTATTGACGTCGGCATCAACCACATTGAAGACCCCTCTGCAGCCCGCGGATACAGGCTCATCGGTGATGTGGATTTCGACGAAGCCGTAAAACACGCGGGAGCGATTTCGCCGGTTCCCGGCGGAGTTGGTCCGATGACGATCGCAATGTTGATGTATAATACTTTAAAAGCCGTTCAATATACATGACGATCATCCGAATCCTTTGCTGGCGGGCCGTTTCGAAAACAGCGTAAGGCATTTTTGTTATACTGTTTTTATGGGAGGGGACATGAGTGATTATCCGGTTTCCTATGATAATATGTCTTTGTTTCAGAAACTGCACCTGCAGCTGGCTGAGATCATCGAATCGACTCCGGCCGGCGAAAAGCTGAAATCAGAGCCTGAGCTCGCGGCATCGCTCGGTGTTTCCCGTGCGACGCTGCGGGAGGCAATGCGCAGCTTTGAAGGCCAGGGGCTGATCCGGCGGCGACAGGGTGTCGGTACATTTGTGCTGGACCAGAAACAGAACATCGAAACCGGTCTTGAGATCCTCGAAAGCATCGAAACACAGGCAACACGGCTGGGAATGGATGTCAAAATGGGATATCTGGGGATCAATAAAATCGCCGCGGACCAGGAGATCAGCCGTAAACTCGGGATCAGTGAGCATGCTGCCGTAGTGCGGATCTCCCGCGTGATCTGGGTCTCGGACCACCCGGTCGCTTACCTCATTGATATTCTCCCGGAAAACATTTTATCCGAAGAAGACCTCGAAAAAGGCTTCACCGGCTCTGTGCTCGATCTCATTATCAAACGGGGCACTTTCCAGCTCTCACATTCAAAAACATTTATCACTGCCTGTCCCGCCAGCAGCGATATCGCAAAAAAGATCCAGCTGCAGCGCGGAGATGTGATCCAGAAATTCGAAGCCTATCTTGTCGAGATCTCCGGCAGGATCATTGACTATTCGGAAAGCTACTTCGCACCGGGATTCTTCAAGTTCCACGTCAACAGGAAGATCGGCTGAGGAAGGAAGATCCGGGTGCTGTTCCTGAGAGCCGGCACCGGAACTCCGGATTTCAATATGAACAACACTCTGAAAAAAAGGATCGGATTCGCCCTGCTGATCACGCTGATCACCGGGATCGCTTACGGGATTTCGATCCCGCAGCTGAGTTTTTACGGCGATGACTGGATCTATATCTACAATTATCACATCGCCGGTTCCGAAAGCTTTACACAATTCACCCGCTGGGACAGACCGTTTTCCGCATGGATCTATGTGCTGACTTCAGCGCTTTTCGGCGAATCGCCCCTCTTCTACCACATCTATGTATTTCTGATGCGCTGGCTCTCGGTCTTTCTGTTCCGGGAGATCCTTGCCGCCGCTTTCGGTGAACATAAATGTGTCGATGCGGCCGCACTGTTTTTTGCGGTTTATCCGGGCTTTCAGCAGCAGCCGATCGCGGTCGAATATGTAATGCACTTCACAAGTCTTGTTCTGGTGCTTCTCTCCATACGGTTCATGCAGAAAGCTTTCTTCATGTCCCTGAAAAAAGGATGGCCGCTTCTGGTGCTGGGTACTGCCGCTTCGCTGGCCGCGATCTTTACCTGTGAATATTTCGTCGGTCTTGAACTGGCACGCCCGTTTTTTCTGTTCTTTACCGCGCGGAAAGGGAAAGAAAAAAATAACAGCATTTTCAGGAAGAAGTTTTTTCTGTTCATGCTGCCCTTTGCTGCCGTCACGGCCGCTTTTTTCATCTGGCGGATCTTTATTTTTTCATTTCAGACCTATCAGCCAAAACTGCTGAATGCACTCCGTGAGAACCTCATCAGCGGAATGCTTACACTCGTCAAAAAGGTCCTGCAGGATCTTCTGACCGTTCTGGGAAAAGCCTGGATGCTGATTTTATCCCGTCCATCGGTCAGTATCCCCACGGCTCTTGCCATCCTGCTTTCGGTCAGCATCGGTGTTTTCATCTTTCTCGGAAGAGAACACAACGGGGAGGATCCGGACCGGAGAAACTCAGCTGAAAGCGAAATGCTTCTCACGGGCATCGCACTGCTGCTTCTCTCCGGCATTCCTTTCTGGGGAACATTTCTGGATGTCTCGGTAAGTTTCCCGTGGGACCGCTCCACGCTCTCCTTCTCCCCGGCAGCTGCGATGATCACCGCGGTGCTGCTCAGCCTGATCATGAAAAACATCCCGTTCTGCGCGGCAGCGGCAGTCATCACCGCAGCAGCCGCACTTTTTCACCTGCAGAACGCGCAGGTATATATCAGCGAAGGCCGGAAACTGAACGATTATTTCTGGCAGATGTCCTGGCGTATTCCGTCGCTCGAAGCAGGAACGATCATTGCTTCCGATGAGATCCCGCTGGACCGGCTCAGTGACAATGATATTTCTCCCGTGCTGAACTGGCAGTACGCACCGGAGAACCGCGGACTTGCTTATACATATAAATACTTTGACCTGGATCTGCGGGAAGATCCCTATTACAGTGATCCGGCTGTTCCGGTCACCGTTGACCATACTTACAGAACACACACCTTTCGATCCTCTACCGAAAAGACACTTGCCATTTTTTACAGAAAGAACGGCTGTCTGCAGATCATTGACGGACAGAACAAGTCCTATCCCGGCCTTCCGGATTCACTCCGGCGGATCAACCGGATCTCCGATCCGGAACTGATCCTGTTCGATACCGGAGCACAGGCTGTTCCGCCTGCTGCGACGGGTCCGGAACCGGAGCGCACCTACTGTTACTATTTTCAAAAGACCGCAGCAGCCCTCCAGCAGAAAGATCCCGGGACCGCACTGAAATATGCTTCGGAAGCAAGAGACCTGGACCTGCATCCTGTTTATGCTTCTGACCTTGCGCCTGTTACATTTGCATTTATAAACGCAGGTGATCTTGCCGGCGCTGAAATGATGCTCAGCGGCAGTCAGATCGGCGAAACGGACCGGGAATATCTCTGCAGTTACTGGACTTACGCTTTGCCGCCGGAGTCAAGCGGGGAAGAACTTTTGGATTTTTACAAAAGTCACGGATGTTTATGACTGAAAGCACTAATTTGTCTGACAACTAAAGATGGTTTTTATGTATAATATAGTTAAATAAAATGGCAACGGGACCGTTTCATATCCCGGGGAAAGGTGGAATAATGGGAAATTTCGTCGGATATAAATGCTCTGTCTGCGGGAAATCACTTCCACAGGATTATAAAGGATATGTCTGTGATTCCTGCGGCGGCAATTTAAACGTGATCCTTGATTACGATCAGATCAAAAGGACCGTCAAGCCCGAAGATATTTTCACATCAGGTGAAAAATCTCTCTGGCGCTACCTGCCGCTGCTGCCCGTTTCCGATCCCGGTTTTGAAGGGACCGCACTGCATTCCGCAGGGATGACCCCCGTTTATAAAACCGATGTACTGGCACGCAAAGCCGGTGTCGGAAATCTCTGGATCAAGGATGAAGGACGGAATCCGACAGCCTCTTTCAAAGACCGGGCCAGTTCGATCCTGATCGCGAGGGCCGGGGAGATCGGTGCTGATATCATCGCAACTGCTTCCACCGGCAACGCGGGAGCTGCTCTTGCCGGCATGGCCGCTGCAAGTCAATGGAAAGCGATCATCTTCGCGCCCAAAACCGCTCCGCAGGCCAAAATTGCCCAACTGCTGATTTTCGGCGCAAAGGTGATCCTTGTTGACGGCAATTATGACTCCGCATTTGATCTTTCCGTTGAAGCCTGCGAAAAATACGGCTGGTACTGCCGCAATACCGGCTACAATGCGTTCACTGCTGAGGGCAAAAAGACCGCCGCGTTTGAGATCTGGGAACAGGTCATCACTCCCCGAAACAGTGATAAACCGCTGAACATCTTTGTCTCTGTCGGAGACGGAAACATCATATCCGGGATCCATAAAGGCTTTAAAGACCTGCATGAACTGGGCTGGCTCCCGGTCATGCCGCGCATTTTCGGCGTTCAGTCCGAAAAATCCGCCGCGATATTCAACGCCTGGGCAGCACATACCGAAACCATCACCCCGGTGACCGCGACCACGATCGCAGACAGCATATCTGTTGACCTGCCGCGTGACGGCGTACGGGCTGTGCGGGCCGCTTCTGAAACAAACGGTGCCTATATTGCGATCCCGGATGAAGCGATTTATGAGGGGATTCCTGAACTCGGAAAAATCGGCGTATTCGCAGAGCCCGCCGGGGCTACCGCTTATGCCGGTATGAAAAAAGCCGTGGCGATGGGTCTGATCAGTGAAAACGATGACGTCCTGGTGATCAATACAGGCTCCGGACTGAAAGACATCCGATCAGCGATGACCGCAGCCGGGCAGGCCCCCGTTATTGCGCCGTCAATGGATGCCCTTGAGGAATTTCTGAAAGAACAATAGCCAATGAAACCGACTTATTCGATCATCGCTCCTGTTTTTAATGAGAAAGAATGTCTTGACGTGCTGTACAGCCGCGTGGCTGAAGTAATGGACCGCAGCGGGGCGCCATGGGAACTTGTGCTTGTCGACGATGGCTCCACGGATGGTTCTTCAGAGATCATGAAGCACTTCGCGGAAAAAGATCCGCGTGTACGCTGTATCTTCTTTGCCCGGAACTTCGGGCACCAGATCGCTGTCACAGCCGGAATGGACCATGCCCTCGGGGATGCCGCCGTCGTGATCGATGCGGATCTGCAGGACCCTCCGGAAGTGATCCTCGAACTCATCGAAAAATGGAAAGAAGGATACGAAGTGGTCTACGCTGTCCGAAAAGAACGGGATGGCGAAAGCTGGTTTAAGAAATGGACCGCATCTGCCTTCTACCGACTGATCGACAAGATCGCGGATGTCCGCATCCCGCTGGACACAGGCGATTTCCGCCTTTATGACCGCAAGGTCATTGAGGTAATGAAGAACATGCCGGAAAAGAACCGTTTTCTCCGCGGCATGTCCTCCTGGGTCGGGTTTAAACAGATCGGCGTTGAATATCACCGGGAAGAACGGTATGCCGGTAAGACCCACTATCCGCTGAAGAAAATGCTGAAGCTCGCACTGACCGCGATCACGGGGTTTTCCACGGTTCCGCTTCAGCTGGCTTACTGGCTCGGCTTCGGCATCACCGGCCTGAGCGTTCTGGCATTTATTATCGATCTCATTACAGGAAAAGGTAACGGAACAGCGATCTCCGTGTTCTTTATGGGCGGAGTCCTACTGATCATTATGGGCATAATCGGGGAATACATCGGAAGGATCTATGACGAGGTCAGGAACCGTCCGCTGTATGTCACCCGTGAAATTACACAGTCAGTTTATGATAAAACTGAAGACAAACAATAATTGATGAGGTATCATGGCAAAAATCGATTTAACCATCAATGAAGAGCGCCTCAAGCATGCGGTAGACCGCGCACGAGAACGCAACATCGTTATTCCGACTCTGGAACAACAGCTTCATCCCGAAACCGTTCCGGAAAAATTCAAGAAGGAACTGGCATCCATCGGTTTGTGGGACATTCATCCGAGGAACCTCTTCCGCATCACCTGGAAGAACCAGCCGGTCGAAAAGGGCGGCGGTTACGGCGGTGTCAACTTCATCGAACTGCCTTCCAGTCTTACGGGCGTTGATGCACGCATTATCGGTCTGGTCGGCAAATGGTTCCCGACCGGCGCACACAAAGTCGGTGCAGCCTTTGCATGCCTTGTCCCGCGCCTTGTCACCGGTCAGTTTGACCCGACGACGGAAAAAGCCGTATGGCCGTCCACCGGCAACTATTGCCGCGGCGGTGCTTATGATTCCGCGCTGCTGGGCTGCAAGTCCATCGCCATTCTGCCGGAAGGCATGAGCCAGGAACGCTTCAACTGGCTGAAGGGTGTCGCGGATGAAGTGATCGCGACTCCTGGTACCGAATCCAATGTCAAAGAGATCTTCGACAAATGCTGGGAACTCCGCCGTTCCGGACAGGAACTGATGATCTTCAACCAGTTTGAGGAATTTGGCAACTACCTGTGGCACTATACACTCACCGGCCATGCTATGCAGGAAGTATTCGAACAGGTCAAGACAAAGAACGGACGTCTGGCCGGGATCGCTTCCAACACCGGCTCCGGCGGTACCATCGCCTGCGGTGATTACCTCAAACAGCAGTATCCGGACTGCAAGATCATCGCATCCGAAGCGCTGCAGTGCCCGACCCTTCTCGAAAACGGCTTCGGTGCACACCGCATCGAAGGCATCGGGGATAAGCACGTACCGTTTGTCCACAATGTCCGCAACACAGACTTCGTCACTTCCATCGACGATGAGTCGGTCGTCAATATCTGCCGTCTCTTCAATGAACCGGAAGGAAAGAAGTATCTTGCCGACAAGGGTGTTCCGCAGGAAACCATCGACAACCTGAATCTGCTCGGGCTGTCCGGTATCGCCAACATGCTGGCTGCCGTCAAATTCGCGAAATACAGCGAACTGACCTCCGATGATGTTGTGCTCACCTGCTTCACCGATTCCATGCAGCTGTACAGCTCCCGCATCGATGAATACAACCAGGAATACGGTCCGTTCGGCCGCGATGAAGCAGCTTATTCCTTCGGCCGCTATATGATGGGTGAGAACACTGCTCATATGGCTGAACTGACGCTTGCGGACCGCAAACGCATCCACAACCTGAAGTATTACACCTGGGTCGAACAGCAGGGCCGCACCTCCGAGGAACTGAATGCCCAGTGGTATGACCGTGAATACTGGCTCGGCTACCAGGCGCAGAAGGATGAGATCGACAAACTGATCAAAGCCTTCAACGACGAAGTCGGCATTGCCTGATACGATTCAAAGCAAACGAAACGGCACGGATCTCCTCCGTGCCGTTTTTCTATCCCGCAGAAAGACTCTGAAAGAATTCAATCAATCCGGTCTCCCGACAAGCGGCTTCGCAATATGATCGGAAAAGAAATGAATAAAAGGGCCCAGCCCCATAGCGCAGATCAGCGTCCCGATCCCGATAATACCGCCAAACAAAAACGTCACGGCAACACATACTGAATCCGTAAGGATCCTGCACAGAAAATATTTCTTTCCGCTCTTTTCCGAAAGGATCAGTGAAAGTGTATCATACGGCGCGATCCCGACATCCGCCGTCTGGTATAAGGCTCCGGCGAGACTCAGTACCAGCACACCCGCTGCCATAAATATCAGCCTTGCGCCGATCGTCACCGGAACCTGCCATACCGAACGGACAGACCGCTCGTAAAGCGAAGCCAGCGGACCAACAAGGAACCAGTTAACAAAGGTTCCGATCCCGATCATATGCCTTCCCCATAAAAACTCCGCGAGGAAACATAAACACTGAAATACGATGATCGTTATCGAAAAATCGATCCCGATCCGGTCAGCAATTGCGATCGCCATCGCTGTGGATGGACCGTTGCCCATCAATGAAAATTTAAATAAGATCACACCTGCGCCCATCAGCGCAATTCCCGCGAACATCACCAGGATGATCACGGCGGCGCCCAGGCCGCTCTTGAGGGCGGCGGATTTCATGCTGTCCGCTTCATAGCCCTT
>CADBKS010000098.1:0-10283 GCA_902795255.1 uncultured Chloroflexota bacterium
ACTGTTTGAAAACGGCCGCCTTTCCCAGGTGGATAAACCGATGGATCTTTATCTGAACCCTAACAATCTGCGCAACGCTGACTTCATCGGCAACCCGCGCATCAACTTCATCAACGGGAAAGCCTGCGTCAAGGGTGATGTGATGAACGTCAAGTGCAGCCTCGGTGATTTCAATTACCCGCGCGAAGACTGGACCGATGAAGAGATCCCGTCCGATGAATTCGACTGCGTCCTGGGTGTCCGTCCGGAACAGATCAAGATCGCGGAAGAACCTGCCGACAATACCATCACCGCAAAGGTTTATGCCGGTCAGCCTGCAGGGTCCGAAACACTCGTCACGGTCCATGTCGGCGGCGATGAGCTGCTGCTCAAGCAGATCGGGATCGCAGAATATGATATCGACCAGGAAGTCCTGCTGAAGATCAAACCCGACCGCTTTAATGTGTATAATAAAGAAACAACACGCCTGATCAAATATTCCCGGAACAAGAAGAAAGGAAAATAATCAGGCCGTATCGTTTGGAAATCACAGTTTCCTGTCAGGGGTGCAGCCCGGTCAAAGCCGCCGGGCACGCCCGATCAATTGAAAGAAAACTGGTTTCAGGTCGTTTTTGTAAATAAACAAGAAAGGAATCGATATGAAAAAACTGTTTGTTTATCTGTTGGTGTTGACAATGGCTTTGTCAACGGTCCTCTCCGCTGCGGCAATCGACGTGCCAACCAATGCGGAATACAACGCCATGTCCGGCGATGAGCTTCTCGAACTTGCCAAAGCCGAAGGCGGCAAACTTGTTGTGTATTCCACAACCAGCAAGATGGCCAAGATCGCTGAAGCATTCACGGAAGAATATCCTGAATTCACAGTGGAAGTCTATGACCTGGACGCCGGTGAAGGCATTACCAAAGTCGTAACGGAAGTTGATTCCGGCAACATCATTGCAGACCTGATCCAGGATGCCGATGCCCGCGGCGATATCGCCTTCAACTATTACGGCAAATATCTGGAAGCTTACTATCCTGAAGATATCTGCGCGCAGATCGATCCGTCCCTGCTGACCTATGGTATGCCTTTCTACACTTCTCTGGCTTTCTGGTATTACAACACTGAAGCCTTCCCGGATGGCGCCCCTGTCAATAACTGGTGGGATATCATCGAACTGGATGAAAACGGCAATCAGAAGTACGAACTGTATTCCAAGGAAATCGGTTCCGAATCCACTTATCTGGCCCTGTTCAGCCACTTTGTCTCCCAGCCGGAAGATCTTGCCGCTGCTTATGAAGAAAAGTACGGCGAACCGATCACCTACACTTACCCGGATGATCTTGGCTTCGAAGAAGAAAACGCCGGTTACGAATATCTGTACCGCCTTTCCCAGCTTCGCATGACCTTCATCGGCGACGGTGATGAGATCGTTGAAGCAGTTGCGAATTCCACTGCCGAACATCCGACCCTCGGTCTGGCTTCCGCCGGTAAGATCGGCAACCGCGATGACAATGGCTGGCCGATCGCTTGGGTCACTGAACTGGCTCCGTATGTCTCCGGTCAGAACACGAACTACTCCTTCGTCGTTCCGGGTTCCGACAATCCGGCTCTGGCCCGTTTCTTCATCCGCTACATGATGGGCGGCGATGACGGCTCCGGTGAAGGGTACAAGAAAGTCATGAAGGAAGGCGCCTGGTCCGTCCGCAATGACTACAACAACAAGAAAAACCCGTTCAGCCTTGCCGAATCCGGTACGGTTCCTCTCAACATGGAAGGCATCTACGATAACTATCTGGACGTCTCCGACTTCTGGACCTACTGGCACGATAAGAGCCCGAACAAATAATTCCAAACGGGCAATCAACAGCTGCGGCAGCGGTACAGCCGCTGCCGCAGCGCTCTTAAGAAACGGGAGATAAGAATAAAGAATACCCGGAACAGTCAGAAAACCGCGAACGATTCTTGATTCTTATATCTTATTTCTTCGTAACGGAATATGAGTTATGGCAGAAAAGAAAGAGCATGACGAAAAGCTGAAATTCAAAGATTTTTTCCGCTTCACAAAAAACGGAAAAATGAAAAGCGGAACCGTAGTTTACAGTTTTTCACTTGCAGTTCTGTTCGTGATCATATTCGGCGCCGCATATTACTTTTTGATCGATGTGCTGGCGCCTATGACAGACGGCCTGCCGATCTGGGCATCGGATATGATCGGTGCAATCGTTCCGGCACTGGTTGGAGGGGGCATCTGTCTTATCCCGGTTTATTTTCTTTCCGAACGTCGTTATGCCCTGCTTGCTTATATCTGGATCGCAGTCTTCGCAGTAATGTTCCTGATCGCAATGATCATTCTGCTGAAGAATGAACCGGATGCGCTTTCAATTTTTATCCGTTTATTTGTTATCATGGTACCGGCTCCGCTGCTTATCGGATCCGGTTCGGCATGGTACTTATATAAAAAACAACAACAAAAGCAGATGTAGTTTTCCGGAGGAATATGATTGATACTGTATTATTCGATATGGGCGGAACACTTGAAGACATCTTTGTCGATAAGAGCAGCAGTCTTGAAGCAGCAAAACGGGTGATCGAGATCGCTGCCTCCCATGGCTTTCCGATCAATGTGGATGATAAAACGGCGGAACGGCTCGTCCAGGAAGGCTGGGATGCTTACGGAAAACAGCGTGACAGTGATGACCGGGAACTGAAACCCGAAGAGATCTGGGGAAATTATGTGATGCCCCGTTTCGGGCTGACTTTTGAACAGGTCAAGCCATTCTCCGAAGAACTTGCATATATGTACGAAGTCACGCATTATCACCGTGTGCTCCGGCCCCGCGTCAAAGAAATGCTCGAAGGGCTTCAGGGCCTCGGCATGAAGCTGGGCATCATCAGCAATACGGCCAGTCTCTATCAGGTATTTCAGATCCTCGATGATTACGGGATCCGGAAATTCTTCAGAGATGTAACGCTTTCCTCCGTGACCGGTTACCGGAAGCCGGACACGAATATTTTCAAAGTGTCGCTCTATCAGATCCGGTCAAAGGCCGAAAATTGCGCATATGTTGGCGATACCTATTCCCGGGATATCCGAGGTGCGATCCGTGCCGGCTTCGGTGAAACTTTCCATATCCAGTCCCAGCTGACAAAGATCAAGGATACAGGCCACTACGATGTGGAGCCCTCTCATACGATCGAAGATATCTATGAGGTCTATACCATCCTCCGGGATGAACAGGCTAACGGCTGGAAATAGAATTGCCGAAATAAAAAAAACAAAAAGGGCGCTCCGGAAACGTCCTTTTATTTTAAAATCTCATCGTTATAAAATACCGGTTTTTACATTATCTCCTGAAATCCACAGGGATATCAGCTTGAGCTTCCGCAGCGGAAGAACGGCTTCCTTCATTGATCAGGCGGTTCTTTCAATGATCCGATAGATAAGGTCCATATCCAGATTGGCACGAACGGTATCCGCAAGCAGATCATATTGCTGCTGTTTATATTCGGCCGGATCGAATGAATTCAGACTTTCAGGTGTAATGCCCTTCTTTCTGCACAGGGCTGCAAGGATCGTATCGCTGATCCCGGGACCATCAAAAATGCCATGGATATAAGTGCCGTAAATGTTTCCGGAATTTCGGATAGGTTTCTGCTTTTGACTGTCTCTCCCCATATGGATCTCATAACCGCGATACTGTTTTCCGTTCAGATCCGAAAAAAAACCTTCGATCCCGTCAAACACCCCTTCGGTTTGCCGTCTGACTTTATCGGCATCAAAAACGGTATCGTGATCAAGAAGACCCATGCCGCTGATTTCGGGAACCTCAGCGGATTCCGATCCTGCTGGATCGGATATCTTTTTGCCAAGCATCTGATAACCGCCGCAGATTCCAAACACAACAGTCCCTGCGTCCGCGGCTTTCAGGACCGCAGCCTCGAGGCCGGTCTCACGCAGCCACATCAGATCCGAGATCGTGCTTTTTGTGCCGGGCAGAAAGATCATATCGGGCCGGTGCAGTTCGCTGACCCGGTCAACATAGCGCAGTGAGACATTGTCATAGTGTTCAAACGGACTGAAATCTGTAAAGTTTGATATGCGCGGAAGTTTTATGACAGCGATATCTACAGATTTTCGTGTAGTATAAGAAGAAAAACGTTCCGAAAGGCTGTCTTCATCGTCAATATCCAGATGCATATAGGGGATCACCCCAACGACCGGAATGCCGCAGAGTCCTTCCAACGTCTTCAGACCGGGTTCGAGAATGGCGCGGTCCCCGCGGAATTTATTGATGACCAGTCCCCGGATACGTTTCCGCTCATTGTCCTCAAGCAGTGCTGCAGTTCCGTAAAGCTGTGCGAAAACCCCTCCCCGGTCGATATCCCCGGCCAGCAGGACCGGTGCATCGACCATTTCCGCCAGCCCCATGTTGACGATATCCTGCTGTTTCAGGTTGATCTCTGCGGGGCTGCCGGCACCTTCGATCACAATGACATCATATTCAGCGGCAAGACTGTTGTACGCATCCAGAATAAAGGGCACATATTCTCGTTTCTTCCGGAAATATTCCATCGCCCTCATATTGCCGCGGGAGATGCCGTTTATGATGACCTGGCTCCCGACATCCGTAGTCGGTTTCAGCAGGATCGGATTCATTCGGACATCCGGCTCGATCCCGGCAGCTTCTGCCTGGACGACCTGAGCACGTCCCATTTCAAATCCGTCCTTCGTGATGAAAGAGTTCAGCGCCATGTTCTGGCTTTTGAATGGTGCGGTCCTGTAACCATCCTGCCGCAGGATGCGGCACAGCGCTGCAGCGAGCAGGCTTTTGCCGGCATTGGACATCGTTCCCTGGATCATGATATTCTTTGCCATCAGTTCCTCCCGGAAACAGCCCTGCGGACCGCTTCCATCAGCGTCTGGTTTTCTTCGGGTTTCCGCACGGCTGTCCGGTACCATCCGGGGCCAAGGCCGGAATAATTCGCACAGCAGCGGATCGCGATCCCTTCCCTTCGCAGTGCATCATCCAGTCCGACAGGCGCCTGAAAAAGCAGAAAATTTGCATGGGACGGGCAGACCCAAAATCCAAGGGATTCAAATTGCTTTGCCATCCGGGCTCTTTCAGTACTGATCAGCCTGCGGGCTTTTTCGAGATAATCGGTCTCATGGACCGCAGCAGCGGCGGCTGCCTGGGCGATCACGGAGACATTCCACGGCTGTACCATACGGCTCATTTTCCGGAGCAGCTTTTCATCGGAGCAGAGACAATAGCCGATCCGTATTCCGGGCAGCGCAAAGTTTTTGGTGAACGCCTTCAGGATCAGCAGCTCCCCGTGCGATTCGATCTGTTCCCTGAAATCATATCTGCTGTCGGAAAGATCAATAAAACACTCATCCGCCAGCACCCGGATTTTTTTCCGGCTGCAGAGATCAAAGATCCGCGCAAAATAATCCGGAGGGATCAGCTGCCCTGTCGGGTTATTGGGGCTGCACAGAAAGAGGACTTCCGGAGAAGTTTCCTCAATACAGCGCAAAAAGTCCTCATCCGGCAAAAAGTCCTTATTCCGGTCCAGCGCATATTCACAGATTTCGCATCCGGCGCTTTGCAGTGCGGCAGCATATTCCAGAAATGCCGGGACCGGTATCAGCGCTTTTCGCGGTTGCAGGGAAAAACAGTACGCATAGATCAGTTCCGCAGCCCCGTTTCCGATCAGAATGGTCTCAGGCGGAACATTTTCATAAGTACTGATCGATTTGACGGCCTCTCGGCAATACGGATCCGGATAATGCCCGGCAAGATCTACAGCATCACGCATAGCCTTCAATACGCGGTCCGGTGTACCGAGCGGATTGATATTGGAAGAGAAATCAAGCAGCACCTTTCCCGAATATATATCTCCGCCATGGGTATATTCTGTTTGATATAACATTCAGATCGGTTCCTTTCAGATGTAAATCAGCATACGGATCAGACAGCACAGCAGCAGCATAAGGAATGCAGTCCCATACATCAGCCAGCAGACTCTGGGTATATCCTCCCGTTCGATTTCACGGATCGGATCCCCGATATACTGTTTTTTATGCAGGATCCCCCGGTACCAGGCGTCGCCTGCCAGCCGTACGCGCAGAAGACCGGCACAGACAGATTCCGTCTGCGCGGAATTGGGGCTGGCATGTTTATAACGGTCCCGCCGAAAGATTTTCAGGCCGTTCTTCACATCCAGCTTCTGCAGCCAGCCAACGAACAGCATCAGCAGGGCCGACAGCCGCGCCGGTATAAAATTCGCGATATCATCCATTCGCGCCGGGACCCAGCCGAACCATGTATACGGCGGATCGATATACCCCAGCATGGAATCCATGGTATTGACCGCCTTATAGAAAAAGCCGGCCGGAGCACCTCCCAACGCAATAAAAAGCATCGGGGCAATAATGCCGTCAGCCGTGTTTTCCGCAACAGTTTCCACCGCAGCACGGATCACGCCCAGTTCGTCCAGTTTTTCCGTATCCCGGCCAACGATCATGGATACCGCATAGCGAGCTTCGGGAAGGTCTTCCCGCTTCAGCGCCTCATAAACTTTCATCGTCTCCACCCGCAGGTCGCGGACGGCAAGGATCTGCCAGACCATAATGCTTTCAGCGGCGATCCGCAGCCACGGATGGATCCGTCCGCACAGCATCAGGATCAGCCAGGGGATCCCGGCAGAAAGCGTCACCGTAATGATCCAGAGAAACGCGCCTGCAGCGATCTCTGCGTTCTTTCCCCGGGGGAAGATCCTGCGCAGCGTCTGTTCCAGAAAGCTGATCAGTTTTCCGATCACGACCACCGGATGCGGGATGCCGTGCGGATCACCGATCAGCAGGTCTATGATAAAACCAATGATCAGAGGAAGTACACGACAGATCATTCCACAGCTCCCGGAATGGTAAAGGCGAAAATACAGACCGGGTTCCCGCCAAGCATCAGCTGCGAGCTGCCTGCCCGCTTTGCCTTCGATGTTTGCAGCATTACGGTCTCGATATCGGAATAATGCCCCGAATCCAGGACCGACGTCATTTCCGCAATGGTATTCAGCGAGACAGCCGTGATCACGACACGGATCTTTTTTCCCCTGTTTTCAAGCAGAAGCAAAATCTCTCTGATATTTCCCGAACTTCCGCCGATAAACACATGCGTCGGATCTGGAAGATCCCCACAGGCATTCGGTGCTGCTCCCCGGATGACCGTAATATTTGGAGCATGCAGCGCTTTTGCGTTCTTTTCCGTCAGGTCCGCCGCGGCAGCATCCCGTTCCACGGCATAAACCTGTCCATACCGTGCCTGCAGGGCCATTTCGATCGAAACAGAACCGGTCCCGGATCCGATATCCCAGCACACAGATCTTTCCGTAAGCTGCAGTTTTGAAAGACACACCGAGCGGATCTCGCTTTTGGTCATCGGAATGATGCCTTTTTCGCCGGAATCACGGCAAAAGGTTTCGTCCGGAAGGCCTTGCGTCACGATCCGGTCCGGTGCATCATTGCAGATCAGGATCACGCTCAGCGGGTCAAAATCCAGTCCGGCCAGTTCTTCCGCTGAACCCGAAGTGATCTTTTCCTCTGGATAGCTCAGGTTTTCTCCAACGAAGAGCTGAAGATGTCCCAGTCCGGCACCGGAAAGGGTCCGGCAGATGGAATTTACAGTGTTGTCCCCGCCGGTCAGTACAAAGATTTTTTCATGAGACAGGACATCCGGAATAATATCACGGTCCCGCCCGTGCAGGCTTACGGTGTAAATGTTCTCCGAAGACTGTTTCAGTGCAGCACACAGCCGGGAGAGAGAACTGATCCCCGGAAGAACTTCGGTATCGCAGTCTGACAACAGCGGAAGCAGCCACTTTGTACCGCTGTAAAAGCTGCTGTCACCGGACATCAGAACGGCAAAATTTGTGAATTCCGGGTGGTCGCGGATAAAGGAGGCGATCTCCCGGGCGGAAACCGCCGCGAAACGTTTCTTTTCCGGATATGGTGCCGACTCCAGCACCCGTCCGGCACCGATCAGACAGTCCGCCTGCCCGACAGCATGGACCGCTTCCAGCGTCATCGAATTCCGTCCGCCGGGACCGATCCCGATGATTTTTACGAATGGCTTCCGTGAGAAACCGAAACGTTTCCGCAGATATTCGAACAATTCCTTCTGGTCCATGCCGCTGCCGTGCGGAGGGCGCCCGATCACGATCAGCCGGATGCCTTCCCTGCGGGCTGAAGCCGCTTTGGCTTCAAAACCGCCGGCAGTTCCGCCGTCTTTCGTGACCAGCCACTCCGCCCGGACTGCATGGATCAGAGCGCAGTTCAATTCTTCCGAAAATGGTCCCTGCATGGCCAGAATGTGGGAGGGAGCGAGCCCCGCAGCGGTGCAGGATTCCAGAGAAGATGCCAGCGGCAGAACACGGGCGTAAACACGGTCCGTAAAATGGTCCAGACCGGAAAAGGCTGCCAGTTCTTTGCTGCCGGTCGTCAGCAGAATATTACCTTCGGTTCCGTTCAGGAAAGCAATTGCACCGGGAATATCCGGAACGATGACCGCATCCGCCGGTATGCCGGAATCCTGCCGCATCAGCCGGACATAGTCCGTCCCGGTCTGTTCGCATGCCCGGACAATATTCTCCGTGACCTGTACCGCGTAAGGATGGGTGGCATCGATCACCAGGTCAAAGCGTTCGGCGGCAAACACCTCCCGCATCTCTTCTTCAGTCAGCCGTCTGTCGGATATCCGGATGTTCGGTGCCGGTGCGATCAGCTGTCCCCCGTAATCCGTTGCGGTACAAACGGTCAGATCCGCATCCTGTCCCGCAAGAAATTCGGCGGTCTTCCGCCCCTCAGTTGTTCCCGCGAAAAGGCAGATCTTTGTCATAGTGATAACCTCTTGGTGTGACCAGTTTCCCGGCGATGACCCGGGTCTCTGAATTTCCGATAAAAACCGTGCAGAACATATCCGTTTGCGCATCCCGCAGTTCGGCAAGGGTCAGGATCTGTGTGCTTTCCCCGTCCCGCCCGATAGCATGTGCGATGCCGCACGGACGTTCCGGCGGCAAAACCGTCAGCAGCAGGTCACAGGCTCTTTTCAGATGATCCGGACGTCCCTTGCTCGAAGGATTATATATCACGATCGAAAGGTCAGCCTCCGCTGCTTTGAGAAGACGTTTTTCGATTTTTTCCGGAGCCGTAAGCCGGTCACTCAGGCTGATTACCGCGAAATCATGAGTCAGCGGGGCACCCAGCAAGGCCGAGCCGCTGCTGGCGGCGGTAATGCCGGGCAGTATAAGGATCTCCGGAGAATCCGACTCACCGCGGAGTTCGTAGACCAGCGCGGCCATCCCGTAAATGCCGCTGTCTCCCGAACAAATCAGCACTGTATTTTTCCCCTGCTTCGCAAACTCAAGCGCGAACAGACAGCGTTCCGTTTCTTTTGTCATCGCAGTCGTCCGGTAAGCCTTACCCGGATAACGGTCCCTGATCAGATCAATATAAACACTGTATCCGATGATCACATCGGCTTCACGAAGCGAACGGTCAACAGCGGCCGTCATGGAATCCGGATCGCCGGGACCGATCCCGGCAACAGTCAGTTTAGCCAAAATTCACCTCCTGATGCAGTAAGGCCGCAGCAACCGTAACACCGCCGCATGCCGTTTTCGGAACGAGCAGCCGTTCGGCATTGACCATCGCAGCCCTTTCGCAGACATTGTCTACACCCGTGACCTGTTCTACAAAATCCGAGTGAGTAAAGCTTCCCTGCACTTTACGGAGCGTATCAGCAGAATAGAAGCATATGGGAAGATTTTCTGATTTGCAGTATTCCAAAAGTCCGGCCTCGTCGGATTTCAGGTCGATCGAGGCCGCCGACCGAACGGCCCTGCGGTCAATATTGTTTTCAGACAGAACATGTTCCACAGCCTCGCGGACGGAGGCTTCCGGAGTGCCTTTCCTGCATCCGATCCCCAGTGCGATCACCCGCGGGATGAGCTGAAGCGTTACCCGAAAAGGCCGTTCCTGTTTCCACCCGATATAGATCCCGAGTTCACCCTCATCAGCCGGAAATGTTCCTTCCGGATATGCAGAAAGGACCGGCAGGTCACAGCGGATCGGTATATCCCGCTCAAGTATGGCTGCTGAGACCATCTTTGCCGCTTCCATATTCGAAAGGACGAATCCGTTCGCTGATGCCCATTCATCAACTGAAAATTTTCTGAAAACATCCGTTGCCGTTGTGATGACCGGGGCCGCCGAAAGCTCCGCGGCTATTTTTCTTGCAAGCTC